>MKRO01000245.1:6590-7097 GCA_001896965.1 Sphingobacteriales bacterium 41-5 | reverse complement strand
TACAAAATGAATCCCGATGCAACGGTTGAAGACCTTATTAAAAAGATGCCCGGTGTTACGGTTGACAAAACGGGCACGGTGACCGCGCAGGGCGAGCAGGTGAAAAAAGTAACCGTTGACGGAAAGGATTTTTTTGGCGACGATGCTACGGCAGCTCTCAGAAACCTGCCATCTGAATTAGTGGACAAAATACAGGTGTACGACCGATTAAGCGAGCAGGCACAACTCACAGGGTTTGATGACGGCAATTCCTCAAAAGCGATCAATGTGGTTACGCGAGGCGGCGTTAAAAACGGCCAGTTTGGCCGTGTGTACGCAGGTTATGGAACCGACAACCGTTACCAGGCGGGCGGCAATATGAGCTTTTTTAATGGCGACAGGCGCTTGTCCTTCATTGGCAATTTTAATAATGTAAACCAGCAGAATTTTGGGAGCCAGGATCTTTTGGGAGTCACAAGCAGCGGAGGTGGTGGTGGCCGTGGCGGCGGTGGCCGTGGTGGCCGTGGC
>MKRO01000245.1:2888-6554 GCA_001896965.1 Sphingobacteriales bacterium 41-5 | reverse complement strand
TTTATGGTTGGCACGAACCCCGGAATTAATACAACCAATGCGTTTGGTATCAACTATGGCGATAAATGGGGACAAAAAGTAAACGTTACTGGAAGTTACTTTTTTAACAATAGTAATAACAATAACGCTTCCAGCTACAGGCAACAAAGACCTTACCTGAATTCAGAAGATACTTTATTGTTTTCTTACGGTGAATCAGAAAACCACTCAAATAATTTCAATCACAGGGTTAATATGAGGGTGGAATACAAGATTGACTCATCCAACACGCTCTATATTATTCCCAGCCTGAATTTTCAAAATAATAAATCAAATTCCAGCTCTTATGACTACTCGTATTTACAGCCGGGTGCATTAGCAGCGCAGGATTCTGTAACCCGATCATCAGGTTATAATAGTTCAGAACGGCATGGTTATAATATTGGGAACCTGATCATGTTCCGGCACTCATTTGCAAAAAGAGGCCGTACTTTTTCCGCATCATTTAATTCCAGTTTTAGCAAAAATGATGGGGATAGCTATGTTTATGATAATTCCCGGTTATTCAACCGCGGAACTTTTACTGATTCGTTACAAGACAGGCAAACTATTTCAAACCGAAACACCGAAAACTACAGCGGCAGGCTGGGTTATACGGAGCCGGTTGGTAAAAAAGGAATGATTGAGATAAGTTATTCGCCGGGCCTGCAAATAAGCCGTGCGGATCAAATGGCCAACGGTTTTGACGGGACTGATTATACGATCTTTATTCCCAACAACTCCAATAAATTCGACAACGAAATCATCACCAATAACGCGGGCATCAACTATCGTTTAGGGCAAAGCAGGGACAACCAGTTGTCTTTTGGTGTAGATTATCAAAATTCGCAGTTGAGGAGCGAAAGAATCTATCCCAATCAATCTTCGGTTGACCAGCAATTCAACAACTTTTTACCAAATCTTCGGTGGATGAAAAAAATAGGAAACTATAGCAACTTCAGGGTCTTTTATAGAGCCAATACCAACTTCCCCTCGATAGATCAATTACAGGATGTGCCAAACACCGCAAACCTTACGAGGCCGAGTGTGGGCAATCCGAACCTTTCGCAATCCTATTCTCATTTCGGTTCCTTTCGTTATTCTTATACGAATACCAGAAAGAACAATGGATTTTTTGCAAACATTTTTGCACAGACCACGAACGATTATATAACCAACGCGAGCTATTTTATTGCCCGTGACACTGTAATTGAGCAGGGGGCGCAGATAAACAGAGGTGCGCAATTATCAAAACCCGTTAATCTAAACGGTTATAAAAGGCTGAGCTCCTTCTTTACTTATTACATGCCTATCAATTTTATTAAGTCGAACATGAACGTAAACTTTGGCGCCAACTATACTGAAATTCCAGGGTTGGTGGACTATATTCCAACGCTTACAAATTCTATTAATTATAATGGGCGTTTAGGGCTTTCGAGCAACATAAGCGAGTACTTTGATTTTCAGGTTTATTATGATATCAACAAAAACATAGCAAAAACAAACAATAACAAAGACCAGTCTTTCTCAACAACCAATTACCAAAATCAGGCTGCGGGCCTTCAATTCAACTGGTTGTCAAAAAGCGGATGGTTTTTACAGAACGATATTTCCTACCAGGGGACGTCAGGCTACTCTGAAGGGTACAATCAAAATTATGTTTTGTGGAATGCCGGAGCAGGCAAAAAATTCCTGAAAGACCAGGCCGGTGAGCTAAAACTTTCAGTATTTGATTTGTTGAAACAAAATCAAAGCATTACCAGAACCGTTTCGTCGGGTAATATAATCACCGATTCACAAAGCCAGGTGCTACAACAATATTTCATGCTAACATTTACTTACAAACTTAGAAATTTTGGCACAGGCCGCTCATCCTCGTCATCGGGTGAAGATAACAGGAGACGCGAGTGGGGTGGAGGTATGGGTTATCCCGGCAGAGGCCCATCGGGTGGCGGAATATATTAGAAAATTAAAAGTGTGACAAGGCTTACACTTTTTTATTGTATGCGTGAATAATCCAGGGTCTTCCTGAAAATCTGAAATGTGATGTAGATAAAAGATTCGTTGAAAAATAGTAATAGGAAATTATCAAATCTCAATTTATATCTTCTCTGATGGCTCTATAATTCTGATCAAAAACTTTAACGATGAATTTTCAGGAAGATCCTGTTTAAACCGCTGCTACATGCTCCTTCGGTATTGACCGCCCACTTCGTAAAGAGCATGAGTGATTTGCCCGAGCGAGCAATACTTTACCGTTTCCATCAGTTCTGCAAATATGTTTTTGTTGTTCAGCGCAACTGATTTTAACTTCTGCAGCGCTTCCTCAGATTTATTTTTATTACGTTCGTGAAAAGCCTGAAGGTTTTTAATTTGCTGCTCCTTTTCCTCCGTGGTACTCCTGATCACTTCATCGGGCAAAATAGTAGGGCTACCCTGTTTGTTGAGAAATGTATTAACACCAACAATCGGCAATTCGCCACTGCTCTTCTGCGTTTCATACAACAGACTCTCTTCCTGAATTTTGTTTCGCTGGTACATTCTTTCCATGGCGCCAAGTCCCCCGCCACGGTCATTAATGCGGTCAAACTCAGCAAGAACGGCCGCTTCAACCAAATCGGTTAGTTCTTCAATAGCAAAACTACCCTGATTAAAATTTTCAGTTTTTGCGGTTCCTAACTCGCGGTTTATGATCAATTGAATTGCCATTGCACGGCGAACGCTTTCTTCAGTTGGGGTTGTGATTGCTTCGTCGTAAGCATTTGTATGTAGCGAATTACAATTGTCATAAATCGCATACAGCGCCTGTAATGTTGTGCGAATATCATTAAAATCAATTTCCTGCGCGTGCAAACTACGGCCGCTGGTTTGAATATGATATTTTAATTTCTGGCTGCGTTCATTTGCATTGTATTTATACTTCATCGCCTTTGCCCAAATGCGGCGTGCCACACGGCCGATTACACTGTACTCGGCGTCCATTCCGTTGCTAAAAAAGAATGAAAGATTGGGTGCGAAATCGTCAATGTGCATGCCGCGGCTTAAAAAGTATTCCACGTATGTGAAACCATTTGCTAACGTAAATGCAAGCTGTGTGATAGGGTTAGCGCCTGCTTCCGCGATATGATATCCGCTGATGCTGACACTGTAAAAATTTTTTACGTTATTCTTTATAAAATATTCCTGCACATCGCCCATCATTTTCAATGCAAATTCTGTGGAAAATATGCAGGTGTTCTGCGCCTGGTCTTCTTTTAAAATATCAGCCTGAACTGTGCCGCGAACTTGTGAAAGAGCCTGTGCTTTTGTCTTTTCATATTCCTCTTTGGGTAAGGCTTTATCACCGCTTAATCCCAGGAGTTTTAAACCCAAACCATTATTACCATTCGGTAAACCACCTTCGTAATTCGGTAGGGTTCCTTCTCCTTTGCGAAGAGCCAGTGAGGGGTTCTTTTCACACTCCTGGTCGATCGCTGCGTTCATAAAAAATGCAAGCATAACTGGCGCAGGGCCATTGATGGTCATTGACACAGAGGTATTGGGACTGCAAAGATCAAAACCACTGTATAATTTTTTTGCGTCGTCAACTGTTGCGATACTCACGCCGCTGTTTCCAATCTTTCCATAAATATCAGGGCGGTGTGCCGG
>MKRO01000245.1:0-2847 GCA_001896965.1 Sphingobacteriales bacterium 41-5 | reverse complement strand
TTTGCAGGCTGATCAATACTGACGTAGTGAAATCTTTTGTTCGTTCTTTCAGGGCTGCCTTCGCCGGCAAACATACGTGTGGGGTCTTCACCCTGGCGCTTCAACTCAACCACTCCTGCGGTAAACGGGAATTTGCCGGGCAAATTTTCCTGCAACTGCCATTTTAAAATATCGCCCCAATCTTTGTATTTGGGTAATACAACTTTCTTGATGTTAGTACCGCTTAAAGATTTTGAAACAAGTGGTTGGCTGATGACCTTGTCGCGAACTTTGTATTCAAATACATTTTGCTCAAATTGATTTTGAACATTCGTCCAGTTGTCGATAAGCTTTCTATTAGGCGCATCAATTTTTGCGTTCAGCGCTTCGATCTTACGAAGCAATGCATCACCGGATCCCGCTCCTAAGAGATCGGCTGCGCCCTGTAATTGATAAAGTTGTGACGCAATTGTTGCCTGCTCTTCAACAGTTTTATCATATTGATTAATTGTTTCAGCTATTTCAGACAAATACCTCACACGCTTTGGCGGAATGATTTGTGATTTGTTATGCGTATCTTTTAAATGGGGATGATGTTGAACATGCCCATGAAAAGTAACGCCGGTTTTTTCTTCAATTTTTTCCATGATGCGTTCAAACAACTCATTAATCCCTGCATCATTAAATTGAGCCGCAATCGTCCCCACCACCGGCAAATCTTCATCTTTAGCGCTCCAAAGCTGATGATTTCGCTTGAACTGTTTCTTAACATCATGCAGCGCATCTAATGCGCCGGCTTTGTCAAATTTGTTGATACAAATCACATCGGCATAATCAAGCATGTTGATTTTTTCCAACTGAGAAGCGGCTCCGTATTCGGGCGTCATAACGTACATGCTCACATCGCAGAAATCAACAATAGAAGCATCGCTCTGGCCTACGCCGGCACTTTCTAAAATGATCATGTCAAATTCCGCCGATTTACAAATATCAATTGCCTGTTGCGCAGATTTGCTCAAGCCTACATTATCCTCCCTCGTTGCCATCGAGCGCATGTAGGCCCGTGGGTGAGATATTGCATTCATACGAATCCTATCGCCCAGCAAAGCGCCACCGGTTTTTTTTCTTGACGGATCAACGGAAATTACGGTAATCGTTTTATCAGAATAACTGTATAAAAAGCGCCGTACAATTTCATCGGTCACTGAAGATTTTCCCGCGCCGCCTGTACCGGTGATGCCGAGAACAGCTCCCGCCCAAGGGTGTACAGGAGTTTGCTGCTCAATAATAGTATCACGCAAATCATCTTCTTTAATAAGGCCTGCCAACTCAGCCAAAGTAATGTTCCTTGCGATTTTTCGTATGTCCTTCACCTCCGCAAGAGGTGGTGCCTCATTCCAATTTTCAGCGGCTTTAAAATAATCTGATCCCTGCCATTCTGTTTCGCCTTCGGGAGAAGTGGGGGAGGCACCGCATTTTATAAGCAAATCCTCAATCATTCCCTCCAGCCCCATCCTGCGGCCATCATCGGGGCTATAAATCTTTGCAACACCGCAGGCGTGAAGTTCTTCAATTTCTGAGGGAAGGATAGTACCGCCGCCGCCACCAAAAATTTTTATGTGGCCGCACTGCGCTTCGTTCAACAGGTCTCTCATATATTTAAAAAACTCCACATGGCCGCCCTGGTAGCTGGTGATGGCGATTGCATGCGCATCTTCTTCAATGGCACATTCCACAATTTCATACACGCTGCGGTTATGTCCCAGGTGAATGACCTCCGCACCCTTACTCTGCAAAATGCGGCGCATAATATTTATTGCAGCATCATGCCCGTCAAATAACGATGCGGCTGTCACGATTCTTATTCTAAAATTCTGATTACTCATACCCAAACAAATGTTAGCAAAAATAGTGCTATTGACTCATCATTTGTGAATGACAATGACCTAAGATTAGCTTTTGAAGAATTATTAATCGAGGTAAGCGCCGGTGATTTTTTCTCCCTCAACCTCTACATAAATATGCTCCTGTAGTGTTGTTGAAAGTTGAAGTCCTTTGTAATCGGCGCTGATAGGAAAAAGGGTGTGGCTTCGTTCTACCAAAACAAGCGTCTGAACTTTCTTAGGATGGTAATCAAGAAAAGGTTTCAGGGCGTACAATAAGGTTTTACCGCTGTTGGCAACATCGTCAATAATAATTATGATTTTCTCATCAAAATTTATTTTTTCACTAAGGCCTATTGCCTCCGGCTTCTTTTTATTCATCGTAAGATTCACCAACCTGATCTTAATACCGCTTTCTTTTTCAATTATTTTTTTAATATGCTTCGCGAGTACAGTTCCATTGTCGGCAATTCCGACAAAGATCAATTCCTTCTCATCAATATTATTTTCAATAACCTCAAGCGCGAGCCTGCTCAGCTTTTTTTCGATGACCGCCGCGTCAAGAATATAATTTTTATTGCCGCTCATTTTATGATGCCTGGTTTTGTGCTAAATTATGAATTGTGTAGCAAACAAACCGTAAATTGCATTTATTAAGTTTTCATTTGAATATGCAACTGGTTCAACAAATATTATTTCTTGGAGTAACGGTGCTCGCTATATTTCTCTTTTACAAAAAGGCTGGTCAAATCAGAAGGAATATTCTTCTTGGGCGGGATGAAGCCATTAACGATCATAAACCGCAGCGCTGGAATAATGTGTTGCTGCTTGCATTTGGGCAAAAGAAAATGTTTCAAAACCCGCTGGTTGGCGTATTGCATTTTTTTGTGTACGCAGGGTTTATCATCATAAATATTGAAGTGCTGGAAATAACACTCGATGGTATTTTCGGTACACACAGGATTTTTGCCGGATTGTCACTTGG
>MKRO01000244.1:5489-6846 GCA_001896965.1 Sphingobacteriales bacterium 41-5 | reverse complement strand
CCGTTTTTTATTGACCATGGCACCGGTATCGTAATCGGCGAGACAACGATCATTGGTAAAAACGTTAAAATTTACCAGGGCGTAACGCTTGGCGCGTTGAATGTGGCCAAGGAATTGTCGGAAACAAAACGCCACCCAACTATTGAAGACAACGTGATCATTTATGCCAACGCCACAATTCTCGGTGGCGAAACGGTTGTGGGCAGGGAAAGCATCATCGGCGGAAACGTATGGCTCACCAACAGTGTGCCCTCCAGCTCACTGGTATATCACAAAAGTGAGATCACCGTAAAGGATAATATTCCGGAAAGTGAACTGGCGTTAAACTTTGTGATATAATTTTATTGACGCCGCCGGGTGTCTGGCAACTGACCTGGCAGGCTCGCCTGTAACAATCGTGTAAAATCGGTTCATCGGCAGAATAGATTTCAATGAACTTCTGAACTAAAAATACAAATATTTAAATACGCGACACATGAACGCAAACAACATTTTAGAAACAATCGGCAATACCCCACACGTAAAAATCAACCGTTTGTTTGGCGATAGCCACGAAGTGTGGATCAAACTGGAAAAAGCAAATCCCGGCGGGAGCATTAAAGACCGCATTGCGCTGGCAATGATTGAAGACGCAGAGCAAAAAGGTGTATTAAATAAAGACTCCGTCATCATTGAGCCTACAAGCGGCAACACGGGTATTGGCCTCGCTTTGGTAGCAGCAGTTAAAGGTTACAAACTAATTTTGGTAATGCCCGAAAGCATGAGCGTGGAACGCAGAAAACTCATGGGTGTTTACGGCGCCGAATTTGTTTTAACCCCGCGCGAAAAAGGCATGAAAGGCGCTATTGAAAAGGCAAACGAACTCGCAGCCGCAACGCCCAATTCCTGGGTTCCGCAGCAATTTAATAACCAGGCAAATACTGAAATCCACCGTAAAACGACCGCGCAGGAAATTTTGAACGATTTTCCCGAAGGGCTGGATTATATTATAACCGGCGTTGGCACGGGCGGCCACATCACTGCTATTGCCGAATTATTAAAAGACAAATGGCCGGGCCTTAAAGTTTTTGCCGTAGAACCCGACAGTTCCCCGGTCATTAGTGGTGGCGCTCCGGGGCCGCACTCCTTGCAGGGTTTGGGCGCAGGGTTCATTCCTGAAATTTTGAATACCGCAGTTTTGGATGGCGCCATAACCGTTGGCAAAGACGAAGCTTTTGATTATGCAAAACGCATTGCAAAAGAAGAGGGTATTTTTACGGGAATCAGTACCGGGGCAGCTTTAGCGGCAGTCGCCAAAAAATTGCCTGAAATTCCTGCCGGCTCAAAAGTTTTGAAGGTGAATTACGGTACCGGCGAA
>MKRO01000244.1:3679-5466 GCA_001896965.1 Sphingobacteriales bacterium 41-5 | reverse complement strand
GTATTACTGTCTATTCTCAACAAAAAAAATCCTGCATTTTTTTGCAGGATTTTTTTTACAGGCCGCTTTATCTTTAAAATCGTTTCTTTTTATAAGTGTTGCCACCATTAGTGTTTCCGTTGCGGCGGTTACCGTTGTTGTTATTATTTCCACCGCTGCGCTGCTGAAATTTATTGCGTTGCTTGCCATATCCGTTGTTTCTTTCCCTCGCCAGATCTGCCTTCAGACTGTAAGATTTTACGTGAGGCGTATTTGTAAACTCCAACTGGCCGCCGGTAATATCCGACAACTCGCTTTGTATAGCATCGTCATGCACGGTTTCCTTATGCCAGTTGGTATATGCCAGCTTCATGTAATAAGCAATTGCATTTGCAAAACCCTGCCTTTTATCGGCATCGGTTTCTGCCAAAGCTTTTTCAATCACGTCTTCAAGATTTTTACCCAGGTGCGCCAGTTTTGAGGAGCGAGTGGGATAAGGCATTGGCTTGGGTTTGGCCATTGCAGATTCTTTTGTGGGAATCGGATAGGGAGATTTTACATCGAGTTTGTAATCAGAGATTTCAAATAAATGATCCCACAGCATGTGTTTAAAATCTTCTACATTTTTCAGGTGAGGGTTTAAAAGGCCCATCAACTCAATCACTGCTTCGGCGTTTTTTTGTCTTCTTTCGGGGTCTTCAATGGTAAGGATGTGTTCCACCATTTTTTGAACATGACGGCCATACTCACGCAGAGCCAGCTCGTTCCTAGTTGTATTATATTCCATTAATAAGTTTGAAAATTAAATGTAACGCAAATGTTAGGTTCGTTTCTTTGTATTGTTGCGCCTTACCCTTGCAGCTTTCATGCAAAGATAGAGGGATTTTTATTTTTTTGAAAAAAAGTATAGCCTGAAAGAAAATTTAACAAAATAACTTTGGCCGTTTCTACCCATTATAGCCGCGAGCAACCTAAATTTAAAATAGCTTTCTGTGCCGATTGTCGTACCTTTGCGCCTTCAAAAAAATCAACAGTAGAACAAATGAATTTACGTAACATAGCCATTATCGCGCACGTTGACCACGGTAAAACAACGCTGGTCGACAAAATCTTGCATGCTACAAAAGTTTTTCGGGAAAACCAGGAAACCGGAGAACTGATTATGGATAACAACGACCTGGAGCGCGAACGCGGCATTACCATTCTTAGTAAAAACGTTGCCGTTACTTATAAAGACACCAAAATCAACGTAATAGATACTCCCGGTCACGCCGATTTTGGCGGTGAAGTAGAGCGGGTTTTAAAAATGGCTGATGGCGTTATTTTATTGGTTGATGCATTTGAAGGCCCAATGCCGCAAACCCGTTTCGTGTTGCAAAAAGCCCTGCACCTCAACCTGAAACCCATCGTGGTAATTAATAAGGTAGATAAACCGAATTGCCGCCCCGATGAAGTTCATGATGCCGTTTTTGACTTATTTTTCCATTTAGATGCCACTGAAGAACAGTTAGATTTTCCAACCTATTATGGTTCCGGAAAAAATGGCTGGTTTAACGACTCTCTTGAGGAAATAGATAATATTAACCCGCTGCTCGATGGAATTATTAAGCATGTGCCGCCACCGCATATTCATAAAGGGCCGCTGCAAATGCAAATCACTTCCTTAGATTATTCTTCTTTTTTGGGCAGGATTGCCATTGGAAAAGTTAGCCGTGGCACCATTAAAGAAGGCCAGCAGGTAGCATTAATGCAATCGGGCGGTGTGATTAAGAAAACAAAAGTGAGGGAACTTTATGTGTTTGAAGGAA
>MKRO01000244.1:3112-3498 GCA_001896965.1 Sphingobacteriales bacterium 41-5 | reverse complement strand
TAAAGACGGCAAATTTGTCACCAGCCGCCACCTGCGCGACAGGCTTTGGAAGGAGATGGAGAAAAACCTGGCGCTGAAAGTGGAAGAAAGCCCCGGCGGCGAAAGCTTTTTAGTGTATGGCCGCGGTATTTTGCACCTGGGCGTTTTAATAGAAACCATGCGCCGCGAAGGTTACGAATTGACCGTTGGCCAGCCGCAGGTAATTGTAAAAGAAGTTGACGGGCAAAAATATGAACCCTACGAAAACCTGGTGGTAGATGTGCCTGAAGAATTTGCCAGCCGTGTAATTGACCTTGTTACACGCCGCAAAGGTGAACTAATGGTGATGGAAACCAAGGGCGAAATGCAGCATTTGGAATTTGAAATCCCATCCCGCGGATTGATTG
>MKRO01000244.1:0-2880 GCA_001896965.1 Sphingobacteriales bacterium 41-5 | reverse complement strand
CAGATTCTGGCTGAAAATGTAAAGCCGGGCGACCTTGTTGTAAATGCAATCGAAGAAAAGAAACTAACTAACCACCGCGCAAGCGGTAGTGATGCAGCTACCAATATTGCTCCTAAAACCGCTTTGTCTTTGGAGGAGTGCATGGAGTATATTGAGCAGGATGAGTGCATTGAAGTAACACCCAATTTTATTCGTATGCGTAAAGTAATTCTGGATGAAATAGAACGCAACAGACAGGCTAAAAAAATGGCCTCAGAATCGGTATAAAAAATATAGCATCAGGTATTTAAGTCGTGAACGTTTTTATTAATAATGGCGTGGTTTCAACCATCCTTACGATTAGGTTTGGGAAACAGGTTTTGCCAAAGACTCTTCTGTTAAAGCGGTAGAGAAATTCATTCAGAACATCGAATACGCCAAATATTCATTCCGTTTGGTAAAAAAGAATTGTTTATGGCTATTTCATGATTATCAAATTTTCAAATCAGCAAATGGTTTCCTTACCCAATTTCTTCCAAACTCTCTCTCACTGCTTTCGCTGTGGCATCGAGGTCTTCAGTAGTCAAAGCATTATTCAAAAACCAGCTTTCAAAAGCAGAAGGCGGTAAATAAAACCCTCGTTTGAGCATAGCATGAAAGAATTTTTTAAACAGTTCAATATTAGAAGAAGCTGCGCTCGCAAAATCAGTAACAGGTTTATCATTAAAAAAGATACTAAGCATACTTCCGAAATGGTTCAATTGATAAGAAATGCCTGATTCTTTCAAAACCTTATCCAGCATGTCTTTCAAGTAACCGGTTTTGGCATCTAATTCTGTAAGCAGGAAAGGGTTATTTTTTAATTCGCTTAATAAAGTATATCCTGCAATCATCGCAATAGGATTGCCGCTTAATGTTCCCGCCTGGTACACGCAGCCAAGCGGTGCAACAACTCGCATAATTTCTTTTCTTCCTCCAAAAGCGCCAACAGGCATACCCGCACCGATTACTTTTCCATAAGTCACAAGGTCGGCATCCACCCCAAACTTTTCCTGTGCGCCACCCAATGCCAAACGAAAGCCCGTCATCACTTCATCAAAGATCAGCACCATATTTTCTTCATCACAAATCTTACGCAACCCTCGCAGAAAGCCGTCTTCTGGTAACACGCAACCCATGTTGCCGGCAACAGGTTCTACGATAATCGCCGCAACTTCACCTTTATTTTCGGCAACAAGTTGATGTACTGCTTCCAGATCATTATAAGCACAGGTTAGTGTATCGTTTGCCGCACCTGCAGTTACACCGGGCACTGTTTGAATATTAAAAGTTGCCACACCACTTCCGGCTTTCACTAAAAATGGATCGGCATGGCCATGATAGCAACCTTCGAATTTTATAAATTTATTTTTACCTGTGTAGCCCCTTGCCACACGTAACGCGCTCATACAGGCTTCGGTGCCGCTGCTCACCATGCGTATTAAATCTACATTGGGGCACATTGATTTGATGAGCTCAGCCATTTCAATCTCCAATTCTGTTGGTGCGCCAAACGACGTGGAGTCGGCAACTTTTTCACGAATAGCATTGATCACCGGTTCGTAGGCATGCCCCAGAATCATCGGCCCCCAGGACGCGATATAGTCTGTAAACCGCTGCCCGTCTGCATCGAATAGATAAGCGCCTTGTGCTTTTTTAATAAAAACGGGAGTTCCTCCCACGCCTTTAAACGCACGCACCGGGGAATTTACACCGCCGGGAATACTTTGCTGCGCTCTTTCAAATAATGACCTGCTTGATTGGTATGTGTACATTTAAAAATCTTTAATATTACAAGTGAATGAGAATTATGCGAATTTAAAGAATAACAATAAACCTTAATTTTGGTTATAAATTTTCCATCAGTTAATGATACAACTAAAACGCAGGTTTGCCAGATTTTATGGTGTATTGTTTTTGTTGCTTGTGGTTATCGCAAGCACAGTTTTTCTTTTATTCAACATTGAAGTGACTAACCAGAGCAAATTTATTCTGCTAATTATCTTTAGCATCCTGTTTTTGGTTTTTATTTTTTACATGGTTATAGCATTGCTAAAAGCTATAACCATTATTCAATTTGACGAGCAGCATATAAAAATCGGAAAAAAAGAATACCTCTGGACTGATTTTAGGGAAATCCGTTTTTCTGAAATAGGGTATTTTTTAGGAAGGCACGAAAACCAGACAGTTTTAGAAAAAGCCAAATCCGGACAAATTATAATTTACAATTCTTATTACTCAAACTTTGCAGCTTTCAGTTCTTTTATACAGAATCATCATAGAGATTTGGGCAATGAAGTGACCCCTCAGGAAAAAGTTTTTTCAAACCACGCGATTTTTAAAAAATATTCAGGGTTCAGGGTTTTCTCATTGTATACATTTGTATTTCTATTGAGTTTTATTGTTTACATCATACCTTTTCTAAGTGTCTATCCAAATATCGTTTGGGGCTGGCCGCAGTTAATTGTATTTGGATTTGTGATAATCTGGTTTGCCGTTTTGCTTTATTTGCCAAACTATATTATTATAGAAGGAAATGAATTGCGTATTCAAAAATTATTTTTCCCTGCTAAAAAAACAGTTTACCATTTGAACGATTTGGACCATTTGGTTTTTTATAGCGAAGGTAGAGGCCCAAGAAAAATGATGGTGATAAATAAAAAGTTTGTTGCCAGGAGTTTCTTTATATCCAATATCAGTTCAATTGATTTAAGAGATCTTGTAAAAGATATGGAGATGGCAGGAATAAAAGTTACCAATAAATTATAATTGTTCCTGCCGGTAGCCTGACAGCCTTTCCCCCAGCAATTGGTGCAGCGCATCAAAACTCATCTTCACTGTTTTTACAGAAATATTGATCGG
>MKRO01000243.1:7443-7915 GCA_001896965.1 Sphingobacteriales bacterium 41-5 | reverse complement strand
GCGTTGGCAATTGTCGATGTTTTGTTTGTCAGTCGAGTTTTGCAGTGTCGTTTTTTAGGGTGACAGCTAACTCTCAAATATACGAAAGTCTGCATTTTATAAAATTAAAATTCAGATATTTCTAAAAATCAAACAATCATTGGATTACGACTAAAACAATACCTTTTGCGAAGGTTCGTTTTTGGCATTGTTTTTTAAAAAGAAAATACCAACAATACAAAAAACGAACTTCTTAACCAAGTGCAATCTTCAGTACATCTTCCATCTTGTCAACAAAATGAAATTTCAGGCCTTTAATAAACGCCGGTTCCACCTCACTCACGTCTTTTTCGTTTTGATTGCAAAGAATAATTTCTTTTAAGCCGGCGCGCTTGGCGGCAAGTATCTTTTCTTTGATGCCGCCAACGGGCAAAACCTGCCCGCGCAACGTAATTTCACCAGTCATTGCCAGGTAAGGCTTCACGCGTTTGCC
>MKRO01000243.1:6764-7366 GCA_001896965.1 Sphingobacteriales bacterium 41-5 | reverse complement strand
GTATGTGAATGTTTTTAGTTTTGAAAAGTTCAGAATCAATTTTGTATTTTTTTGCGTTCGACTTTAAATAGGTCAAAGCTGTTGAGGCGCTTTCTTTCATCACATTGCCAAGGTTGCCGGTCAGAATCAGATCCCCTTTGCCATCACTCAGGGTCGACTCAATAAACAAAATATCGCCACCAACATAGGTCCAGGCAAGGCCAACCGCCACACCGGGCATATTTACCGTTTTGTACAGGTCGTTGCTATATTTTGGTTTGCCCAAAATGGTTTGCACATCTTCGGCTGTAAGGGCGCTGCTTATTTTTTCATTCATCGCTACTCTTTTGGCCATATTGCGCATGATGCTCGCCAGCACCCTGTCCAGTTCGCGAACACCGCTTTCGCGCGTGTAGTCCGCAATAATTCTTTCCAGCACTTTGTCACTGATTCTGAACAAATTTTTACCCAGCCCGTGCGCGGCTTTTTGTTTGGGCAGCAGATGCCTTTTTGCAATTTCAATTTTTTCCTCAATGGCGTAGCCGCTCAGGTCAATGATCTCGAGCCTGTCGCGCAAAGCGGCTTGTACATTCGCAATGCTGTTGGCGGTGGCAATAAACAAA
>MKRO01000243.1:4996-6706 GCA_001896965.1 Sphingobacteriales bacterium 41-5 | reverse complement strand
AGGTAATTGTCGTAAAACGTGTTGTTTTGTTCAGGATCCAAAACCTCAAGCATCGCGCTACTGGGGTCGCCCCGGTGATCGCTGCCAATTTTATCAATTTCATCGAGCACAATCACAGGATTGCTGCTTTTGGCTTTTCGAATCGATTGTAAAATACGGCCCGGCATGGCGCCGATATACGTTTTACGGTGGCCGCGTATCTCGCTTTCATCATGAATGCCGCCGAGGCTGAGGCGAATATATTTTCTGCCAAGAGCGTTGGCGATGCTTTTGCCAAGGCTGGTTTTGCCAATTCCAGGAGGGCCCAGAAAACAAAGAATCGGGCTTTTCATATCGCCCTTTAGTTTCAGTACCGCAAGGTATTCAATAATCCTTTCTTTGATCTTTGCCATGCCGTAATGATCGTTGTCCAGGGTTTGTTTGGCGTTTTCAAGGTCGTAATGATCCTCCGTGTACTCCTCCCACGGCAGCTCCAGCATCAGGTCGAGGTGATTATACACCACTGAATAATCAGGTGTGCTGGGGTGCATGCGCTCCAGTTTTTCAATACCTTTTTGAAATGCTTCTTTCGCAGAATCGGGCCATTTTTTCAGCTCCGCTTTTTTCTGCATTTCTTTTATTTCCTGTGTGTTGTTATCGCCGCCCAGTTCTTCTTTAATGCTTTTTAATTGCTGCTGCAAAAAATATTCGCGCTGCTGTTTGTCAAGCTCGGTGCGGGTTTTATTAGTTACTTTATTTTTTAGTTCCACAAACTGCAGTTCCTTTTGCAATAACTGCATCAGTGTTTCGGCGCGTTTGCGTATGTCGGTTATCTCAAGCAGGTTTTGTTTTTCCTGAACAGTGGTGTTAAGGTTGCTGCTGACGAAATGAATTAAAAAAACCGCCCGCTCAATATTGCGTAGAATCAGGGTAGCTTCTGCCGGCATATTCGGCGATTGTTGAATGATATTTGCGGCGATATCTTTAATATTGGATATATGCGCTTCAAAATCAGCATCGTTCGGTGTTTCTGCTTCGGGAATCTTTGTAACCCGCGCTTTAAAATAGGGTTCGGAAGAAGTGATGGAGTCCAGCGAAAATTTGCTTCTACCCTGAATAATAACTGTGTTACCGCCATCGGGCATTGTTATCATTTTTAAAATCCTCGCGATTGTTCCCACGCGCACAAGATCCTTCTCTGCGGGATCTTCAATGGTACTGTCGTTTTGAGCCAGTACACCTATAAACTTGTTGCCTTTATACGCGTCGGTTACCGCCTGCAGGCTCTTATCGCGGCCAACGGTTATCGGCAGCACAACACCCGGAAAAAGCACTGTATTTCTTAAAGGCAGAATGGAGATTTCGTCGGGTATCACATCGTCGTTCTCATCTCCGTCAGTTTCGTTAATCGGAATTATTGGCATGAAATCAACATCATCTTCAGGCCTGAAAAACACTTTATCAAAATTCATCATCAATATTTTATAGACAAACTGTCACACCTAAGCATGAGCAGCTAAAAATTAAACCGGGGTTGAACTATGGCAATATTAATGCCACCTGCAAAAATGCGGTAAGATTGGCTTATAAAAAAAAGGAGTTACCAACATGCGTAGCAATGATCGGGTATTGCCAGAAATCTGTTCGTGAGTTTGGTAAGATCGTTTGCTGTCCTTCATATATATTTGGAGCAAATGCCAGGAACTGGTCGCTTTGAACAAATTCCGGCAA
>MKRO01000243.1:3864-4971 GCA_001896965.1 Sphingobacteriales bacterium 41-5 | reverse complement strand
ACACATTAATTCTATTAGGCGATTACTTTAATGATTTCATTAATAACCAAATTCAAAACCGGGCGTTTCTCATCGGCAAGTGAGGTTGTAAGGGCCGCCCTGCGTCTTTTTGAACAAGAAGAAAAACAAAAAATGGAACTTATTAAAGAACTCAGGAAAGGCGAAAACTCGGGGTTTCTTAAAAATTCTGACCGTAAAAAATTTGTCAAAGAGCTACATAACAAACATTTGACCAATGAGCTATAAACCTAGTGTGAAAGCCGCTGATGACATTGAGAATATTTGGCTGCACACTTTTGAATATTGGTTAGAGCAGGCCGACAGGTATATCAACTTAATTTTTGACGAGATTGAATATTTGGCAGGGAATCCAAATTCAGGTAAAGATTTCAGTGACATTCGAAAACATTATTGCGGTGCTAAAATCACATCTAATTTTTTACCGGCAGGTTGATAACAATGTTGAAATTGAAATCATAAGAGTTTTACACCAGAGGATGGATATTGAGAACCGGCTGAATGAGTAAAGCAAGGCAGTGGTCCAGATGTTTGCGGGCCTATCTTTCAATATTCTCCGAAAATTCAAAAACCCGTCATTACTGACGGGTTTTACTTTTTGCTATAATTGAAATCTGTAATTTGCGAACCTGCAGTCCGAAATTAATACCTGTACATTTCCGGCTTAAACGGACCGGCTTTAGGGATACCTAAATACTCCGATTGCGCATCTGTAAGCTCATCTAACACCACACCAATTTTTGCTAAATGTAGCCTGGCTACTTTTTCATCAAGATGCTTGGGCAATACGTACACATTGTTTTCATATTGATCGTGGTTTTGCCACAATTCAATCTGGGCAAGGGTTTGGTTGGTGAAAGAATTACTCATTACAAAGCTTGGGTGGCCTGTGGCGCAACCTAAGTTCACCAGGCGGCCTTCAGCTAAAAGAATTACATCATGCCCGTCAACGTTATAAATATCAACCTGTGGTTTGATGGTATCTTTGGTACTGCCGTAGTTATCATTTAACCAGGCAACATCTATTTCAATATCAAAGTGGCCAATATTACAAACGATCGCCTTATCCTTCATCAGTTTGAAATGCGC
>MKRO01000243.1:0-3830 GCA_001896965.1 Sphingobacteriales bacterium 41-5 | reverse complement strand
TTTTCTTTACTTCATAACCGTCCATTGCAGCCTGCAAAGCACAGATAGGATCAATCTCAGTAACGATTACACGGCAACCCGCACCACGCAAAGAAGCCGCAGAACCTTTGCCCACATCGCCATAACCTCCAACTACCGCAACTTTACCCGCCAGCATTACATCAGTGGCGCGGCGGATTGAATCCACCAACGACTCTTTACAACCGTATTTGTTATCAAATTTTGATTTGGTAACAGAGTCGTTTACGTTGATGGCGGGCATTGGCAAAGTACCTTTTGCAACCCTTTCGTACAAGCGGTGAACGCCGGTTGTGGTTTCTTCGCTGATTCCTTTTACGTGCTGAACCAGCTCAGGATAAGTATCGAGAACCATGTTGGTTAAATCGCCACCATCATCCAAAATCATATTCAGCGGGCGGTCAGCGCCGCCAAAGAAAAGTGTTTGTTCAATACACCAGTCGGCTTCTGCCTGTGTTTGCCCTTTCCATGCAAATACACCAACACCTGCCGTAGCAATAGCAGCCGCTGCATGATCTTGTGTAGAAAAAATATTACAGGAACTCCATTTTACTTCAGCGCCCAGGGCCACCAAAGTTTCAATCAGCACAGCGGTTTGAATGGTCATGTGCAGGCAACCAGCAATGCGCGCACCTTTCAACGGTTGAGAAGCGGCGTACTCGTTGCGGATGCTCATCAGGCCGGGCATTTCAGCTTCAGCCAAACGAATTTCTTTGCGGCCCCATTCAGCGAGGCTGATATCTTTTACCTTGTATTTCAGGTCGAAATCAATTTGAGATTTTGTTACGGTTGACATGTTATTTAATTATGAGTTATAAATTATTAATTGTGTAACCAGCTTTAGTGCTTCTATCATCTTTGTTGCCTGCCCGTTCCGTTCAGGCGGGCGTCGCACTCTTCATCGTTCCGGTTATCAATCTGCTTACTTTGCAAAACCCGGCGCTTCCTGCCTTCTGGTTTCAAAATTTGGGTACAAAGTTAGCTAAACAGGATAAAATACTGATAGTCCTGAAAAAATATAGCATTATTGTTGGTTAAATTTGTTATTTTCAGAGTATCATTCTGTTTCAATATGAGAAAGAGAGCCGTAAAAGGAGAAATCACTCCCCTGCAAACCCGCGAATTTTTGTTGGACGACAAAGATGTTTTGATTTTAAAACTCCTGCAGCATAACGCCCGCATAAGCGTAAAAGAAATTGCTGATAAAATCCACCTCAGCCCAACGCCTGTACACGAGCGTATTAAAAGGCTTGAAGAAAGCGGCATCATTAAACAATATGCGGCGCTGCTCGAACCTACAAAACTCAATAAAGGTTTAATGGTGATCTGTTACGTATCACTTCGCCAGCACGATAAAAACGCGGGATTAAAATTCATCAAAGCAATAAACGAGCTGCCCGAAGTGACCGAATGCTACAGCATTTCCGGCGAATTTGATTTTATGCTGAAAGTGTTTGCTGCCGACATGGCCGACTTCTACAATTTTCACGTGAACAAATTAAGCCAGGTTGAAAACATGGGCCATGTGCAAAGCATTTTTGTTATGGGCGTGGTGAAGTAAACGCATAAACTTGTCTGAAGCGGGATTTTTGTGATTATTTTGATTTGACTGATTTTGCGGTCAATCGCCCATCATAATAATCATACAAATCTTATAAATCCTAGTTCAGATTATTGTCCTTTCTTCACATCCAGCAACTCAATCTCAAAAATCAAGGGGCTGCCGCCGGGGATTGTGGGCGGTGCGCCACGCAGGCCGTAACCCAACTGGTAAGGAATATAAAACCTGTATTTGCTACCCACACTCATTAGTTGTACGCCTTCCGTCCAGCCGGGAATCACGTTTCCTAATTGGATGGTTAAAGGTTCATCTCTGTCGTATGAAGCGTCAAACTCTGTTCCGTCGGCCAGGGTTCCGCGATAGTGAACCGTCACCGAATCACTGGCAGTGGGCTTTGGCCCTGTTCCTTCTTTAATTACCTGGTACTGCAAGCCGCTGGCTGTGGCTTTGATGCCCGGCTTTATTTTAACCGTATCAAAAAAATCTTTTTGTTTCTCACCGGCTTTTTCTTCAAGTACTTTTGAGGAGTAAGCGCTCAGAATTGAGTAAATGGTTGGCTCGTCAAACTCTGGGTTTTTTTTATCAAACACATCCTGCAAGCCCTGCGCAATCAATTTTGTGTTCAGGTTTCCCAGGTCCTGGTTCAGCGATTGAGCAATGTTCATACCCAGCGCATAACTCGCTGAATCGGCTTCGGTTTTTAAAATAACTGAACCCTGCGGAGAAGCCGGTTTCGCAATGGTTGAGGCCGGTTGTGGCTTAACCGGTTTTTTGGTTTGCGCATCAACAGTATTCGGTATAAAAAAACAAAGCGCTAAAAAAGATATTGATGAAATCTTCATATTAAAAAATTGAGCTGCAAAAATAGATGTACAAAAGTTATAAAACGATATTGTATAAGAATGTTTAACTAAAAATTAGTGGCAACGGCTTCAAATAAAAGATGTTGTTTCAGGTTTCCTTATTAATTTCGCTGCCAAATTTTCAAACCTTTATGAAGTGTTTTTTGTGCTCTTTTGTAATTTTGATTGTCCTGATTTCCTGTAAAACCGCTGCCAGAAAGGATTCTGTTGGTACTGCTGATACGGCCCTGCAGGTAAAGGGTGCTGCGGCGAAAACTGAAAGCCTTACCAAAAATAGTAACGAGGCTGTTATGGCTAAGCGCCAGGTACCCGTTCTTTGTTATCACCGGTTTGAGTACGGCCGCAATGATGATTATACGGTAACGCCCGATCAGTTTGATGCCCAAATGAAGATTTTGAAAGACAGCGGTTATCAATCTATACTTCCTGATCAATTGTTTGATTACCTGTTGTACAACAAACCCGTTCCTGAAAAATCCTTCATGGTTACTTTTGACGATAACCGTTTGGAGCATATTACAATTGCTAACGGTATTTTGAAAAAATATGGTTTTAAAGGAGTTTATTTTATTATGACCATCACAATCGGCAAAAAAAATTACATGAGTAAAGAGCAAATTGGGCAATTAGCCGCGGAGGGCAATACGATTGGCAATCATACTTTCGACCATCATAAAGTCACCGAATACAAAGAAGCCGATTGGCAAAAGCAGGTAGTTGAGGCCAACCAAACGATCAACGAAATTACGGGGAAGCCGGTTGATTACTTTGCTTATCCTTTTGGAATTAACGATCACACTGCTGCTGAGGAATTAAGCAAGCATTATAAATTGTCGTTTATATTGTCCACAAAAAGAGATTCACTGCAACCCACCCAAATGGTTCGCCGCATGATTGTGGCACATAACTGGACGCCGCAGGGAATGTTGAAAGTAATGAGGAGCACTTTTTCGAGAAATTAGTTTTCGCTAAAAATTATCCTCATCATCGGCTCCTGTAAAGAAATCATCATCCGTTGCGCCGGAATTCAGCATACTTCCAAACAGGTCCTTGAATTCAATTTTAGTTTCAAATAATTGTTTGCTGATCAGTGAATGCGAGGCAAGGCCATGCAACACAAACTCCATCAGCAGGCCGGTTTGCATTTCGTTGGCGCCGGAAAAATGTTTTTTAACCAGGGCATGAAGGCCGTCAATAGCATATAGCTGGTTGATTTTGTCTTTGTCTTTTGTGTTAAACGCGATGGAAACATTATTGCCAGCGTCAAACCAGTTAATAATGGGTTTGTAAGGATTTTCATCGGCTTTGGCTTGCGCCGATGGCTTTCCTGTATTGCGGCGCTTTTTCAATTGTTCCGGGTCAGGAAAATATTGTACAAATTGTGTTCT
>MKRO01000242.1:4959-6854 GCA_001896965.1 Sphingobacteriales bacterium 41-5 | reverse complement strand
CACCTCAAATGGGATCAGGCGCAGGCCTTCTTTGCCCGTTGCGTCTTTGCTTACGATGCGCATTGTGTGCTTGCCATCCACCAGTTTGCGGGTATCAAGTTCAAAGTTCACCGGTGTTTTCAATTGAGCTACCGGAGCTTTGTCATCATCAATAAATATGAGTACTTCGCTCGCGTCCATATTAATCGTAATTTAAAATCGTTCTCTTGATATGATCGGATGAGTTTTCGCCGGGCCACAACAGCCATTTCAGCGAAAAGAAAAGCGTTGCTACCACAATTATTGCTATTGCCCCGATAATTAAATAGTCCCAGTTACTTTGCGGGCCACTGCCATGGGTAATACCCTTTAAAACATCAGGCTGTTGTTTTTCACATACCGAACAGGCAACTGCGGCTGTGTTTATCGAAAGAATCGTGACCAGTATCAATAATATTTTACGCATGTTATTAATTTGTTTGAGGAGGATTTGATTTTAGAAATTCCATCACTTTTTTTACTTCGTCCACAGTAACCTTATGGCCGGTATTGCCCCAGCTCGTTCTTTCATGATTAGCAATCGCTGTTACTTCTTCCGGCGTCAGGTTCGCGTTGTCTCCAACAGCGGGCATTACACCAAAGCCTTCTGCCGCGCGGCCGGAGTAGCCTTTCATAATGATTTCAATGTATTGATCAATGCTATCAGCCAATACTATTTTACTACCCTTTAACGGAGGAAACGCACCTGCAAGGCCTTCGCCATTTTGCTGGTGGCAAGCCTGGCAGTGTGTGGCGTATAACAGGTTGCCATCTAATTCCACAGCAGCTTCACCACCACCGCCCGTTGTATCTGCACCTTGCTTCTTATATAAAAATGCAGGCGCTGCTGTTCCATCGGGCAATTTTGTTTGCTTTAGCGAAAGCAGGTAGGCTAACAATTGCAACGCTTCTTTTTTAGCCACAACTTTTCCGGTGGCACCGTTTAAAAATTCTGCAGGAACATTTACAACTACATCACCTTTTGCAGGCGTTGCTTTAATTTCAAACATCCAGGGATAAGCAGGCATCACTGATTCTTTTACCAAGATGCGCGGGTTGTACAAGTGAGTGAGATTCCATTCAGGGCTGCTCTGCCTGTTGCCCACATCAGTAAGGTCGGGGCCGGTGCGCTCGGTACCCATCAGCGTTGCAGTGTTACGCCAAAAGTCTGTCCTTCGTATTGCCGCATAATCGGCCGCAAGGCTTGGGCGTTTCCCCCACATTTTGTCCATATCTACATTGCGTACCTGCTGTGTATGACAGGCCACACATCCATTGGCGATATAAAGCCTCTTTCCCGCAATCGCATCGGCGCTCATTGGCGCTGCGCCGGGTAGTGGCCGATTGATCTTCTCGTTTCGCAATGCGGGTGTTATTGCTACAACTACGGTAAGCCCTACAAAAAACAGGAAAGCGGCTAAAAACAATTTCTTATGATCATCAAACCAAGTCATTAACTGTCGTTTTATTGGGGTCGGAAGAATTAAGTTGTTCGTCTAATATTTCAATAGCTTTTTCTGTTACATCCACCGGCATGTCAGCAGGCATCATCTTATACAAATTGTAGGCGAAGAAAAAGTGAGAAACCCACATCAGCGTTCCTCCAATCGCGCGCCACAACCAGTGCGGCGCCATGTGTACAACGCTTTCAATAAAAGGCTTTCCTTCAATCCACATTTGTCCCTTAAGAGTACTTCCATACATTAACGGAATTGTATAGAACAACAGCCCTATCAGCGCCAGCCAAAAATGCGCTCCCACCGCCCATTGAGGTGCTTCGTTTTTTGTGAGCCTGGGTACGATGGTGTAAACACAGGCCCATATAAAAAAGCTAATGATACCATACATAGTGAGGTGCGAATGCGCTACGGTAAAGT
>MKRO01000242.1:4379-4892 GCA_001896965.1 Sphingobacteriales bacterium 41-5 | reverse complement strand
GGTTCGTGCTGCGGAAAGCCTCTGCCGTACCCTGCATGGAACCTGTGAAATAAAATATAGTACCGACAAAAAAGAAAGGAAGTGTGTAGCTGTCGGCCAGTTTATACCATCCGTTTTTAAAGGTCATTAAAAAATTGGTAGTACCAGCCACCACAGGAATAATCATACCCACGCTGCCGAATATGGCCACCGTTTGCAGCCACCAGGGAATAGAGCTGAAGATAAAATGGTGTGTGCCAATCAACGTATAAAAAAGTATCTGTGTCCAGAAGGCAAGAATACCAAGACTATAAGAGTAAATCGGTTTGTTTAACTGTTGTGGGAGATAATAATACACGAGGCCCAATGTAAAAAGCATGAACCACATACCCACGCCCTGGTGCATATAATAACCCTGGATGATTGTTTCTCCTAATCCGTTTTGCCAGGTTGGCCAATACGCTGTAATTGCGATGACCAACCCGAACATCACGGGTGAGACAATATACCAATTGGAAATGTAGATTTCCTTTG
>MKRO01000242.1:2349-4327 GCA_001896965.1 Sphingobacteriales bacterium 41-5 | reverse complement strand
ATAATGGGCCAGATGTATTCGCGATATTCGCCACCGCCATTATTAATACCAGACATTAATGCGATCGTGCCCAAAAAAACTGTCGCGTTTATTAAGTATAACGACCACCATCCAAGTTTATAACTGAACAATTTGTTATTGCCTACGCGCGGCACCACGTAATAGCCAAGGCCAAGCATTCCTAAAGAAGCCCAACCCCAGAAAACGGCATTAGTGTGTACCGGGCGCAAACGGCCAAAACTCAACCAGCTTAAATGGTCAGCATCGGGCGCTACAAATTTTATCCCTACATATTCACCAATGGTGGTTCCAAACAAAAGCCAGATGGTAGCACAGATCAAATACCACAAAACCAGTTTGCTTAATTCGGGGTCAACAGGAGTCCGCAGCGCGGCGCGGCGTTTTCGGGCCACAAATGGCAAGCCCATTTCATCTTTGATGCTCAAAACCCCTTTGGAATCCTGCGCGGGCTGATCACCCGATAGCTCTTTGTGGCTTAAAGAATACTCTAATTCTGACTTTCTTATTTGGAGGTCATGCTCCAATTCGCCCGGCGCAAGGGTTTTCATGTAATCAGCAAGATGGCCCGCCTTTCTCACCCGGCTCTGCGCGGTATATTTTGATGATGCTTTGGCAACCCTCAAAACCAGCAATGCTAACGCAACCGTAACCGGTATTAAAAGTAAAACAATGGTAATGATGATACCGGCTTCGCCAAGCAGCGGTTTTGTTGGTGCAGACTGCGCAACTGCGGCAGAAGGGATGAGCATAAATGCAACTACGAGGATAGAAACTATGTTCTGATTTTTTCTGATTATTTTCAGTAACGCATCCACCTGGTCGTATTTCATAGATGCCAGTTGGTTTTTAAAAGACGTACTATTAAATTCTTCTTCGCTTTTCCTGAACTCCTTCCTTATAGATCGTACTTTTAACAGCATAATAATTGCAAGAAAAAGTAACGCAAGAGCTCCCAACAAAAACAGGTACATTAAAGTATTTTGAGGTTGCATTTAAAAATATATTTGTATCTTTTTATCCTATTTTAATTCAAAAAAATTATGTCCTTTTCAGGCGCACCGGCACATCACGAGTAAGGGATTTGAACTGTACCAGTGTAGCCGATTTGTAAATATTATGAATGGCAGTACGGGCCTCTTTATATTCATAGTGGATTGGGCAGGGCTTTTTCTCAGAACAATAATCAAGTCCTACTCCGCAACCCCTAAACATCTTATCGCCGTCGATCGCGACAACAATATCGGCAAGGGATCGCTTCGCATCCTTTTCATCAATATAAAACCCGCCGTACCTGCCTTTTGAAGATTGAAGAAAACCCTGCTTACTCAGGTTTTGCAATATTTTGCCAATGAATAATTCAGGAGAGCCGATATTCTCCGATATTTCCTTAATATTCACCATCGTGCCATTTTGCGAATTTTGCGCGACATAAATCATCGCCCGTAGGGCATACTCACAAGTTTTCGAAAGCATATTCTGAATTATTATGACAAAGATAATAAGATTTTCAATTCAGACAAAATTGTCTTAATTATTTTATTTTCTTCCGCCTTTTTGTAAAAATGGCGTGAACATTGATAATCAAAGCCACGCCATTGGTTTTTAAATATTTTAAACGCTATGCGTTATACAACAACTCGTAATACTCATGAGCCATCCGGTTGCTTTCAAACTGAAAGCGCACATCTGTCATACCATTTTTCATAACCTGCCTCCATGTAGGGTAATCACCGTAATACAAAGGAAGAATTTCGCCCGTAAGTATTTCGTATAATTTATTCAGGTCGTACTGATCCTGATCGTGAACGGACATATTCGCGTAATCAGCTTTGGGAATCACAAAGCCGTTATGCCCGTGATTGATAAATTCCGGTATCCAGCCGTCATCGGTAGAGAAGTTTACGGCGCCGTTCATTGCCGCCGTCATACCACTTGTCCCGGATGCCTCGCGTGGGAC
>MKRO01000242.1:471-2337 GCA_001896965.1 Sphingobacteriales bacterium 41-5 | reverse complement strand
TAACCATGCGTCTGCCCCCTGTTTTAACCTTTTAGATAACGTAAGTTCATAACCAACCACAACAGCCATATTCCTGAAGTTCTTACTGAGATGAACCAGACTGTTGAAATCGCTGATTGCGGGATGGTCCATGGGATAAGGCTTTCCGGCCCAAATAATTTGAATTGGATATTTTGAGTTATTCATCAACTGAAAAAACCTTTCGGCGTCCGAAGTAATCAACCCTGCCCTTTTATAGCCAGCAAACCTTCTCGCCCAAACAATTGTGAAAACATTTGGGTCAAATAATTTACCGGTTTGATCTGCAACAATTTCAAATGCCCTTTTCTTCAGCCATTTTTTTCTGTCATCAAACCAGTAATCATCGCCCACATCTTTATATTTATACAATTGTTTATCCGCCCAATACGAATAGTTTTGTGCATTGGTTATCGATTTAATTTCACAAATATTATCGTATTTGCCCCACATTTCGCGCGATACAACACCATGCAATTGAGAGACACCGTTGGCGATTCTTGCAAAACGTAAGGCGGCCAACGAATGGTTGAATTGATCATCATAGTTTTGTGTTAACGCTTTCACTTCGTCAACACTCATCCCTGAGAAATAACTCATTTTGTGGCACAAATAAATATCGTGCTTTTCGTTTCCTGCTTCTTCCGGTGTATGCGTTGTAAAAACTAATCTTTTGCGAACCTCTTCAATGTTGTTATTGAATTTTTTATACAAATAAAATGCTGAAGAAACCGCATGTGCTTCATTCAGGTGATACACATCAGGATTAAAACCAAGCAGGTCAACCAATTTTGCACCACCAACACCCAACAAAATAAACGCCGCAACTTTGGCAGCAAGGTTTGCATCATAAAGCCGGTGTGTGATTGCCTGCGACACATAATCATTCTCAGGAAGATCAGTAGTTAATAAAAATAATGGGGCTGTTTTAAAAGTTTCGGGATTCAAATACATTGCTTTTACCCAAACCGGATGATCGTGAACTGTGATTTGAAATTTGATACCGGTATCTTCTAAAAAGCTATATAATTTTTCGTTCCAGGCTACATCCAAAGTTTGATCCTGGTTGCGTTCCTGATCGTAATATCCATATTTCCATAATATACCAATGCCAATAAAATTTTGCTTTAATTCGTAAGCGCTCCGTAAGTGCGAACCTGCCAAAAAGCCCAAGCCGCCACTATATATTTTCAGGGGTTGATGGGTTGCAAACTCCATTGAAAAGTAAGCCACTTTTTTCGCGTAGTTCGGGTCAATTTCGTCATAAGGAACCTTGTAGTTTTCGAAACTCATATTTCTGATTTTTTTGAAGGCTGCAATTTACCCTAAATCGATTAATAAACTGTTTAAAAAAAATAGTTTTGATAAAATGTGTATAAAATACATTTAACCAAAAATTCTATATTTTTTGATTGTTGAAATGCGGAATTTGAAAAGGATATTTTCAAATAACTCAGGACTGGCATAAACCGTTGTTGCTACTTTTACCAGAACAAGCAAGCCGGTAAACTACCGGCCCAATATGACACTTAAACTATGATAATCAGGCAATTTGAAATCGCTTTGACGGCCTATATGATTTATTGTAAATAAAGAGCATTGAGCCATTTTTAATTTTTTCAATGATAGGCTTATTCAGTTCCTGAGGCACTGCTGGGCAACCGTGGCTGCGGCCAATATAACCCTGCGCATTTATAAACGATTGGCTTACGTAAGATGCGCCGTGTAAAACGATAGCACGGGCAAACGCATTATCGTTGAGGTTTTGTTCGAGGCCCGTAAGCCTTAATGAATAGCCTTTGCTGCCGAAATAAGTATCATCAGTTATGTAAAAACCAAGGCTGCTTT
>MKRO01000242.1:0-460 GCA_001896965.1 Sphingobacteriales bacterium 41-5 | reverse complement strand
GTTTGCGGTTTCTTTACCGGTATTTTTTCCGTGCGCAGACCAGGTATTGAACAATACTTTATAGTTATTCACGTCAATCACGTACATTCTTTTTTTGTAAGAAGGCTGGTCAAAATCAACGATTGTTATGACGGAAGTGTTTTGCAGTTTTCCTTCTTCTTTTAATTTTTCGTAACCCTCTATGGCATAAGTAAACGCTTTATCAGACAATCCTAAATTGTCAAGATGCAAACTGTCATAAATCGTTGCGAGGGCATTGATATTTGAAATAGCCTTTTTTGCTGTTACAGCAATTGAAGCTGTTTTACGTTGCTGAAATTTTTCGTTGTTTGCATTCCAGGAAACGCCAGAAAAGCCCATCACAACCAATACCGCCAATGGCAGGGTTTTTAAAGATAGTCGCATTGTTAAACAGAGCCAATGGCAGGGTTTTTAAAGATAGTCGCATTGTTAAACAGAG
>MKRO01000241.1:4556-6395 GCA_001896965.1 Sphingobacteriales bacterium 41-5 | reverse complement strand
TTGATGCCTGGCGTTCCACGGGCATACCGCGTACTGTGTATTAATACTGAAGGGGGCATCGCCTTTCGGCTGCGGGTATTTATAAGTAAAATAATTAATCATCTCCTCAATGCGCACCGCACCATTGGGAGGTAATTGTCCCTGATTAATGAAACGCCTGATATTGCTGTACGATGCGCCGTCCACGTCAATTGAGAAAGTAGAAAGCGGGTTGTCAGTAACTTTCAGAAAGGGGTTTTCTTTGATATTATCGTAGCCTTCCCGATTAAAATTGTTGTTATAGCGCCACCGATCATTTGATCCGCGCAAAGGTTTACCGTCTGCAACAACTCCTGCAACTCTACCTTGCAAAGCGGGCTGATTTTGATATCTGTAACGTTTATTATTGTTTGGAGTAGATTCGCCAATAATAGATACCGCACCGGTAAACGTTTGCCTTCGTTGCTTGGCAAACCCTACCACCACCACCTCATCAAGCCGATTATCAGTTGCTACTAAAACAACGTTGATTACGGATTTCTGCCCTACTTTTACTTCTTTTGTGTGATACCCAATTGCCGAAAAAACCAGAATCTGGCCTACAGTGGCGTCAATTTTATAGTGGCCATCGCCGTCAGATGAAATAGATTTTTGTGTGCCTTTGATGCTTACAGAAGCGTAAGGGACGGAGTTGCCTGCCTCATCGGTTATCATACCGCTGATAGATTTTACTGCATTCGAAAATGCCAGGAATGCAACCACTGAAAACATTGCTAACAATAAATAGATACGTTTCATAAAATAAATTTTGGTGTGTTGTAAGAGGGATGCAGCAACGCAATGAATTACATAAATATTTTTTGCGCGTGGAAAGAGTTACAAAACAGCTCAGCAGGTCAATGGATTTGTTTGGTAAGTATCGCCCAACATCGTTAGATATCATCAGGTAATTTGTGTTACCAGATTTGCCCTACCCTGCCCGTCAGTAAAAAAGGATTTGCGGTTTTTCGTTGGCAAGATATTGCATCCTTAAAACAGCTTATATTTCGATAAGCCAAAATCAGATATATCAATTATTAAAAAATATAATATTTAATAATTATTCTAATTTTAGAACATTCATCAAGGTTTGTATAAAAATTCTATATAAAACAATTGGAGTTATCAAATTTTAACCCAATTTTAATTATATTTGCAAAAATTTTTTTAAATGTCATTAAGATTTACAGCACTATCAAACCTTCAGTCTACTGGAGAAGACCTGGGGAAAATTACTCCAAAAATCACCAATGTTTTTGGTTCACATGTATTTAATATGAAAACTGCCCGGCAGTTTTTAAGTGATGATGCTTACAAAAGCCTCGTTTCATCAATAAATACCGGGCAAAAAATCGACCGCGCCCGCGCGAACGAAATTGCTAATGGTATGCGTGCCTGGGCAGAGCAAAAAGGTGTTACCCACTATACACACTGGTTTCAACCCTTAACCGGCACTACCGCCGAAAAGCATGATTCTTTTTTCACCCTAAAAAGTGACGGCACTCCAATCGAAGAATTTGATGGGCCTGCGCTGATTCAACAGGAGCCGGATGCATCTTCTTTTCCTAACGGCGGCCTGCGCGCCACTTTTGAAGCCAGGGGTTACACGGCATGGGATGTATCTTCTCCGCCTTTTATCGTGGAAATTGGCATGGGCAGAACACTTTGTATTCCCACTATTTTTATTTCTTATACCGGCGAATCGCTCGATTATAAAGCCCCCCTTAAAAAATCCACCGACGCCTTAAATAAAGCTGCGGTAGATGTGTGCAACTACTTTGACCGCAACGTTGAAAAAGTAACCGTTACCCTGGGCTGGGA
>MKRO01000241.1:3984-4454 GCA_001896965.1 Sphingobacteriales bacterium 41-5 | reverse complement strand
AAAACAAACACCCAAGAGTGGGTTTATTATTATAATAACTATAGACCGCATTTAATTTCAGGTAAATTAAGTTCTGATGAAGAGTTTGATAAGTAGAACCAGCCGCAGAATTCCCGCCATAACGAAGTAGCGCCCGCTCAGTTTGAGTGTGCACCGATTTACGAAGAAGTGAACCTGGCGGTTGACCATAACACTTTGTTAATGGATGTAATGACCCGCATTGCGCCAAAGCACGGCCTGCGTGTGCTGCTTCACGAAAAACCCTTTGCCGGTGTAAACGGAAGCGGTAAACATAACAACTGGAGCATGGCTACTGATACCGGTGTAAATCTTTTGGCGCCGGGCCGTACTCCAAAAACTAACCTCATGTTCCTTACCTTTTTTGTAAATACAATTAAGGCCGTTCATGATTATGCTGATATTTTAAGGGCATCTATCGCCTCTGCGCCAAACGACCACAGGCTGGGCGC
>MKRO01000241.1:335-3863 GCA_001896965.1 Sphingobacteriales bacterium 41-5 | reverse complement strand
CAGGACGAAAGTATGCTGAAGCTCGATATTCATAAACATATTCCCGAGCTGATGCAGGATAATACAGATCGTAACCGCACCTCTCCTTTTGCATTCACGGGTAATAAATTCGAATTTCGCGCCGTGGGTTCTTCTGCAAACTGCGCCAATCCCATGACGGTGTTGAACACCATTATGGCGGACACTTTAAGGAAATTTAAAGCCGATGTAGACGCCTTAATTGAAAAAGGTGAAAAGAAAGAGATCGCTATCATGCAGATCATCCGTGAATACATTGTTGACAGCGAAAAAATACTTTTTGAAGGCGATGGCTATAGCCAGGCATGGGAAGATGAGGCTGAAAAAAGAGGCCTTCCAAATGTAAAAACCACGCCGCGGGCTTTGGATGCAATGGTGAATGAAAAAAATACAGCGCTTTTTGTAGATAACGGCATTTATTCCCATGCTGAATTAGAGGCAAGGCATGAAATTGAATTGGAAAAATACATTAAGAAGGTTCAGATTGAAGGGCGGATGATGGGCGAAATTGCTACCAGCTTAATCCTGCCCCCCGCTATCAGGTATCAAAACCTTTTAGCCAAGAACATTGCAGGTTTAAAAGCAGCCGGTTTATCGGAAGAGGCTTACGCGAACCAAAAGCAAATTCTCGACAAAATTTCCGAACACATCAATATTGCCAGCGACCTTGTGGAGCAAATGATAGAGGCGCGTAAAGCTGCCAATAAAATTGACAACACCCGGGAAAAGGCCATCGCTTATGAAGAAGATGTGAAAGCTAAATATTTTGATCAGATCCGCTACCACGTTGACAAACTGGAACTTTTGGTAGATGATAAAGAATGGTATTTGCCCAAGTACAGGGAGATGTTGTTCCTCAGATAATTTGATAGTGCTAAATCAAATAAAACAGGGCTGCCTTCGGGCGGCCTTTGTTGTTACGCATATATTATCTAACTATGTTGGTGATTATTTCGAAGAAGAATTTAAAGGGGCAACTGTAAAATTACCTTAACTATTTAATAAGACTGCATTTGTAACTATTATTTCAGCTTTCGACCATTCTTAAAATTTTGCACTAACCGGGATTATCGAGCTATCGGGTAAATTTTTTGCTGACAAATATGAAAGAGTTCAATTAACTGGGCGGGCAAGTAATTCAAAGGGAAACCTATCAGCCACTCCTATTAAATTATGCGTTATTTTTTAAGCCCGGCAAACATCAAAACCCGATTTAACCTGGCTTAAACCCGGTTTTTTCTGTATGATCAGCCGCGAATCTGACCAATATCATTTATGCCGTTGGAGTATTTTCAGTAACTTAGCACCCACTTTGAACAAACCAAATTTTATTTACTTATAAAAACAATTAATAATGGCAAAGTACAGAGCAGGGGTTTTACACGGCAAGGAACTTGAAGACCTCTACAACGACGCAAAAGACAACAATTTCGCATTACCCGCAGTAAATGTTGTGGGTTCTGATAGCATTAACGCTGTATTGGAAACCGCTGCCAAAGTGAACTCGCCCGTAATGATTCAGTTTAGTAACGGTGGCGCACAGTTTATGGCGGGCAAGGCAATGCCCAACAACAATATGGAAGCAAATATATATGGCGCTGTTAGTGGTGCACTTCACGTGCATAACATTGCTAAATATTACGGCGTGCCGGTGGTATTGCATACCGACCATGCTGCAAAAAAATGGTTACCCTGGATCGATGGTTTAGTAGGCGAAAGCGAAAAGTTTTTTAAAGAAAAAGGCCAGCCATTGTTCAGCTCGCACATGCTGGATTTAAGCGAAGAACCAATCGTAGATAATATTACCACTTCCGTTGAATTCTTTAAGCGCATGGCGCCACTGGGCATGAGTATTGAAATTGAATTGGGTGTTACCGGTGGTGAAGAAGATGGCGTTGACAACACTGATGTTGACAATTCAAAATTATATACCCAGCCGGAAGACGTGGCTTACGCATACGAAGAACTCAGCAAAGTAGGCAACCTGTTTACAGTTGCTGCCGCTTTTGGTAATGTGCATGGTGTGTACAAACCCGGCAACGTACAATTGCGCCCCGAAATTTTGCTGAATAGTCAAAAATATATTCAGGAAAAATTCCACACCGGTGAAAAGCCCGTTTACTTTGTATTCCACGGTGGTAGCGGCTCTGATCCTGCACAAATTAAAGAAGCAATTGGCTACGGCGCCATTAAAATGAACCTTGACACTGATATGCAGTGGGCTTTCTGGGAAGGGGTATTAGGTTACTACAAAAAGAACGAAGCTTATCTTCAGGCTCAGCTTGGCAACCCCGAAGGCGAGGAAAAGCCCAACAAAAAATACTACGATCCGCGCGCATGGTTACGCAAGGGCGAAGAAAGTTTTGTGAAGCGTCTTGAAATTGCATTTGATGATCTGAACTGTATCAACAAAAACGCATAAAACAAAGCCCCGCGAAAGCGGGGTTTTTTAATTTCTTTTAAACGTTTGCCTTTGCAACCTGAAATTTTAGAAATACCGGAAAAACGATTAGCAGGAATTTACTGTAAGATGAGTTTGCCCGAAAATAAAACTGCCCGTCTATGGAAACGCTTTAAATTATTGACGAAGGATATTATCAACGCCAGTGATTATTTTTCTTTACAGGTTTACCCCGAGGGTTATTTTCTCAACTTCAATGCTGCTATCGAATTTGAAAAATGGGCGTTGACCGAAGTTTCTGCCTTTGACCATTTACCCGATGCTTTAACCCGGTTTACAATTCCAAAAGGGCTGTACGCTGTTTTTCATTACAAAGGAAGCGCTGCCGACGCAAATGATTTTTTCAAATATATTTTTACTGAATGGTTGCCTAATTCCAACTACCAATTAGACCACAGGCCGCATTTTGAAATTCTGGGCGAGAAATATAAAAACAATGATCCCGCCTCGGAAGAGATGGTTTATATCCCAATAAAGATCAAAGCTTAAAAAACTTTCCAGAAGAAAGGCTTTATAAACAGAAGTTGCTTAGTTTTTCAACAAAAAGCCTTTGAGGCCTCGCTTTGTCGTCAGGCACCCCACACGAACCTGAAAGACGAACGTAGCAATCTTGTACTTTTGGCCTTCACTGGGTGGCAACATTCGCTGTTTAAACTAAAAAAGATTTATTTTGTAGCTTAATAATATTTAGTTGTTCAACCCGATATTATCAATTTTGTGATATTTTGTTTTCAATAAGCTGAAATTTCAATCGAAACTGTTGTGCTGCTGAAATAAAAAAAATTGGCGAAACTTTTTAAAATACAAGCTGCGTCCGATATACCGGACGAAAAATTGCTGGACGATTTCAAATCGACCGGCGATCAGGAAGCGCTCGCCACTCTTTATCTCCGCTACAGCGACCTGCTTTACGGTACCTGCCTCAAATACCTTGAGGATAGCGAAGAAGCTAAAGATGCCGTGATGAATATTTACCAGGAATTACTACGTAAACTGCCCGGCCAGGAGGTGAGTAATTTTAAAAGCTGGGTGTATGTAGTGGCGAAAAA
>MKRO01000241.1:0-294 GCA_001896965.1 Sphingobacteriales bacterium 41-5 | reverse complement strand
CTGTTAATTTAGACGGCGCAAATGTGCAATCGGGCGATTTTTCGCATCTTGATGATGTATTAAATAAGGAAGCAGAATTTAAAAGGCTGGAACAGTGCATGGAGGCCTTATCGGACGAACAGAAAAAGAGCATACAATTGTTTTATTATCAAAACAAATGCTATAACGAAATAGCGGAAGAAACCGGGTTGGAATGGAATAAAGTGCGGAGCCTGATTCAAAATGGACGAAGAAACCTTAAAATTTGCATGGAAAAAAATGGCGGCTGATCAAACATATCATTACACAGGGCAG
>MKRO01000240.1:1621-5422 GCA_001896965.1 Sphingobacteriales bacterium 41-5 | reverse complement strand
ATTTTGCAATGGCTTATCATTACGTGCAAACTGAACGTAGGGAAATACTTGTGCTGAGCTGTCACGGAGCCACATTGCGTCAATATCGCCAGTAATAACATACGTCTCCGGTTTGTTATTTTTTTCAGAATAAAAAACGGTTGTATCGAGCGTATTGGGAAAGCAATTATTAAACAACCAAACGAGTTCCTTGTTCTTAACATTTGCCTGAAATGTTCGAATGGCCTGATCTACCACCTTGCTTCTGAACCTCCTTTCCCCTTCGGGAGTACGCACTACAGGAAAATCACTTTTATGATTATGAGCCAACGAAACTCCGCCAGATATCATACCAGCACCTGCCAATCCTGTGGTTCTAATAAAATCCTTTCTCTTCATTACTTCATGTATCGGCTATTTTCTTAACAGATTCTTGCTAATTAGGAATTGTCATCTCTCTTATGTCAGAGTAATTGTACTTACTGTTAAATGCGTTTCGAACACCAATCCTGTAATAAAATTTTGCACCCTTCGGTATTGGGTTATTTGCGCGGGTGGTTACTTTTTGTACGGCTCCCACATGAGATGAATTTTGCGACCAACCCCACTCATACCTATTGTCGTAATTGCTCATTTGTAATACAAGGGGAGTGTAACCTGCGAGAACTACCATTTCGTTAGGGTTTACCTGGTATGCTGGATTAGTGGTACCTCTTGTATATTTAACATCTGCCGAAACCCTACCGTCATTTTCGACTTTAAGATCTCCAACCCATTCAACTTTAAAAAAAGGCTCCACCTCAAAGTCAACCTTTGTAACACCGGCTATATCAACAGTTTTACGTCCATCAACAGTAATATCACCCTTTGAATCTCGCTGAAGCAGCGGTACAAATGGCCCTTCTACATTAATCCGATAGGTTCCTTTAAATAATTTACTATTGTTAAAAGTGCCATCAATTTTTCCACCGAAGTTGTAAGGTGTGGGGTTATCGCTCCAACTCAATTCTTCAAGAATGATATTATTTCCGGTAGTTCCATACTCTGAGTTCATGGCTTTTCCGGAGGTTTTATCTATTACCGTACCTGTTAAGGTTTCAGAAGGGGCGTCGTAATCATCAATTTCTCTTGAACATGATGTAAACACAACGCCTGCTATTAAAAATAATATAATCTTTTTCATGTATATATTTTTTGATTTTTCTTTATGGTCACATGGAATTTGCCATAAAAATTTTCATCGCTCTTGGTATAAAATTGCTCGAAAATTTTTATGGGACATTTCATGTGCATATTTTTTGATTTTTCTTTATGGACATTTCACGTGAATCTTTTTATTTTTCTAATCGTCCCGTGGAATACGCCAAATATTCGTTCCTTTTGTGCAACAAGGCCGTTTATGGCTATTTCATAACTAATCAATTGTAAGTTTAAAAATTACCATTGTGGGTTTTGGATTAAACTCGGGCTTCTTTCTAATTCTGTTGCCGAAATTGGAAGGTAGTACCAGCGAAACTCGTAAGTGTAGGAAACAGGTGTAGATTTTTGATCGAAGCGGGCATCAAAGAAATATTTGTTGGCCACCGACGAATAAAACGGCATTAAAACTCTGTATACCGTTGCAGATTGTTCCAAATGCCACACTCTCCATCTCCTAAGGTCATGCTGCGTCTTGTTTTCAAATGCAAGTTCTTTCCTGCGTTCCTTTCTAATCACATCAGTACTTAAAGCGCTTACTGACGGTAGTAATGTTGCACCCGCCCTTTCGCGAATAGCATTGATTGCATCAAAAGCCTCCTGCTGATAATTAGCGCCTGTTTGGCCGGCTAAATGCAACTCATACGCGGCTTCCGCTTTACTCAATAACACTTCGGCATACCGTAATTCAATCCACTTTTGAGAAGACTGGCCTGTTAGCACCTGCGAAGTAGGACGATTAGGATCCAGATACTTTCTTATTAAAAAGCCCGAAAGTGTATGAATATTAGTTGAAGTAAAGACACCGCTTCTACCTGCAGCATTCATCCTTCGCCCATCAGGCAATGTAACCACAGTTTGACTGCCTCCATTTGCCGAGGTGCTTAAATTTGCCGTTGGGTAAGCAATCATTGAACCGGGCTGGATCAAAGGACTGATGCCGCCGGTAACAGCACCCCTGTAAATCCCCCTCCAAATTTCAATTCGTTCTCCTTTAAATTCATCGCCAGGAAAAATTACAGTGGCTTTCAGGCGTGGTTCGGCATTAGCGAATGGCCCCATCAAATCATCATACATGATGTACTTTCCATTTTCATCAAGATATTTAAACGTACCATTTTCGTTCTTGGGTAATCCGTCAAAAAGTTCTACAAAGTTTAATGTGGGTGCAATCTCTGATGACCAGCCGTTTGGCCCTGCCAGTTGCAATGGAACCATGTAAGCGTCCCAACTGTGACCGGCGCCGGGGTAAACATACTCTCTAATGAAAATATTCTCTGTGCTATTATTGTCTAAAAAAAGATTAACATAATTGTTGAATTGTGCAGTCCTGTCATTTGCAGCCCATAGGCGCTTGTACAGCGAATACTTCCCTTCAATTTGTTTAGCAGCATCAAAACTTGCCTTAAAATAGTCGTTTGCCCTTGCCGCCGGAATCCCCGCAATTTGTTTATTTTGATTGTCGAATAAAACGATGGTGTTGTATTTAGCTATTGAGCCTGCATACAACATAATCCTCGATTTTAAAGCGAGTGCCGAATTTTTGTTCCACCTGTTCGCAACTACATTATCAGGCAGCAACAGTACAGCGCTGTCGAGGTCTTTTGCTATGTAATCGTAAACCTCAGCTTCAGCAGAGCGGGGAATATCATAGTATTCTCTGTCATGCCCGGGGTACTCCAAAACGCCGGGAACAATAGGTACACCACCGTACCGCGATGCCAGCGCAAAATAGGTCATGGCCCTTATGACTTTAACTTCACCCGTCCATTGATTGAGTTGAGCAGGCGTAAAGTTTGCAGTGTATTGCGGGAGTGTTTCAAAAAAAATATTACACTGGCGAATTGTTGTATAACTTTCATTCCAGATGTTGACCCCATAGGCTGCCGCAGTAACATCCCTTGACAAACCCTCACCGGTGTAACAGCTCGTGTGCCTGAAAATTGAAATATTATTAAACCCGGTATTCAGAGAATAGCTAAAATCCTCAGTAGGCATCAGGTAATATAAGCGGGATAAGTAAGATGTTATGCCTTCCGGAGTGCCAAAAATATCTCCTTCTTTCACAATATTTGGCGGAGCTACGTCAAGCTTCTGGCATGACGAAAAAATACTCAGGTAAATTATTATATGGAAAATTATTTTTTTCATGTTATAAACTTTATTGGATTACAAAAAGCCGAACTGCTTTTTAGAAGGTGATGCCGAAGTTTAAATTGTAAGTTTTGTTCATGGGGTACAGGTAGCCGAACTGGCTGGAAGGGTGTTCAGGATCAACATACCTTAGCTTGGTGAAAGTAAGTATGTTATAACCGCTCAGCGAAATGCGAACATCCTTTATATTGGCCCTTGAAAGCAAATTAGGCGGTATGCTATACCCTATTTCCAAAGATTTTAAACGTACAAATGAAGCGTCTTGTACCCCGTGGCCGGTATTGATATTTGCTACACGGCCGGTGTAAGCATAATGTCCCGGAACCCATTGTGTTGCAGGATTAAAGACATCCGCGTTGGGGTCAACAGGGTGCCAGCGATCCATAAAGTGTTCTAAACCGGCGCCTCCATACAGTCCGCCCAACAAAACTTCAGGATATGCACCATTCACCATCGCATTGCCCTGCCAAA
>MKRO01000240.1:0-1553 GCA_001896965.1 Sphingobacteriales bacterium 41-5 | reverse complement strand
AGAAATAGGATGGGTATCCAAAGTATTAATAACACCGTCTTCATTCCAGTCAAGATATTTGTAATCGCCGGGTAATGTGTTTTTATTATAGTATACCGGGCTGTTGAAAAACTCATCATAGCTCTGAAAAACCCCATCAGCACTATACCCCCACCAGATATCGTTATACCTGTCGTTTCGGTTGTTAAGCCAATTGAGGTAGGAGTTGCCGGCCTTTACAGATTGCACAAATAAGTTACGGCCCCTTGAATAACTGTAAATAGCTTTTACCGTATAATTGAATTCGCCAACACGGTTCCGGTGGTTCAACTCAACCTCAAAACCTTTTCTTTCGTCTGAGTTTAGATTTTCCTGACCAATATCGGCTCCAATTACACCGGGTAAACTGTATATACTTTTAGCAGCAAGGCCCGTGCGCTCGCGCCTGAAAATCTCAAATGTAGCCCCGAATAATCCTTTCCAGGCTTCAAGGTCAATCGCGAAATTTGCCATTTTCGATTCCATCCATGTTAAATAGGGGTTTGGTATTGGCATGATTGCCGCACCATTCACCAGCGTTCCGCCAAATACAGAGCCAACTGCAGGATAATTATATCCTGAGAGGTATTGGTATTGCAAAAAATCATCATCACCGGTGATGCCGTAACCTCCCCTGAATTTGAGCATATTGATAAAATCGAGAGCGGGTGCATCCTTCCAGAATTTTTCCTCTGAAATACGGTAGCCCATTAGAATTGCGGGGAAAAATCCCCATCTTTTTGCAGGTGAATTTAGTGAAGACCCGTCGTACCTTCCACTTAACTCAATCAAGTATTTATTATCAAATCCATAATTTATTCTCCCGACATAGCCTCTTCTTACTTCCTTCCAAATTAAATCAGGATTCGCGCTGGCAATTTGTTGATCATCATTATCGCCTGCATAAATTTGATCCAGCGGAATGGAAAGATTTCTTTGTGCAAAGAAGTTGTTTCTGCTTCTCATCCTTTCTTCCACCAATGCTAATAATTGAATATTATGTTTATCCAATCGTTTATCATAGTTCAAAGAAAATTGTCCCAAGGTAGCCGGGGTATTTATAAAGTCTTTTCTCAACCGGGAAGGAGATTGGAGCGTACGGGGGGTATATGTTTCGTTTGCTGCATTATAAGTGTACTGATTATATTGCTTTCTATAAGTTGTATAATCTGACATATCGTAATCATAACTATACAGCCCTTTCGCCCTCAGCCCTGCTATAAAGGGAACATTGTAAGTAACACTTAATGAGGAGCGAAATAATTTATTTTGCAGTTTTTTATATCCCGAAATATCCTTATAAGTCATTGGGTAAGGATTGGCGCCCTCATTCTGTGTATGTAAAATATAATTTGGATCATCATTTGCAAAAACTGTCTCCGTGGGGTTTTGTCGCCAGATATTTCTTATGACCCACCAGGCATCCTGAAAAGGTTGGTTTTTTTCATCTACAATCGCACTTAAATTAAGGTCGAGTACTATATTTTTCTTGATTCTTGAATTTAGATTAGAGGATAAGTTATACCTGTTATAAT
>MKRO01000239.1:3966-7818 GCA_001896965.1 Sphingobacteriales bacterium 41-5 | reverse complement strand
GAATAATGGCCTTTTAAAACAATGACAATTTTTAACTCCGCCGCTTTTTGTAAAGCAGTTTCAATTTTCTGATAGTCATTTAAATTTTCGCCAAAAAGCCTCTCAAATTCTTTAGGGTGGGGGGTGAGGATGGCGCTTTTTGGCAGCATTCGCAAAAGCTCTTTCCGGGCTGACAAAATATTCAAGGCGTCAGCGTCAAAAATTAAAGGTTGTATTGCTTTAGTAATTAAATTCTGTATAAAAAAGATCACCTGATCAGAAGTGCCAATGCCGGGGCCAATGCCGATTGCGGAATATTTTTCCAGCTCATCAGGCAGTTCTGAAATGGTTTGTTCGCCGGTATCAACGCTGCACATCGCTTCAGGAACGGTTGTTTGAAGAATATTCAAACCGCATTTTGGCGTGTGGCAGCTAACCAGTCCGGTGCCGCTTTTTGTACAGGCTTTCGCGCTCAAAACGGCAGCGCCCATTTTACCATAACTTCCGGCGATTAACAGGGAATGCCCAAAATTTCCTTTATGTGCAAATCTCCGTTTGGGCTGCAAAATTGACTGACACAAAGCCTTGTTTACAAGTTGAAACCGGGTTTCAATTGTATCAGGAAAATTAGGATGAAGGTTGATATCAAGAATATGAACCTGCCCGAAATACGGTTCATTCTCGGGCATCAGAAACGCAAGTTTCAGGCATTGAAAAGTAAGCGTGTGGGCAGCCTGAATCACAGGGTGGCCAACTGATGATGCTTCACTTTGCAGGCCGCCGGGGATGTCAATTGAAATGATGGTGTTGCCCGAATCATTCAGGTAATTTACCAATTGTGCAATGCTTCCTTCAAGCTTTCTATTGAGGCCGGTGCCAATCAAGGCATCAATGACCACCGTGCCCGGCGGGAGAGGAGGGTTGTCTTCTTCACTCTTCAATAATGTAATCGGAACAGATTTTAACTGGTGTAAATGATTGAAATTTATATTGAAATCTTCACTGCCTTTTGCATCAGGTTCGGTTACAAAAACATGGCATTGTTTGCCTGACGCATTCAGCATCCGCGCAATGGCCAGGCCATCGCCGCCGTTGTTTCCTTTGCCGCAAAAAATATAAAAATTGTCTGCGAGGATATTTTGTAAAATCCAGCGGGTACATGCTTTTGCAGCCCTTTCCATCAAATTGGTGGAAGTAATGGATCCGTGCTTAATCGTATATTGGTCCCACTGCCTGATTTGTGCGGCGCTTAATAATTTCATACAGCAATTTAAAATTTATGCCACAAATACACAAATTTCCGAACTCAACCCGGTTTAGCGGGTTTTCTTTTTGGGCGCAGTTTTCGAAACCGGTTTGGCCGCTGGTTTCGGGTTGATCGTTTTTTTTGCCGAAGTGTTTTTATTTAATGATTTTGTTGTAGTGGGTGCCGATTTTTTTACCACAGGTTGCACTTTCTTTTTAGAGGCCGCAGCGCGGGCCGATTTTGTTTCAGGCGCTTTTTTAGGTGTCGCTTTTTGGGAAATTGGCACTGCTTTTTTTTCTTCTTTTGATTGCAATTGAGTTTGGTTTACAGGTCCGGTTGGCTGAGTGTCATCTTCATCCTCCGAAGAATCAGTTTGCATGTAATTGCCGAAAATATCGTAAGAGTGTTTAGCAGCCTCATACATACTTTTACTGTATTTATTTCCCAAAATAATAATTACCGCTTTTTCATCAATCAACCGTGCAAAAGCAGGGGTAAATCCATGCCATTTACCAAAATGATAAATTACGTTTTTACCGTTCTTCAAATTCAGCATCCGCCAGCCATACCCGTAATTATGAACGCCGGGTTTTTCATTACTGCGCGGCACGAATGACGAGTCAAGCATCGCTTTACTGACGAAATCATCCCGGTACAATGCGCTATCCCACTTAAACATATCGCGCGGCGTGCTATAAACATTTTTATCGCCGTAGGTGTACTCGTATTTGTCGTTGGCCCAAAGTGCACCTGATGGTTTAAAGGACATTAATGCGGTGGCGCTATCAGCAGCTGTATAAATAAAAGTGTGGTTCATCCCCAAGGGATCAAAAATGGTTTCTTTCATGTATTGGGGAAACAGTTTGCCCGTAACTTTTTCAATGATAGACGCGAGCAGTACATAGTTGGTATTACAATATTGAAATCTTGTGCCGGGATTTGCTGTTTTAGGTGGCTGGTATCTTATTAAAAAATCAATCACATCTTTGTTGGAGACCATGGTGGTTTGATTCCACTTCTTTTTATCATCCATAAAATAAAGATAGTTTGGCAAACCGCTGCGATGGGTAAGTAAATCCCTCACGGTAACACCGGGGTATGGAAATCCTGAGAAGTGTTTTACAACGTCATCCTCCAAGCCAAGTTTTCGCTGCCCGATCAATTTCATTACAGCAACAGCGGTAAACGGCTTACTGGTTGATGCCAGGTGAAAAGCCGTATTAGCGGTAATTGTATCAGTTTTTTTAGAGAGATTTTCGTAACCCACATAGGCTTCATAAAGAATATTGCCACCTTTGGCAACCAAAATGCCGCCATTGAAATTTCTGTTCAGCAGCATCGTGTCAAAATAACCGGAAAGCTTTTGATTATAGGTAATAAGCTCCGATTCAGGAATTTTCTCTTTTTCAGCTAATTCATTTTGTCCACCGGCATGTTGCTTATTGTTTTTTTCTGAGGGTTGTGAATTTGATTTACAACTATAAATTAATAACACCAGGGCTAATGGTAATAAAATTCTTCTCAACGACATAAATTTTTAGGTACGGGCAAATTTAATTGTCCTCAATAATATTTTGGACATTAAATGATTAGAAAATGTTAAAGAAATGGTAAGGCTAAATACACTGTAGTAGGCCGGGCACTTTTCCTATAATTTATATTATGTTAAATAAAAGTATTTGCCTCATCTCTTAGCTAGCCTCCAACAAGGTTCTTCGCTTTAACCAACAACGTTATAAGGGTTCCCTCGCCCGGTGCAGATTGAATATTCAATACCGCGTTAATTTGACCGGCTCGGGCTTTTAAATTTTTTAAACCATTTCTGTTTGTGAGCATTTCAGGGTTAAATCCTTTGCCATTGTCTTTTACTGTAAATAAAATGTCATCGTCAACATACTCAGCTTTAACGAGCGCCTCGGTACAATTTGAATATTTGATCAGGTTATTTATCGATTCCTTGATAATAAGAAAAATATTCCTTCTGGATTCCATAGGCAGCGGCGTTTCAGAAATCCAGTCTGGAAAATCAATTTCAGCGTTAATGTTTTTCCCTTCAAATAATGGAACGGCATATTGGCCGATGTGCATGCTCAGGTTACTAAATTTATCGTTAGACGGCTTCACAAGCCAAATAATATCGTCCAGGGCGTCTAAAGTCTCTTTCGCATTCTCTTCTATTTTATTTAAAAGTTCTTCTGATTTGTTATTCTGCTTTCTTAGCAACTCGCTAAAAATATGAATACTGCTTAACGAAGATCCCATATCATCGTGAAGGTCTGAGGCGATTTGCGTACGAATTTCAAGCTCCCTTTGCAATCTTCTATTTCGTTCTATAAGCCTGTTTCTCAGGTAATAAAGTAAGCCTGCAATGAGTAAAAGTGCAAATAAAATCAAACTCCCAATCATCATTAACCGATCGTTTCGCCGGGTAGTTTCCAATAGTTTTATCTTTGATTGTTCACTTTCGCTCTGATAAATTGCCTCAACCTGCTTCATGTGGAGATTACTACTTTCCATATAAATTGAATCGGTGTACCGCTTAACCTGATTACTAAAATTCAGCGCTTTATGGTAATCACCCTTCCCTTCATACACTTTCATTAATCCCGCAAAAGCCGATCTTATTT
>MKRO01000239.1:0-3949 GCA_001896965.1 Sphingobacteriales bacterium 41-5 | reverse complement strand
GGCTATTCCCACGCAAATAAGTATCTCCTAAAAAATTATAGCTTTGACATATAAACATTTTGTCTCCCAACTGTTTATTAATATCAAGACTTTCCCTAAAAAGAACTCTTGCCTTTCCCAAATCGCCAACTTCTTTGTAAATATTCCCTAGTGACCCGTAACAAATGGCTATGCCCTTCATTCTGTCTTTCTCGTTGCTCAACTTTTTGTTATAATCAAGGCTTAGAGTATAATATTTTTTGGCTGAATCTAATTGGTTTTGTAAATAATAGCATTCACCGATGTTCCCAAGGTTCATGGCTATCCCCAAAAAATTTTGGGCCTTTTCGGCAATCGGCAACGCCTTTTTAAAATATTCAATCGCATCGTTATAGTTTCCCAACGCCGTGTGAATGTTTCCGATGCTATTTAGCGAAACACTAACACTAAAGTCATGTTTTATTTTTTCAGCAATCTTTAACGCCTGTATGTGATAATTCAGAGCTTCGTTATTTTGATCCAGTCTGCGAAAAACAACGCCTATATTATTGAGCGCGAACATTTGAATGCTGTCAATTTTTTGTTCCCTGGCAATTTCAAGGGCCTGCGTGTGAAATTTGAGCGCGGTACTGTAATCTGAAAGATCCCTTTTAAAAACTCCATAGGCATCCAGAATACGTGCGTTATATATCATAAGCTTTTGCTCCACGGCAATTCTAAGGCCCTCACGAAATAATTGTTCAACCGTAGTATCTTTTCTGTTTTTAGAAACAAACCTGATAATGGAATCCAATTTTGCCCGATTATCGGGCATTTTCATTATTTGATCGACACCTGTATTTTGTCTGGAAGGTTCTGGTTTTTGGGACGTGCTGTTCTTTGTAACCGGCACACTAAATGCCAGTAGTGGAATAAGCAAAATAAAAATTTGTTTAATAACGACTCTCATGTTTAGGACACTTCAGTACTAAATTGAATTTTATTTGCGTCCAAAAATAAAGGAAATATTGTGCGAAAAATTAATACGTCAACCGCAGGTAATTTACATAATGCCTTCGGCATACTAAAATTAATTATGCCTGGCCGAAGAATAAATTTTCCCTTCGACAGAAATGATAAAGGTGAGAATGTTTAAAGGGCTTTATACAATTGTTCGCACACCTTCTGCAATCACAGATGAAAATACGCCCGGTTGGTAGCCGATCTTGTCTTCATAATGCCTACAAACCTTTTCTTTAAAATCATCGAAGCTATGTTTTTTAACTAAAGCAATCGCGCAGCCACCAAAACCCGCACCTGTCATTCTTGCGCCGATGCATTCTTTATAAGTTTTACAAAATTCAACGATGGCGTCTAACTCCTCTCCTGACACCTCGTAGAGATCTTGCAGGGACTGATGCGAAGCATACATTAGCTCTCCGAAGGTTTTAATATCGCCGGAGGTCAAGGCTTCCCTGGCTTTTATTACACGTTCGTTCTCTGAGATTACGTGTAGCGCCCGGTTTTCAACTACCGGGTCGTTAATCAATTCTTTGTTTTTGATAAAATCATCAATGCTTACTTCGCAAAGATGGTTGATATTTAATTTTTTCTGAAGCTTTTCTTTTGCTGTCATGCATTCAGCGAACCTTTCGTTGTATTTCGATTCAACAAGTTTACGGGGCTTATTTGTGTTGATAATTGCCAGCACATAGTCGCCTATTTCAAATGGCAGGTATTCGTAATCGAGCGTATCACAGTTTAACAAAATGGCATTCCCTTCCTTGCCCATTGCAACTGCAAACTGATCCATAATTCCGCTATTTAAACCCATAAACTGATTTTCCACGCGTTTGCCAAGCAATGCAAGTTCAACATTGTTCATACCTCCGCTGAAAATGTCGTTCAGAGCAAAGGCTGTTAACACTTCAATAGAAGCAGATGATGAAAGACCAGAACCGATCGGAAGATTACCGGAGAAAAGAAAATCAAGCCCTTCTAATTTAATCCCCGCTTTCAAAAATTCATGAATAACTCCAAGTGGATAATTGAACCATTCAGTACCTGTTTTAGTGTAAGAATCTTTCAGTTCAATATCCGAGGTCTCGGGAAAATCTACTGCACGAAAACGAAAAACATGATCGTTATTTTTTGCAATCAAAACCGTTGTGCCCATCGAGATTGCGCATGGCATCACCTGCCCTCCATTATAATCAATATGTTCTCCAATAAGGTTTACACGCCCGGGGCAAAAGAAAATTCTTTCAGCTTGTTTGTGATAAATTTTCTCAAATTCTTTTTGTAGTTGATCGATAATCATTGTAAAAGCTTTATTTTAGTAATCTTTAAATTTAAATTATGAACTCAATAACAACCCAATCTTTCGGACAACATGCCAACGGAAAAGACGTTTATTTGCTCACACTCACTAACCAACAGGGAACTGAGGCAAAAATAACAAACTACGGCGCGATTATTACGGCGATAAAGTTAAGGAAAAGCGATGGAACTTTTAACGACATTGTGCTAGGGTTTGATGATCCCATTCAGTATTGGGGTGAAGAGTATCTTCAAAACTACCCTTACTATGGAGCTGCCATCGGACGCTACGGCAACAGGATCAACAGAGCGTCTTTCACGATTGATGAAAAGGAATACAAACTACAAGGCCAGCATCCGGATTATCAGTTACACGGCGGACTTGAAGGCTTTGATAAAAAAGTGTGGGATGTGGTTTCTACCGCTAATGGCAGGCTTGTTTTACAATACATCAGCGCTGACGGAGAGGAAGGTTTTCCCGGCGAATTAAAAGTGCAAATCGCGTTCGAATTGAATGATAATAATGAATTCAGTTACGAATACACCGCAGAAACTGATAAAGCAACCGCAGTAAATCTTACTCACCACTCCTACTTTAATTTAAATAATGGCGAAGGCCGCATAGATAATCAGCATTTGAAAATTCATGCATCAAAATATTTGGAACAGGATGCCAATTATTGCACCACCGGAAAATTATTGGATGTAAAAGGAACCCGCAATGATTTCAGTGAGTATAACCAAACTGGGAAAATTGAGAACCCCGAAAACGGAATCGACATCTCCTACCCGCTCGATCGGCCGGGTATTGAAAATATTGCAGCGGAAGCCTATTGCGATGAACAGGATGTGAAACTGGAAGTGTACACCACAGAACCTTTAGTTCATTTATATAACGCCTACGGCTCCCCCACAATTAAAGGTAAAAAACAATATACGCCATTTTCGGCTTTTTGTTTTGAAACCCAGGTTCATCCTAACGCGATTAACGTTCCATCCTTTCCGAATACTATTTTGCGTCCCGGAGAAGTTTATAAAACAAAAACCATTTATAAACTAACGACGAAGTAAAAAACTCAGAAGAAAAACTCAGAAGAAAAATTTAGTGAAACATTGCCGGGGCACTTCCCCCGGCAATATTAAAAACTAATCGTTTCGTTTGGCGTAATGATGTCAAGGCTTTTTGACGCACTCGCCTCTACCCTGCCGATTACCCGTGCATCCACACCAAAAGACTTTGAAATGCTGACGATGCTATCAGCATCTTTTTCACTGGTATAGATTTCCATGCGGGTACCCATGTTAAATACCTGGTACATTTCTTTTGCATCTGCACCGCTGGCTTTTTGAATGATGTTGAAAATAACAGGGGGTTCAAACAGTTTATCCTTAACAATTTTTACATTTTCAGGAACATACTTCAGGCATTTAGTTTGTCCGCCACCGCTGCAATGAATTAACCCGCTTATGGCGCTGAAATGCTCCTGCAATAACACTTTCAACACGGGAGCAAAAGTTCGCGTAGGGCTTAACAACAGTTTGCCGATATTGGTTTCATTGTTCTCAACCTGTATTGCATCGGCCATTTTATGAGGACCGATATATACAACTTCATCTGAAAGAGTTGGTTCAAAAGTTTCAGGAAAACGGGTGGCATAATTTTTTTCAAGTA
>MKRO01000238.1:6869-7362 GCA_001896965.1 Sphingobacteriales bacterium 41-5 | reverse complement strand
TATGAATGTGCGGGGAATCCTCAATTTCAAAACGTGTATAAGTTAGCGGGATGTGTTTCCTTCATCAGCAACCAATCTTTTTTGGGAGATGTGTTAACCCAACCTTTTGACCTTAGCGGCTACACGGCCCGCGTCGAATTTAAATAAATACCGATCCCCAAAGAATATTCGGGCTACGCGCTCCTGCTGCGTTTCGCGGCGCAGCCACATGAAAAACAAATGGCGCCGCACAATATTTTATTGCCACAAAGAAGGCGTAACACCGGCATGTTTTTTAAAAAACCTGCTGAATGCAGGCAGGGAGGGGAAGCCCAGCGCATCACTTCCCATACCTACATTGGTATCCGCCCCGGCGAGCAATAGTTTCGCTTCGTCAATGACCGCCTCTCCCAGCAAAGATCCCGGCGTTTTTCCTGAAACTTTTTTGCCGATGCTGATCAGCGATGTTTCGCTGATGAAAAGCTTTTGAGCATAGAAGGAGAGCGCCCGCTGT
>MKRO01000238.1:4006-6728 GCA_001896965.1 Sphingobacteriales bacterium 41-5 | reverse complement strand
ATCAGGCTTTGCATAATTTCATTATGAAAAACACTTTGTTTTAAAGATTTGTCATGCAAATTATCAAGAAGGCCGCCGAGCAATTGGGCTTCTTCGGTAGTGAAGGGCACAAAAGCCAGGGAGTGAAAATTAAAAAAACCAAGATGCTCTAACTGGCGCGTATCCAAAATGTTTTTTAATAGAAAACCCCGCTCAAATACAAGTACTTTTGCTTTGAAATTTTTCGAATGCGCCAGAACCTGTACAATTGTGCTGGGGATGGCGGCCAGAAAACTATTCGGTTTTACCGTAAAATTTTCATTATTGATTTTGAGACGGGCCGACCCACTTATGCAAAGGGCATACATATAAAAATCGGCCCGGAACGCTTCATCGGGATGAATAAGGATGCCCGATCCTTTGGTGATAAACCATCGCCGCTGCATTTGTTCGTAACCGAAAAGCTGCAATATGGTTTTAATATTCTTCGTTGTATTTTTCATACGGTCCGAAATTAATATTTTTCGCAGGAAACCTGTGTACCCTTTTTTGCAATGCTGGATAAACGCCCGAGCGATTCAAATAAAACGCCCCCTGTAAAAACAGGCGGCGTAACCTTTAAATGCTTACCTCAATTTTGCCTGAGGCAAGAGCTTCTTTTTTGTAATTTTTATTTTTATGCTCAATAAAATCGCCATGATGGCCCAACAGATCAGCATCATTAACAACAGAAAGCGAATATGGGGTTGTGCGTCGGCGTAGGTGCCTCCGTATACGGCCAGTTTCCGGAAACCCTGCAGAAATTGGGTGAGAGGTAATGTGTTGCCTAACATACGGATCCAGCCCGGCATGGCCTCCAAAGGCCACGTAAATCCGCTTAATAAAAATGATGGCGTTGCCAATACCATCAGCAGTTCTGTGGCCCTCAGTTGGTTGGGGATCAGCAGCGAAAATAACATGCCCACACACATACACGCCAGGCTGAACACCGTAACCAACAAAGCCATTGGCCAGGTAAATACGGGAATATCGATATGGAAAAGAGGGTAAAAAGAACCTACCACCAACCACATCATTGTAATTAATACAATGAAGGGTACAGATTTTAACCAGATATGATACGTGGCGCTACTGCTAATTCTTACAAGTTTTTTGAAATATCCATCTTCAAAATCTCGAGCAAAAACAAGCCCGAGGGCCAGAAAAATAACTTGTTGCATAATCGTGCCGATGATGCCGGGTAGCATAAGGTCTAAATAATTTCCCGATGGGTTATAAAACCGATCGTAATTTACTTTGAACGGCTCAAACCTTTGTGCGGCGGTACTGGCATCCATACCCGCTCTCTTCAGCGCTTCAATTTCGATTCCGGCGCTCATTGTAGCCAATACGGTTTGCAACGCGCGGCTGGCAAAATTAGCAGTCACCAGGTTTGCCGTATTAATATCGGCTATGATCTCCGGGTATCGTTTTTGAAGAACATCCGATTCAAAACCTAACGGGATGTTTATAACTGCCACATACTCCTTTGCCGCCATTTTCGCGTTGATATCGCCGGTTTCAAACTGCACTTTTACCACTTTAAGGTTTTCGTTATCGTTAATGGCATCCACCATTTTTGCGCTCAGTTGGGTTTGGTCTTCGTCAATTACCACCACCGGCATATCGGTAATTTTTCCCTGCTTATACATTTGTATAAACAGTAGCCCGTACACCACCGGCGCGCCAAAAAAAATAAGCAGCAATACGCGGTTGGAAAAAATTCGTTTCCACTCCACCCGTAATAATCTCCTGAAGGTTTTCACTTGTATGTATTTTTAGGTTTTTTAATGGCCGCCCACCGGTGGGCAGACAGGGATTTCTGAATAAAATATGATGCGCGATTTTTTTTTTAAGCTCTCCGCGGTTCATTCGTTTAGGGCTACTCATGGTAAAAAAGTTGATGTATTTTACTTCAGCAGGAATACGGTGGAGTTATTATAAAGGGCACCAGCTTCTGACGGTTGCACAGGCGTGACTTTCAGTTCATAAAAGCCTTCGCCCACCTCCCGATTTGGAGCCGTACTTGTATTATCAGCATACCGCGGCATTTGCTTAACCGCGGCAATTTTAGCGGCAATTACTGTGTGGGTGTTTGGTACCTGTATTTTTACAGGATCGCCAGTTTTATAGGCGTTAATTTTTGTTTCGCCAATCGTAAACCTGAAATAGGCGCTGTTTTGTGCGTAGCCGTTCAACAGGGTGTAGCCGGGCGTAGCCAATTCTCCTACTTTTAATGTAATGGTCTCCACTGTCATGTCGGCGGGGGCCACAATGAATCGTTCTTTTGCTGCCAGCAATACTTCCTCTTTCGCGCCGCGCGCACGCAAAGCCTGCCCTCTGGCAGATTCGATCATTTCGGGACGGGTGCCGCGGCGTACTTCCTTTTGTTTAGCCTGTATGGCATTCACCTGCGCTTTAGCCATATTATATTTCGATTGCGCATCATCAAACTGCTGTGCTGGAATTAATGAATCCCTGTACATATTTTTAACGCGGTGAAAAGATTGTTCAGCGAAGTCCATTTGTGCCACAGCGGCATCTAACTGGCTTTGCACCTGCATTAATTGGTCAGTAGTGGCGCCATTAGCGGCCAACTCTAACTGGCCCTGTGCTGCAACAACGGCGCCGTTGGCCTGTTGTAGTTTGGCGGCGAGTTCCGGTACCGCAATAACCGCCAGCGTATCGCCCTCCCTTACGCGCT
>MKRO01000238.1:0-3908 GCA_001896965.1 Sphingobacteriales bacterium 41-5 | reverse complement strand
AGATTGTTTTTGCCTGCCTTCATTACCGCAGGAAGAAAATAACAGGATGGCGCTAACGGCCATTCCCACGTGTATCATTTTTTGTTTCATTTTTAAATCATTTAAAGGTTATGTGTGATTGGTTGTGTTCTAAAGGTTTTGTAATAAGGTTCCGCTGATATCAGCCGCCTGTAATGCCGAGCGCCGCTGTTCATACACGGATTGCTTCATTTCGAACTTTGCCTTCTCCACATCATTCAGCGCGTTCAGCAATTCGGTAATGGTGGTAAGGCCGTTATGATATTGCTTTTGAACAAAATCGTAAGTATCTTCTGTAAGCTTCACCTCTTTATTTTTTAAAGCAACTTTATCGGTTGCCAACTCATAGTCATACTTAGCTTTTGCATATCCCAGCTGAATCGCTTCCTGCGCGGCATTTTTCTGCACTTCTAAAGACCGGCGTTCTAATGCTTCTTTTCGGGCATTGTTGCGTGCGTTCAGCCCGTCAAATACATTCCATTGCAGCTTTATGCCCACCGCCCATTTGGGATCGAAAAGCGAGAGATCTTTTTCTCGTAATTCATATTGTCCGAAAGCTGCCAGTTTAGGGACATAGTCAGTTAGCGCCACTTTTTCTGCCACTTTTTTTGCTTCTATCCCCTGGTTCAGCGCTTTCAGTTCCGGCCTTTCTTCGGGCAGGGCAGATGTGTTAAAATAAGCCGGTGTAATCTGCGCCGAAATCCTGCGTAGATCGTCTGTTGGTAGGGAGGTCAGTTGATGGAGTTTTTCCAGCAATATTTTTTTATGGGTTTTATTCTCCAGTTTTTTCACTTCTAATTTCTGTTGAGCCAGTTCTATTTTTTTTCTTTCGAGTGGGGTAGCAAGCCCATTGGCAATGGCCGCATTTACAAATTTTGTTTGTTGGATTAGCACTTGTTCTGAGCTGTTAATGATAGCGTCGGACTCATACATCAAAGCCAGTTTGTCGTACGCATCAGAAATATCAAGCCATAATTTGGTTTCTTGTTTTTCTGACAGAAATTGATATGAATTTTGCTGGTGCTGATAGGCTTTCAGCGCATACTTTACTTTCAAGCCGCTAAACAAAAGCCATTCCCCCGAAATATTTTCTTTAAAAATATTTTTTTGCTGAATGGGCTCCACCGGTTGCAGCGGAACAGTGGCGGGCAACGGCGCGTTAAAGGGCATCCCTATTTTTTCTTTAATGAGTAGTTTTTGTGTGCCCATGAGCAATTGCTGCAGGTTGTCTGGGAAAACAATATCGTCGTTAAGCCGTGTGTAAGTTGCGCCAAAACGAATGCGGGGGAGGTAGCTAAACCTTGCATTCTGCATATCAATGGCTGAAATCTCTTTCCGGATTTTGTAGAGTTTCACCGTGTCGTTATTTTGAATTGCGGCTTGGTACAGGGCTTTTATTTCATCGTTGAAATATTGGGCTTTGGCGATAATGGAAAGCGCCCAAAAGCACGTAAACAGCATCATTTTTTTCATTGAAAATTCATTTAAAGGTTTCTGAAAAATTCTGATGCAAAGCTCTTTCAAACCCCAACAAATAGTTTATCAAATATTCGACATCATTTGCTAAAAAGTAATCTGAAAGAAGTGGGGCGTGTAAAAAAGGCTTCAGAAAATATTTTAAAAAAAAATTTGGCGCATTCATTTTTTATTCTACATTTGTAGAAACAAATCTATAATTGTAGAATGATTAAATTATCAAAATCCGAAGAGCAGTTAATGGAATACATCTGGCAGGCGGAAAGAGCTTTTATGAAAGACCTGATAGATGCGTTTCCGGAACCAAAACCCGCAAACACAACTGTGGCAACACTCTTAAAGCGCATGACTGATAAAGGCGTGATCGGCTACACGCAATATGGAAATTCCCGTGAGTATTATCCATTAATAGAAAAGTCAGAATATTTCTCAAAACACGTGAACAGTATGATTAAAAATTATTTTGACGATAGCGTTCTGCAGTTCGCTTCGTTTTTTACCCGGGAAACAAATCTCTCAAAAGAGCAATTGGAAGAACTTAAAAAAATAGTTGATAAAGAAATTCAAAAAAAGAAAAAATAGTATTCGTCACACTGACCGCAGTGAAACGAAGCGGAAGGGTCTGCGGCACAATGAGATGCTTCGGCTTCATTGCATTACGCTCAGCATGACGATAATCATCACATCAAATCTGTAAAACGATGATACTTTACCTCTTAAAAACAATTGCCTGTAGCGCGGCGTTTTACGCGCTCTATCACTTCTTATTTCAACGCGAAAAAATGCTGGTATTTAACAGGTTTTATTTGCTGGGGAGCCTTGTTGTATCTTTCTTCATACCACTTATAACGTTCACCATAAAAGTACCGCAGCAAAATTACCAACTCATAACTGGTGAATATGGAGATTATCAACCTGTAACGCTTAACACGGTGAAATACACGCTGAGTGATTATATGCTAATGATTGCTGCTGTTGTTTATATAATTGTGAGCACTGTTTTATTAGCAAGGTTTTTCATCAATCTGTATAAGATCAGAAAGAGCTTACGCGGTGCAGAACATATTGATTTTAACCAGGCTAAAATTATTTTAGTAAAGCAGGATGTGGTGCCTTATTCATTTTTGAATAAAATTTTTATTAATGAAAAGGCTTATAAAGAGGGCAGGGTAGAGAAACGCATTTTGATACACGAGTTGGCACACATACAACAAAAACATAGTTGGGATATCATTTTCATAGAATTGTTGCAAATCGTTTACTGGTTCAACCCGTTAATTTATTTATACAAAAGTGCAATCAGGATGAACCATGAGTTTCTAGCAGATGAGGCTGTAACCAGGGTTACCAATGACCCGTTAAGTTATCAGCAACTACTATTACAAAGTGTTTACGTAAATAACAATATACCGCTTGCAAGCAGTTTTTTCTTCACCACAAAAAAAAGAATGATCATGTTACAAAAAACATTTAAACGAAAACGCGCGGTATGGGCCGGGATGGCCGCAGTGCCGCTACTGGCTTTACTGGTTTATTTTTTAAGTTCTAAAGTTTATGCAAGCGTCAACGAATCAGAGGTTAAAAGTTCGGCTGTTAATGATACATTACCAAGCAAAAAGCCAACTCCGATTTTGTTCAAACAATCAATAGAAAAGCTAAAAGAATCGCCTATAGTTGCAGAAATCTTTAATGAGGAAAAAGGTACGTTCGAAGCATTCAAAATGAAAGAGGAAGAAAATTTTAAACTTCCTTCACAGCTTAAAAATTTGATTTTTCGTGGTCAGAAAGGAAAGTATTTTGAAGCTATCGTCTTCTATCATAACAATGAATATGAATTAAGGAGACTTCGCAATGATGGAGAAAGGGCCGCGTTCGAAAAGGAATTTAGCATTGAGGTGCCCGAAACTTATCCCTTGCTTCCACTTACGCCGCCACCGCCAAAATCAAAAGATTTTCCTGCCAACGTTAAAGCAATAAATGTTCGCACCATTAATAATGTAAAAACAGCTGAAATAATTTATAAAGACGGAAGAAAAATTTTGGATGATATTACCACGATTGAACAAGAAAAGGCATTTGAAAAAAAATATGGGGTGCGATTGCCTTCTCCACCTCCTCCCCCGGCATCTCTCAAAGGTGCTATGAGTGGTGTTATTGGGCGAAACAAAGAAATAATTACGACCAGCAAGAATATGCCGGGGGACATTAAGAACATCACTTTTACATTTCAAAAAGAAACATCTTCTGCCGAAGTAAAATTTAAAAATGGTAAAGTGTCAAAAGAGGATGTTTCCTCAATCGAAAGTTTTATAGCCCTTGAGAATAAATAGGGAGTAAAATTTTATCAGGGAAATGGCAAATTTGTTTTTTAGTCGATCACCGCCTTAAATGCTTTCCCAATTGCATCAACAATA
>MKRO01000237.1:9330-11137 GCA_001896965.1 Sphingobacteriales bacterium 41-5 | reverse complement strand
TTCAAAAATCACAACTTGCCGATAATATAAATATTGGCTATACAACGAACTCCCTCGAATATATTGTTGGTTTTATTCATACCCATCCCTCCGCAGGTTCTGCAGGTCCATCGGCTAAAGACCTGGTTCAAATGGCGAAAGTAGGCCATGAATATATTCTGAATGCCACAAACCCTGACTATGATAAAGCTTATATAGGCAATTTTGTTCTGGCAGCAGATGGCAGCATTTATGCCATGGCAGTAACTAATAACGTTTTGGCTCATAATTTTTACAGTTCTTATAATGGGCAAACCGTTAATGGCGATTGGAAAATTGGAACCGCTGCTGAAAAAATTTTCAAGTTCGCTTATGAACAATATAAAAATGCTTATACAGGAAATAGTAACGCCAAGAATTTGGTTTTTGAAGCAGCACAGGCCGAAACCCTAAACAGCTTGAACGCGGGAGTATCCATAGTAAAATATAACCCTGCTACGGGTAAGTTTGAGCCGGTTGTAAAAAAGATTATACCTAAAAAGAAGGCTAACGGAGAGGTAGAAAAAGACGAAGAGGGTAATGCTAAAACCACTGTTACTAACGGATGCTAAAATTTATTCCCTAATTTTAAAGAATTACATATAATGAATAAACAAATCATCATATTGGCTTTTCTGTTTTCGTTTGCAACAGCGCAAGCGCAAACCCAACCTGTTACAGATACCCTGGCATATTTAAAATCTATTGAGGCCAGAAAGGCTGAATTTGTCGGCCAGCCATTTTCCAAACTGCTCAACGAATTAAAAATAAATATTATTAAATTCGGGCCCATAGGTTCCAACTCTAATGATATTACACAAGAACCTACAACAGTCTTCAGGTTTAAACGACCTATAGCGAGCCAGGATTATCTTGATTTTCCCAGCATTAGTATCTACTGGCATTCTTATATAGATATAGACCTGTCCACTGCTATTGCCACCCAAACAAGTGTGTATGGCAAATGGACGGATAGCGCCAAACTATATTACCAAAATTTTATAATTGATGATATTATTGTTGATGGTAAAAACCCGCCGCCGCCTCCCAGGTGGGTTGTAACTTCCTGCGTGTATAAGAAAGTAAAATTAGAAGATGGGTTGTATTATTTTAGGTATGTGGTAACTAAACAATTATGCACTGATGGAGTGCTTGGTACAGAAACAGAAGTAACTTATTCCACCACAAGTGTGCCAACCGAAGGTTGTATGGGTGCAATTGATGTGCAATAGGAATAACTTTTATGTAAATGGAAATATTGGGTTTATTATTTTGAAATGCCGATACAGCGTTGTCAACTGTAAACCATATCTCAACGCCAATCCTGAACGCCGGAGCCTAAATCATGGTTCAGACAATCAATTGCCTTAATTTTGCGGCCTCATGATCATTTTAATATGAAAGTAATTGACCATATCAATAGCGCAAAAGGCAATACCCTGGTTTCGTTTGAAATTCTGCCACCCATCAAAGGCAAGGGCATTGATGCTGTGTACAAACATCTGGATCCTTTAATGGAATTCAAACCTGCTTTTGTAAATGTAACCTACCATCGTGCGGAACATGTTTTCAAACAAAATCCCGATGGCACATTTAAGAAAGTTACTATTCGCAAAAGGCCGGGTACTGAAAGCATTTGCGCCGCTATTTTAAACAGGTATAACGTGGACCCCGTTCCGCACCTGATCTGCGGCGGTTTTAGCATACAGGAAACCGAAGATGCGCTGATCAACCTGCGTTACCTGGGCATTGACAATGTACTGGTACTTCGTGGCGATGCTGCAAAAAA
>MKRO01000237.1:7011-9292 GCA_001896965.1 Sphingobacteriales bacterium 41-5 | reverse complement strand
CATCAGAATTATTGCAACAGGTCGTAAACCTTAATAATGGTATTTATCTGGAAGAAGAATTAAAGAACAGCCATAAAACCTCTTTCTGCATTGGCGTAGCCGGTTATCCTGAAAAACATTTTGAAGCGCCTAATATGCAAACTGATTTGCAATACCTGAAAGCCAAGGTGGATGCGGGGGCAGATTATATCGTTACTCAAATGTTTTTTGACAACCGGAAATATTATGATTTTGTGGAAAAATGTCGGGCGATTGGTATCACCGTTCCTATTATCCCGGGCCTGAAAGCAATCGCGGTAAAAAACCAGTTAACGGTTCTTCCCAAAATATTTCATATTGACCTACCCGAAGAGCTCTCAAATGAATTGGAGAAATGTAAGTCAAATGAAGAAGTAGAAAAAGTAGGTGTTGAATGGCTGGCCATGCAATCCAAAGATTTAAAGAAAAACGGGGTACCCGTATTGCACTACTACACGCTCGGTAAATCTTCGCTGGTTGCTGATGTAATAAAGCAATTATAAGTATCGTGGCCTCCGGTAACTGCGTTTTAAAGCGTTCCGCAACCCCACACCCGGGGCAACGGATTTTACCGCTTCTTTAATCACAACAGGCACTTTAGCATTTGTTATGTATAATAATAGTTTTGAGCTGCTAAGTTGTCTATTTTTGCCCGATGGCACGTAAGAAAAAAGACATCGTTCTGCAAAATATATTAATTGAAAATTATGCCGCCGAAGGCAAGTGCCTCTCGCGTGTGGATGGCAAGGTGATTTTTGTGGAGCGTGTAGTTCCCGGAGATGTGGTGGACGTACGCGTTACTAAAAGCAAAAAAGACTGGGGCGAAGGCTTTCCCATAAAATTTCATTCTTACTCAAAAGACCGGGTGGAGCCTTTTTGCAGCCACTTTGGGGTTTGCGGCGGTTGCCAATGGCAAATGCTGCCTTACGAAAAGCAGTTAGAGTTCAAACAAAAACAGGTTACTGACAATTTGCGAAGGATTGCAAAAGTTAGTTTGCCGCCAATACAACCCATCATCGGCGCAGCCGAAACAAAATTTTACAGAAATAAGATCGAGTACACTTTTGCTACCGAAGAGTTTACCCCGGAAAAGCCGGCCAAAGCACATCCCGGCCTTCCCGAAGGGAAGGCCACTAACGCACAAGACACACATTTTAAGGAGCCTGACAAAAAATTAGACGCTTTGAAAAGCGAGCCGCTGAGCGAAAGCGAAGCCGTTTCTGTGGAGAAGTTTGGGTTTGCCGGATTTCACGCCCGTGGCTTTTGGAGCAAGGTTGTAGATATTGAAAAATGCTGGCTTCAGGCAGAGTCAACAAATGAAGTAAGGCTGGCCGTAAAAAACTTTGCCCTGCAAAACGGCTTTACGTTTTATGGCCTGCGTAACCAGCGTGGGTTCTTACGCACCATGCAGGTACGCCTTTGCGAAACGGGCGAATGGATGGTGAACATTATGTTTGGCGAGGATGATATGGTTAAAATTAAAGCGGTGCTGGATTATGTGCTGGAAAAATTTCCAAATATTACGTCACTACTTTACACCATCAATTTCAAACAAAATGACAGCCTTCACGGGCTGGAACCCATTATTTACTACGGCAAAGGATATGTGGTTGAAAAACTGGAAGATTACAGTTTTAAGATTGGGCCCAAATCGTTTTTTCAAACAAATACCAAACAGGGTACCCAACTGTATAAAGTAGCCCGTGAATTTGCAGAACTGACGGGGAAAGAAACTTTATACGACCTTTACTGCGGCACAGGCAGCATTGGTATTTTTTGCAGTGAGATGGCGGAAAAAGTAATTGGTGTGGAAGTTATTAATGAAGCGATTGAAGATGCCAAAGAAAATGCGCAACTGAACAGCCTGAATAAAACTCATTTTTACGCAGGTGATGTGATTGATGTTTGTACCGATGAATTTTTTGCGCAACACGGCCGCCCCGATGTGATTATTACCGACCCACCGCGTGCGGGGATGCACGAAAAGCTGGTACGCAAGATCAATGAAATGGCTGCGCCAATCGTGGTGTATGTAAGCTGCAACCCGGCCACGCAGGCCCGCGACCTCGCTCTGCTTGACGAAAAATATGAGGTCACAAAAATTCAGCCGGTAGATATGTTTCCGCATACTTTGCATATTGAAAACGTGGTGCAACTGAAATTGCGGTAACTTTAATAATAATCTGTTATTTTGAGAAAAGTTTTCTTCATAGTACCTGCGTTGGTTGGCGCCATCTTTTTTTCCTGCGGTAGCAGCGAAACT
>MKRO01000237.1:5518-6980 GCA_001896965.1 Sphingobacteriales bacterium 41-5 | reverse complement strand
GAAGATGTTGCAACCGCCGCAACCGATACTCTTTCGTTGATTGATTCCCTGGCAGCGGCATCGGCCAATTTTTCCCTTCCTCCGGATGACACGGCGGCTCTTACTTTGAAAGCAAGATTGGCGGCAGACACTTCATCTACCAAAATTTCCGACAGCGTAAAAAACGAAATCCGGCAAGCCCGCGAATACATGCGGCAAAAACAAAATCAGTAACATCCCGTTGAACAATAAATACCTCTACCCGTTATCTTTGTTGCATGAGCGATTATTACACTAGGCCGGCGAGCAATTTTCCACCAGCGGTACGCACGCTAATCATGACGAATGTACTGGTATGGGTGGCACAGGTGCTTTACGATCCCAAAATCAACCTTACCTCCATTATCGGCCTTTGGCCAATTGGCAGTGAAAACTTCAGGCCCTGGCAAATCATTACCCACATGTTTGCCCATGCGGCTTACGGCACCAACATGTTTGGCGAACCGTCCGGGGGCATCATTTTCTATCATATTTTATTCAATATGTTTGCGCTGTGGATGTTTGGGCGCATTTTAGAAAATGTTTGGGGCGCAAAACGGTTCCTGATTTTTTACCTCATTTGCGGGCTCGGGTCTGCTGCCTTGCATTTATTAATGCAATACTGGATGGGCGGTGACAGCCTTGCAGTTGGCGCATCGGGGGCGGTTTTTGGCATTTTGGTTGCGTTTGCCATGACCTTCCCCAACACGGAACTTTACATTATGTTTATTCCCGTTCCCATAAAAGCGAAGTGGGCGGTACTGGGCCTTGTTGCGATTGACCTTTTTGGCGGCGTATCAAATTTTTCAGGAGATAATATTGCACACTTCGCACATCTGGGCGGAGCCATCACCGGATTTATTTTATTGAAAGTATGGAACAAAAATAATCGGCGAACGTTATATTAAAGTTTGAAATCATTTTTAAAAAAACTAAATCTTAATAGATTAAGAGAAGTGTATGTCATTTTCTGACAGAAATTTAGATAGCAGGTTAACGCTTGGCACCCGGATGAGCCCGGTGGTGATTTTAATTGCCATTAGCATGATCATATATGTGGTTCTGGCATTTTTTAAAGCAATCACTTACATCCGCTACCCCGAGGGCACGGATATTCAATCTATTTTCGAAAAAAATATTCTTTCCTGGTTTGCGCTTTCGCCCGTACTCAAAACGGCTTTGGCAAAATTCTGGACTATTTTTACCCACTCGTTTGTGCATGTGGGTTTTTGGCAGTTGTTCAGTAACATGGTATGGCTTTGGTGTTTCGGTTATATTTTTATTGATTTGACCGGCAACCGAAAAGTGATACCTGTTTTTTTATACGGAACAGTTGCCGGCGCCATCGGTTTTTTGGTTGCCGTAGCAATGTTACCTTCTTTTCAGGCCCAACCTGAAAGCCATTACCTTTTTGGATGCGGAGCCGGAATTTTGGCAATTGCCG
>MKRO01000237.1:2955-5507 GCA_001896965.1 Sphingobacteriales bacterium 41-5 | reverse complement strand
ACAATCAGCCCCAATTACAAACTTTTTCCCATGCTGGGCGGTGGCATATCACTTTGGATTATTGGTGTGATTTACCTTGTGATTGACATGGCAACCATTCCCTCAAGTAATCCGGGGCTTCATATTGCTCATCTTGCCGGCGGCCTTACCGGTTATTTGTTTGTAGTTGTTTTACGCCGGGGCCTTGATGGTGCCGATTGGATGAATCATTTGTACGACTGGTTCATTGACCTTTTTAATCCGGATACTAAAACTCAGCAACGCGCGAAAATCATACAAACTAATTTTTATAAATCGGATGTGGCGCCGTTTAAAAAAAGCGTGAACCTCACACAAAAACGGCTTGATGAAATTCTTGATAAAATCAATACCTCAGGCGGCTATGATCAATTAACTGATGAAGAAAAAGAGTTTTTGAAAAAGGCCAGCAATGAAGACTTTAAAAAATAATATTTAAACCATATCCAATTAATTTATGGCAGCTACTAAATTAACCATTCTCAGCAACGGATCGGTAAAAGTTGACGGCGATTTTGAAATTGTAGATGCCGAAGGCGATCAGTATGATTTGGGCGGAAGAACCATTGTATCGCTTTGCCGATGCGGCCGCTCTCAAAATAAGCCGTTTTGTGATGCCAGCCATAAAGGCCATTTTGAACATGAAGCCAGGGCTTTCGCGCTTCCTCCCAAAAAGCAATAAAAAGCCCCGCGAATTTCGCAGGGCAATTATGTTACGGTTGTAAAATTCTATAATCCGCCTATACTCAAACCCACTGTAAACGGCCTGAGTTCAGGACCCACGCCATCTTTCAGTAAATTGGTAAACTGGTAGTTGCCAAAAAGGGTAAAATGGCCGAACCCGATGCGGCCTGTACCCACAATTCTTGTTGTGTTGAAATACTTTTTGCTGGCTTCTTTTAAAAGATAATCGTTGCGCTGGTTTTCCTTTCCCTGGGTCAAATACATCAATTTTCGCGCCCTCGTTCCGCCTTTCAACATCGTACCCACTTTTACGCCGAGGGCTAGTTTGAAGCTTTTGTCACTTTGATCGGGTTTTGCAACATAGCGTAGTTCCACGGGAGCCTCTAGATAAGTGGTAGCTAATTTTGTTTTCTTAAAAAAAGTTGTATCTGGGCTGGTGGTTCGATAATTGAAACGAAGTGTATTGGTTTGCCCTTTTACATCGGGGTAATCCCTGTCAAAAACGATATGATCGGAACCTAAACCCAGGCCGATTGCAGCGCTTAATTGCGGCGTGGTTTTAAAAGGAAAATCAAACATAAAATAACCATTGATGCTTCTTGAAAAGCCTTTCGTATCAATACTATCCGGTTTACCCATCCATTGCGTATAACCTAACTGAAGTAAAAAATGGTCGTTAGGCCTTTTGCTGAGGTCGTATTTTTTTTTGGTTTTTGGTACTGTTGTTTCGGGTACTCTTAATTCAGGAGTGTTAGGAGGAATTGTATCAACCTGCGCATTGATGCCGTAAGCGGTGAGGCAAAAGGCTGATAACATTAAAATTTTCTTCATAAAAAAGTTTAAACTGGCGCAAATATATTCGTCTTTGGGTTAAAAATAGGTTAATACGTGAATTAATATTTTATGATTAAGTAAGATAATTAGCTGCATTTTATGTAGATTTGCCATCCCAAATTTAAAAGCCGGAGGTTTTAAAAAGTTATTAGCTGTGAAAGCAGCTGGTCCTATAGCTCAGCCGGTTAGAGCATCTGACTCATAATCAGAGGGTCCCTGGTTCGAGCCCAGGTGGGACCACAAGAGAATCAAGCAGTTATGAAGTTTAATCATAGCTGCTTTTTTAATTTGAGACATGTTTTGATACATGCTAACATGTTAATAAATAATTTCAATTATTTTCCCACATTTCTCGGTTTTCGTAACTTTCCTATCGATTATAAACAATCCAACGCAATTGCCCATGAAAATGCCGTCTGATATCAAAGACAAACTCAACAAAAAATACATCAGCGAGGTTCCGGTAACCATCAGTGTAAATAACCGTTATTCAGGGTTTTTCTCCAAACATTCCCTGTTTATAAAAAGAGCTATTGACCGAGGCAGCTGCTTAACTCTTCATGATGTTGATTTCCGGATTTCAGAAACAACTTTTTGGAACGCGGAAACTTTTGAAGATTATGCCAGGTTTATTTTCTGGACTTTCAATGAACGGTTTTTACAGAGACTTCTTAGTCATCTTGAAGACCTTCGGTTAAAAGACATAAAGTCTCTCATCGGGATTTTACGAGAAAATCCTGAACCATACTTATGGGCTATTGACCATCCAACCGACCCTTATCTTTTCTTTTGCGGTAATAAGCTGAAGAGTTTAAATAAGAAAAACTATTTAGCTCCTGCTTATGAAGTTGATCGTCAGAATCGCGTGATACTTTTGAAAGCGCTATTGCATTTAGAATCTTCAAAAGATGCTAACATAAAAAAATCGGGCGACCACCAGGTACTGCCAATTGCAAAGACTAAAACGAAAGTCCCGAACAAGCTACTTCGGGAAAAACAATCAACCGGTAATAAGA
>MKRO01000237.1:537-2895 GCA_001896965.1 Sphingobacteriales bacterium 41-5 | reverse complement strand
CGGTCAAAACCATTTACCGCACTCCTAAAAAATCCCGAGCTCAAAAAACAAATTCAGGAACATTTGACAGAAGCGGGTATTCCTTTTGCAGTTTTTCAGAAAGTAAAAACAGTAGGCAACAACCGCAACCCCGACGGTTTTAACAGCGCTGTTGCTGCGATGATTGTTGTTTTTAATGAATTAGGATATTTCAGAGATAATACCTATTTCGGGGATATTTTAGACGCTTATCTGAAAGAAACCAAAAACAGAATCGGAAAGCCCAATCATTTCAAAAGGCATTACCGCGAAAGCAACTATTTTCAGACCTACAAAGAAAACCTTGAAGACCTTCAACTTTCTAAAATTCAATAGGTTCTCATAAGCTTTTTTGCATTCCTTACATTCCGACCTGAGTTCCAAATCCCGGAACAAAGCCATAGTAATGTTGCATCAATTATTAACAATTAAAAATAATTGACATGACATTACAAAATCCATTTGAAGTGATCCTTGACAAGCTCGACAAACTACAGTCGACCGTAAATGATTACGCTCTGGCAAATCAAAAAGAAGAAAAGACACCCCGGAACCAGGAAAACGATTTTCTTACCCTCCCTGAGATCGCTGTCATTCTCAAGAAGCCCGTTGGCACCGTTCGCGGATATGTTCATTCCAAAGGACTTCCTGCTAAAAAGATGGGCAAAGGCTATCTGATTAACAAACTTGAGTTCAACAAATGGCTGGCCCGATGGCAGGCTGAAAATCCACAGGATGAAATTATTCCTTCAGCAGGATATGCTCAGATGCTCGAACACCGCAGAAAATACGGGCGGTCGTAACAATCTTTTCTGACGTTTAAAAATGTATGTTATGACCTATTACCGTATAGGAACCAGTTATTACAATCTAGTAATGAAGCCGCTGGTATCCGGCGATACCACAGAAGTGTTGCTGAACTGGACATCCGAAGCTATCAAACAGGATCATGGAAAAGAGTTTCTATCAACGATAGAAAAATTTGATGGTTTTTGCCTCATTCCTTCTCACCTTGATTACCAAAGAAGGATCGGCAACTTTTATAATCATTATTCACCATTCGGCCACATTCCTAATGATAATCCGGACAAAAAATTTAACACGATTCTCGGATACCTAAGACATGTGTTCGGAGAACAACTCGAGTTAGGGCTTGATTATTTCAAAATCCTGCTGGAACACCCAGCCCAGGTATTGCCTGTTCTCTGTTTGGTAAACAAAGAAAGAAACACCGGTAAATCAACTTTCCTCTATTTGCTTAAAGATATTTTCGGCAACAATGTTATCATTAACCGTAATGAAGACCTGCGTTCCAATTTCAACTCAGATTGGGCACAAAAACTCGTGGTGGCTTTTGAGGAAGCGCTACTTGACAAGAAAGATGATTCTGAAAAAATAAAAAATCTTGCCACTGCCAAATATTATAAAATCGAGGCCAAGGGAGTTGACCGGTTTGAAACAGAGTTTTTCGGGAAGGTGGTGCTTACAAGTAATAATGAAGACAATTTCATTATTATGGATAACGAAGAAAACCGTTATTGGGTAAGAAAAGTTCCGATCATAAATAACGATGATGAAGACACTGCCATCAGGGAAAAGATGAAAGAAGAAATTCCATCCTTTCTTCATTTTTTAATCAGCCGAAAATTTTCAGTTCCCAGGAAGACGAGAATGTGGTTCACCAAAGAACAGATCAGAACGGATGCTCTCGAAAGAGTGAAACAGGCCAACCGTAACCGAGTGGAAGCAGACCTTGCTCAACTACTCTTAGTTATCATTGATACAAGAGAAGAACCAATTGATGAAATTCAGTTTACGCTTTCCGATGCACACGAATGGCTGAAAAACAAGATCAATAAAAATTATGATGTGGCTGCCGTGAAAAGGGTGCTTCAACAGGAATGGAATTTATATTCAACTAACAATGCTTTCAACTATACACAGTATCGGATAGGTTTAGACGGCGTTGTTTATTCTCCCGGCGAGAAAGTCAAAGGCAGGTTTTATACCATTTCAAAAAAAAGGGTGCTGGAACTCAATAATATTGTTGATCCTGTTGATGACACTTAATAATACACTGATTAATAAAGATATTGATGATCAACAAAATCGTCAACAGAACATCAACAAAATAGAAAGCGTTGACAGGAGACGTTGACGAAAAAAAATTGTTGACGTTTGGTTGACGCTGAAATGCAGTCTGGTATTGAGTTTCAACAAAGCAACAAAATCAACAGTGCTTTAACTCCTTTTCTCAGATATACGTTTTGTGAGCAAAAGAATTATTTCAATAACAGGTTTGTGCAGCAGTTCATTTTATTTCCTGCTGGCACAAAACAA
>MKRO01000237.1:0-525 GCA_001896965.1 Sphingobacteriales bacterium 41-5 | reverse complement strand
GAAAACGATACAGATCACGGATTTACTGCAACAGCTTGGTCACAAACCCGACAAAGTCCGTGATAAGGAATACTGGTATAAAAGTCCTTTCAGGAAAGAAGACACTGCTTCCTTTAAAGTGAACACAGCACTGAATATCTGGTTTGATATGGCAGAATGGAAAGGAGGCAATATTGTTGATCTCTGCCAAAGGCTGTTTAATGAAAAAGATTTATCCAGGTTATTAGATAAAATAGATAACCAATTTTCTTCTTTGCGCCAGCAAAACACATCAGCAGTTAAAAATGAAAAAGCAGATAACGCAAGCCGTTCCGAATCCAAAAGAGAAATCATAAAGATTGGTCAGCTACAAAATCAAGCGTTGCTTGATTATATAGCTTCCCGTTGTATTGACGGCACAACTGCTTCGCAATACTGTCGGGAGATACATTACAAAGTGGAAGACAAGCCATATCATGCCATCGGGTTTAAAAATAACTCGGGTGGTTATGAACTCCGGAACAAATATTTTAAAGGAGCATTCCG
>MKRO01000236.1:13650-16236 GCA_001896965.1 Sphingobacteriales bacterium 41-5 | reverse complement strand
CTTTAAAAGACATGAAATTTTTACCGGTAGAAAAAATACTAAAAAACGGGACAGTTGTAACCATCCGGCAGGCCATCAAAAAGGACGCCGAGGGTTTGCTGCAAACCGTTTCCAAATACATGATCGATAGCGATCACCTGGTAACCTCAATCGAAGAATTTAACCCAACAATACTCGACGAAAAACGATGGATAGAAGCGCTTAATGAAAACAGAAACAGCCTCCTTTTGATAGCCACTCACAAAAAAAAGGTCATCGGCAATATTGATCTAAAGGGTGAAACGCGAAAGAAAACAAGGCATAACGCCGTGCTCGGCATCGGTATTTTAAAAGAATGGCGATCTATAGGCCTGGGTGAAATTTTAATGCAGTGCGCCATTGACTGGGCAAAAGAAAACCTTACACTGGAAACATTATGGCTACACGTTTTCGCCACACACTTTAAAGCTATTGGCCTATACAAAAAGATGGGATTTGAAGAAGTTGCCGTGCAGCAAGACTTTATCAAAAACGATGACAATTCTTATTCTGACAACCTTGTGATGAAACTTTCTGTTAAAACAAATTGAATTTTATCCACAATTTATAACACGGGAAAAATACCCTTTCTGTTACCTCAATTTAAAGTTGCTTTAGCAGCAACCTTTTAAAATAAGTTGCAATGAAAACACAATTAATCATTTCGCGCCTTGCCTGGCGGCTGAGATTTTTTACCGGGCGTACTTTTTTCAGATTTTCTAAGAAAAAAAATTGCTTCAGAAAAGAACTTTCGGATTTTTACACCTCGTACCATTTGTCGTGAAAGGCATCTAAACCGAAAGCCCGCCATCGTTTTTTTTAGCCCATTTTTTGATTAGAAAGCGTTTAGTGAAATATCTTCCCGCCAACTTCTTCAAACCCTTTATACGCCTGTACTGAATATACAAAGGGTTTCACCATTAATTTGTGAATACTATACCAAAAAAATCCCGGCGTATTAAACACCGGGATTATTATAAGGAATCAGGAATTGGGCATCCCCAATTCATATTTTATCGTTTACTATGCCGTAACCTTTCCTTTTGCTTTTGCGATTACTTCTTCTGCAATGTTTGTTGGCGCAGGATTGTAATGGCTGAACTCCATTGTGCTGGATGCACGGCCTGAAGTTAATGAACGAAGCTGGGTTACATATCCAAACATTTCGCTCAGCGGAACTTTAGCTTTCACTACCTGTGAGCCGGCCCTTGTGTCCATTCCTTCCATCATACCACGACGACGGTTCAGGTCACCGGTTACATCACCCATGTATTGCTCGGGCATTGTTACTTCTACCTTCATAATCGGTTCCAACAAAATTGGTTTTGCTTTTCTGCCCGCTTCGCGGAAACCTTGTTTGGCACAAAGCTCAAACGACATTGAGTCAGAGTCAACCGCGTGGAAGCTACCGTCAAATACACGAATTTTCATGTTATCAACAGGATAGTTTGCCAGTACGCCGCTTGTCATGCTGGTTTCAAAACCTTTTTGAATAGCAGGTACAAACTCACGTGGAATAGAACCACCAAAAAGATCATTAACAAACTGGAAGTTTTTGTCAGGATTTTCTTTCTTCCAATCTTCATCTACGGGGCCAATGGAGAATTGTATGTCAGCGAATTTACCACGGCCACCGGTTTGTTTTTTCAGGGTTTCGCGGTGCTCAATTGTAGTATTGAAAGCTTCCTTGTAAGCCACCTGCGGAGCGCCCTGATTTACTTCTACCTTAAATTCGCGCCTCATTCGATCAACAATGATCTCTAAGTGTAATTCACCCATTCCACTTAAAATGGTTTGGCCGGTATCTTCATCCGTTTTTACGCGGAGTGTAGGATCTTCTTCAACTAATTTAGCGATGGCCATACCCATTTTATCCACATCCGCCTGAGTTTTAGGCTCAACAGCTACTGATATTACAGGCTCAGGAATGAACATGTTCTCCAACGTGATAGGATGGTTTTCATCGCAAAGCGTATCACCTGTTTTAATTTCTTTAAACCCAACTGCCGCGCCAATATCACCCGCCTCAATAAAATCAATTGGATTTTGTTTGTTGGCGAACATTTTCATGATACGGCTGATACGCTCTTTCTTACCGCTTCTTACATTCAATACATAAGAACCTGCATCCAAATGACCGGAATATGCACGGAAGAAAGCAAGACGGCCCACGAACGGGTCAGTCATAATTTTAAAAGCTAACGCCGCAAACGGCTCTTTCGGATCGGGCCTTCTGGTTAATATTTTTTCAGGATCGTTAGGATCAGTTCCTTCGATCGCGTCCACATCCACAGGAGAAGGCAGGTAACGGCAAACGCCATCTAACGCTTTTTGTACGCCTTTATTTTTAAAAGACGAGCCGCACATCATTGGTACAATGCTCAGGTCAATTGTAGCTTTGCGCACCGCGGCGTGAATTTCATCTTCAGAAATCGAGTCGGGGTCGTCAAAGAATTTTTCCATTAAAGCATCGTCGTATTCGGCCACGGCTTCCACCAGTTCAGCTCTCAATTCTTTTGCTTCATCAAGCATATCGGCAGGTACTTCAATTTCGTCAAAAGTCATACC
>MKRO01000236.1:10000-13485 GCA_001896965.1 Sphingobacteriales bacterium 41-5 | reverse complement strand
GCGCCAAACGGTTTCAGACTGGGGTTCCACACCATCAACAGCCGAAAACAACGCAATCAAACCGTCCAACACACGCATGGAGCGTTCTACTTCCACGGTAAAATCCACGTGGCCCGGAGTATCAATAATATTGAAAGAATATTTCTTTGTATCAGGAGTGGATTTCCCGTTATCGGTAGGAAAGTTCCACTGGCAGCTTACTGCCGCAGAGGTGATAGTAATACCACGTTCTTTTTCCTGCTCCATCCAGTCGGTAGTTGCACCACCGTCATGAACTTCACCCGTTCGGTGAATCATACCGGTATAGCGCAAAATACGCTCGGTGGTAGTGGTTTTACCGGCATCAATGTGGGCGGCAATACCAAAGTTTCTTTGAAGTTTTAAATCTGCCATTGTTATTCTTTGTTGAATGTAAACGAATTGAATCCCAAAAACCTCTGTTTATCAATAATTTAGTCACTTTTCTGGTGATAAAACAAAACAGGTGTGGTTTTTAAGGCTGCAAAGGTAGGGAAATTTCGGTTTTTTGAGGATAACGGATTAGCATGTGGATATATTTTATTTTGTAACCGGGCCGTGGAATATATCGCAGCTTTACTTGCGACGCTCCGTTCGGGCGTTGAAACAATGGCATCCCATAAATAATGTAGAAAGCCCGGTAATCATTTACTGCTTTTCAGCTTTGAGTACCGCTTTGCCTTTATTGTCGTACAAAGTAAGGCCGGTTTTAGTAACAGAGTATTTGCGAGCCATTGTTATATATGCTCCGGGTTCGAGAGTTTCATAAACTTTACAAGTTTTATACGTGAGAGCCGGATAGTTAAACGTAATAGAATTACGTGATCCGGTAGAGTATGTTCCGTCCCCTGTATTACATCCATCATACATTTGGTACTCGGTGGCAGATTGAATAGCTATAAACATATCGTTAGATGTTACATCAATTCCTTTCACCTCACGAACCTTCCATTCACCTTGCAGCAGAACCGCAGAACCAGTGTATTCATGCCAAGGATTTTTAACACATGCTGAAAAAAAGAGGAAAACCAACACAACAATAATAATCGGTAGTAGAGGCAGGTTTTTAAACTTCATAGTAAATCGTTTTATATAAAGTATAACGCAAAATTGTGCAAAAACGCAACACATTGATACTTTTTTTAGAACATAGGTTTTTAATCATAAATCTGAAATCACAAAAATTCATTTAGCTTGCGCCCGTTATGAGAAAAGCGTTCCTGGAATTACATATTGCGGTGTTACTGGCGGGCTTTACCGGCGTGCTGGGCCGCCTCATTACTATGAACGAAGGAATGCTGGTTTGGTACCGCATGCTCATCACTGCCGTCACGCTTTGGATCGTAATGCTTTTAACAAAAAAAATACGACGAATTGGGTGGAAAGAGGCTGTAAAGATTTCCGGAATCGGGTTTCTGGCTGCATTGCACTGGATATTCTTTTTTGCATCTATTAAATATGCCAACGTTTCTGTGGGGTTGGTTTGCCTGAGCGCCGTAGGCTTTTTTTCAGCGATATTGGAACCGCTGATCAACCGTGTAAAAATCAATTTGATTGAATTACTGTTCGGGCTGCTTTCAGTGTTTGGCATTTACCTGATCTTTCATTTTGACACACAATATAAACTGGGCATTACCCTCGGTATTATTTCCTCTTTTTTTGCCGCCCTATTTCCCATCCTGCTCAAGCTCTCGATGAACAAAACTAACATGCAAACCGTGCTTACCTGGGAAATGACAGGGGGTTTTATTGCGCTGTCTTTTATTATGCCCGTGTACCTTAATTTCTTTCCCGTAGAAAGTTTGTTGCCGTCAATGAACGATTTTTTGTGGCTGCTGGTTTTATCGTGGCTGTGCTCGGTGGTGGCTTTTCAATTTTCACTAAACGCGTTGAAAAAACTTTCGGTATTTACCGTGAGCCTTTCCTATAACCTGGAACCGTTGTACGGCATCATTATGGCCTTTGTTATTTTTAAAGAGAACAAAGAAATGAATGAAGGATTTTTTTTAGGGCTCACCGTTGTTTGCTTTACCCTGATCCTGCACATGTTTATGCTAAAGAAAAAAAGCGCCCGAAAAAATAATTTAGAGGCAAACCCCTGAAACACCGAAGTGGGAGGTTCAGTTCCGATAGCTGCAGTAAAAAATTATTTTGTCAGGATTTCTTCAAAAGCAAATCATACAACGATTTTACTTTTAAAGATTGTACTGCTGCGGGAGGAAAGGCACCTTCTTTTAAAATAACGGTTTTGGTTTCGCCGGCTTTCATGTTAAAATAATTATCGCTCAGGTAAAAATCTTTTCCGGTTTGATATAGATAAACATACCGTGCATCTTTATCAGATTTAATGGTAAAACTATTTTTACCGGTTTGCCTGATTGTAAAAACCGGCTTTTGTAATTTCATGTTAATTGGCCGCGCTGCATCGCGTTTTACAATCTTATCATCCCTAAAAGATTCTTTTACTGCGTACCAGGCAGCTTTGGGCGTTCTGTTGTAATAATCAGTAATGCTCCAACTTGCTACCGGCCAGCAATCGTTTAGCTGCCAAATGAGCGTGCCCATGTTCACAGGGTATTTGCTTCGCTGAATGGCTATGGCATTTTTTAATAAATAATATTGTAATACATGGCTCATGTACGTAAAATCTTCAACCGTTAGTTTTTTGCACTGGTTAGAATCCAAAAGATAACGGTGCGCATAGGACAATAATTTATTGTAACCGTTACCGGCCTTCATGTGGCTGTTTAAAACATCAGAAAACAAATACCTGTCTTCCTTTTTTGTAAACCTTAATATTGATGAGTAATTCGGCATACCAATCATTCCCCACTCGCTAATAAACCTGCCGGTTTTTTCCTCAAAAACTTCCACATCCTGCAAGCCCCACCAAAAACCCCAGTAATGGCTATCGCCCTGCGTAATACTTTTTGCACGGCCCCAACCGTTTTCCGGCGAAGTGCTTACGTAAGGCCGCGCGCCGTCATATTCCTTCACCCAGGCGGCAATGCTATCGCGAAATAAACGCACATAGTCGTTCCATACTTTTGCCGAATCGGCGCCGTGTAAATTAAATTGGTTTTGCCAGCCCCAATTATGCCAGGCCTCATCTACTTCGTTATTACCGCACCAAATAATTATGCTTTTATGATGGCGTAATCTTTTCACCTGGTATTTCACCTCTTCTTTTACGTTATTAAAAAAATGTTCATCGCCCGGTACCATTTGCCCCGCAAACATAAAATCCTGCCACACATAAATGCTAAGCGAATCGCACAAATCATAAAAGTCGTCATTCTCGTAAATACCACCACCCCACACGCGGAGCATGTTCATGTTGGCATCTTTTGCCCGCAACAACATTTTACGATAATCATTTTTTGTTAACCGCGGCACAAACAGTTCCATTGGAATATAATTAGCCCCTTTCATGTAAACAGGCTTCCCATCAATTTTAAAATAAAACG
>MKRO01000236.1:8642-9920 GCA_001896965.1 Sphingobacteriales bacterium 41-5 | reverse complement strand
CTACCGGTTTGGAATTGAATGATTCGATATAAACATTTTTCCAAATTCCACAGGTAATATAAGTAGGGCCCCAGTCCCAACCGTAATGATACTGGGCCTTACGCACATAAGGCCGCGAATTTTCAGCGGGAATGATCAATGGCAGGCTGGCTTTGGCGATTGAATCCGTTCTGTTTTTGGCCGAATGAAAAACAATTAATATTTCGTTTGTTTTTTGCAAGAAGGTTTTTACATCTACTCGCCACTGGCGAAACATGTTGTCGGATGAAAGGACATGTTTGCCGTTCAGATAAACCTCAGCGTAAGTATCCAGCCCGTCAAAAACCAGTTCAATATTTTTATTTGCGAGAACGGCAGGAGAAATATCAAATTTCGTTTTGTACTGCCAGTTAGTTGTACCAATCCATTGCAGGTCTTTTTCATTATCGCGGTAATAAGGATCCGGGATTAGTTTGTTCTTTAAAAGGTCGGTATGAACAGTGCCGGGCACCGTTGCCGGCCGCCAATCGTTTTTATTCTGCCGGCTAAATTCCCAACCTCTGTTAAGTGAAGTGTTTGAGCCCTGTGCATTCAAAAAAACATTCCCCAACAAAAAAATCAACGTGAAAATAACAATCTTCATAACATCTATTTCCTTCAAAATTAAGCAGACAGATTTTAACGGGGCATAACATTCTTGCCGGAGTATCATTGAAATTTTCGGAGGTTAAATATCGCCCGGTGGTTGATTCCGTCCTCGCCTGCAGGTAAGCTACTTTATAAAAACGTTATGCACCCTTTTTAATCCGGCGGTAAAATAAAAAAGGTACAGAAACGATTTCCGTACCTTTTAAAAAACTAATTTTGAGAAATCAAAACTCAACTCCCTTAAAATTCTCCAGTTCCTTCGCTACCGCAGTTACAAAGGTAGCACCCAGGCTTCCGTCGATAATACGATGGTCGTAGCTCATGCTTAAATACATCATGTGGCGGATGGCAATGCTGTCACCCTGTTCGGTTTCAATAACAACCGGGCGCTTCTTGATAATGCCTGCCGCCATGATTGCCACCTGGGGCTGGTTAATAATCGGTGTGCCCATCAGGCTGCCGAAAGTTCCCACGTTCGTGAAAGTAAATGTGCCGCCCTGCGTATCATCGGCTTTTAGTTTTCCGTTGCGCGCGGCATCTGCTAAATTGTTTACGTGTTTTGTAAGGCCTGTAATGTTAAGCTGGTCGGCGTTTTTTATAACCGGAACAATCAGGTTTCCATTATTTAAAGCCGTTGCCATGCCGATATTG
>MKRO01000236.1:7949-8572 GCA_001896965.1 Sphingobacteriales bacterium 41-5 | reverse complement strand
TTTTTTAATGCACTTTACGATGGCTTCGATGATTAAGGGGGTAAACGTAAGTTTAGCGCCCTCGCGTTTTTCAAAATCGTTCTTTACTTTTTCGCGCCAAAAAACCATGTTTGTAACATCAGCCTCTGAAAAACTGGTTACATGCGGGCTTGTTTGTTTACTGCGCACCATGTGATCTGCAATCAGTTTGCGCATGCGATCCATTTCAATGACCTCTACATTGCCGCTGTAATTACCAACCTGTAAGGTTTCAGAAACCGGTTCAGGCTTTTTAACTAAAGGCTGGGGCGAAACCTGCGCCCGTCTTTGCGCTGTTCCTTTTTGTAGATTGGCAACATAAGCCAGCATATCTTTTTTGGTTACACGGCCTTCGTTGCCGGTACCTGCAATGTTTTCTAATTCACTAAGGGGAATGCCTTCACTTGCCGCAATATTTAAAACCAGCGGCGAATAAAATTTCGACATGCTACCGCCAACCGGGGGTTCGGGTTGTATAATCTCTTCCGAATCTTCTACGGTAAGATCTTCCACCACGGCTTCAGTTTCCGCAATCTCTTCTGAAACAGTTTCGGCTTCGGGTGTATCAACCCTATCGGCGCTACCGACTGTCCTGATGCGAGCGA
>MKRO01000236.1:6861-7920 GCA_001896965.1 Sphingobacteriales bacterium 41-5 | reverse complement strand
ATCGTTCACATTAAAAAATATTTCTTCAATTACCCCCTCTGCGGTACTCGGCACTTCGCTGTCAACTTTATCCGTTGCAATTTCCAAAATGGTTTCATCCATTTTAACCGAATCACCAACATTCTTTAACCATTTTAAAATGGTGGCTTCCATAATACTTTCTCCCATTTTGGGCATCACAAGATCAACTATTGCCATATAGAAAAATTAAATGAAGAATGTAAAATGTAAAATATAAAACTAAACACGTAAGCAAAAATAACGATTTGTAATTTACCCGTTCTGCACAATAAAATTCCTTAAGAAATTCAATGCCTGAACGCTCGCCACTTCAATATTTCGTTCCCTGTCAAAACGAAGTTGCAATAGTTTTGTTTCAACCTTTTCACTATTTCCGGCAGCGAGCCAAACCGTTCCCACGGGTTTTTCAGCAGTTCCGCCATCGGGCCCCATAATGCCCGATGTTGCTACGGCGTAATCAACATGCAGTTTCTCAATTGCTCCTCTCACCATTTCCACAACCGTTTCTTCACTCACCGCACCAACAGTTTTCAACGTTTCATTTCGAACACCCAAAACATTTTCTTTTGTTTCGTTGGCATACGCCACAATGCTTCCCTTAAAATATTCCGACGATCCGGGAACCTGAGTAATCAAATGAGCAATATTTCCGCCGGTGCAGCTTTCAGCGGTTCCCATGGCCTTACCGGATTCCTTCAATAAAGCCCCAATAATCGCCTCCATTGTCAGGTCATCGGTTATCACTAAAATATCTTTCACCACTTCACACAATTCAAAGAAATATTTATCCAGTTCTTGCTTCAACGAATCCTCATCATGACCTTTTGCCGTCAGCCTTAGTTTTACCATTCCAAAATTTGGCAGGTAAGCAAGTTTAATATGACCAGGCAAATTATTCTCAAATGCCTGCAACATTTCTGCAACTGCTGACTCTCCCCTGCCAAATGTGATTGCCGTTTGGTGTAATACAACCGGAAATTCAAATTGCTTCTTTAAGCGTGGGATTACTTCGTGTTGCAGCAGCCATTTCATCTCGTG
>MKRO01000236.1:5315-6825 GCA_001896965.1 Sphingobacteriales bacterium 41-5 | reverse complement strand
TTTTTCGTTAAAAAGAACGGTGCAAACATCAGGGACTTCTGCCTGCATAATATTCCTTTTCAGCAAAGGCGTCTGATGCTTAAACACATTTTTGAAGAGGTATTCAATATGTTTCAGTACTTGTTCATTTAACACCAATTCTCCCCCGAAATATTTACAAAGTAAAGGCTTGGTAATATCATCGGCTGTAGGCCCAAGCCCGCCTGTGATAATAATGATTTGAGAATTTTTGGCTTCCTCATCAAGCGCATTCCAGATGTCTTCAAAGTCATCGCCCACCGCCACGCGCCTTTTCAACCACAGCCCAAACTTATTGAACTCCTGCGCAATAAAAGCGCTATTGGTATCAATAGTCTGGCCGATCAACAGTTCATCACCAATCGTAATTACAGATGCATTCATCTTAAATAATGCTTTGCGGCAAATGTATGCTTTTGCAAGTGATGAAAAAACCGGTATTTAAAGCCACGTCTTTCAATCCAAATAGATATTTTTACCGCTTAATATAACAGCTATGATGATCGAAACTGATGGCAAGCCAAAACCGGTAAAAAAGAAAAAATTCTATCGCGTTTTATATATCCAGGTCATTTTTGCAATTGTGTTAGGTATCGCCCTGGGGCATTTCTATCCTTCCCTCGGAGAAAAAATGAAACCGCTTGGCGATGGTTTTATTCAGCTTGTAAAAATGATCATCGCGCCGGTAATTTTTATTACGGTAACCGTTGGCATTGCAGGCATGAGCGACCTGAACAAAGTAGGCCGCGTTGCGGGCAAAGCCTTTATTTATTTTCTCACTTTTTCAACGCTGGCGCTGATTATAGGGTTAATAGTCGCAAATGTAGTACACCCGGGCAAAGGCCTCAACATCGATCCAAAAACACTTGATTTCACTTCTGTTTCGAAATATGTAACGGAGGCTCATGATTCTTCCCTGGTAAATTTTATACTCAACATCATACCGCAAACCCTTATAAGCCCACTGACAGGAAGCAATATTTTGCAGGTACTGCTGGCTGCTATTCTTTTTGGCATTGCCATTTCCCTCACAATTGAAAAAAGCAAACCGGTGCTCGATTTTATGCAGGCACTGGCGCACCCCATTTTTAAGATTGTAGACATGCTGATGCGCTTAGCGCCTATCGGGGCTTTTGGTGCAATGGCTTTTACAATTGGTATGTATGGCATTGAATCTATTGCTAACCTGCTCTTACTTGTGATAACATTTTACGCCACTTCAATATTTTTTGTAATCGTTGTATTGGGAGCCGTGGCAAAATACAACGGCTTTTCAATTTTTAAATTTCTCAAATACATAAAAGATGAATTACTGCTGGTGCTTGGAACGAGTTCTTCTGAAGCAGCTTTGCCAACCTTAATGCAAAAACTCGAAAACGCGGGATGCGCAAAATCAGTTGTGGGCCTCGTTGTTCCCACCGGTTATTCCTTCAACCTTGACGGAACAAATATTTACATGACGCTTGCTGCGCTATTTATTGCGCAGGCCTGT
>MKRO01000236.1:4201-5188 GCA_001896965.1 Sphingobacteriales bacterium 41-5 | reverse complement strand
TGTTCCCGAAGTGCCGATTGCAGGTATGACTTTAATTCTGGGGATTGACAGGTTTATGAGCGAGTGCCGTGCGCTTACCAATCTTTGCGGAAACGCTGTTGCCACGGTTGTGGTAGCAAGGTGGGAAAAGCAACTGGATAAAGAAAGGCTTGACGCTGTTTTGGGTTAGGGCAGGCGTCAAAAGTTTTGTAAAGACTGCCAAAAATTTAGCATGTCTTTTGTTTTCGACAGTTGTGCTACTATCTTCCCCGTTGTGTCACTCACTTCATCAGCAGAATATATCCCCGCCCACAGGTACAAAACATTCCCCTATTTTTGCGGTTAACATTAGTTAGTTTAAACGTTGTTCACTAAAATACTTTTATGTCAGCCGGGAATGAAATTAACGTTACATCAGAAATCGGAACACTCAAAAGATTATTGGTGCACAGCCCCGATAGTGGCCTGGGAAAGGTAGTGCCTTCCAAAGCGCAGGACTGGCTTTTTGAAGATATTGTACATCTTGAAACCATCCGCAGAAAAGAATACGATTATTACGTCAAGTTACTTTTATACTTTTTAGACCCTCAAAAAATTAAGGGGCGCCTGAGCGAAGTTGATCAAAATGAACACGCTTTTTTCAAGCCCCGCAGCAAAGAATTTTATCGTTCAGATAAAGTAATTGAAATTGAGTGGCTGCTTACCGAGATACTGCAGGATAAAGAAATAAAGCTGAAACTTGTTGCCTCTGTTTGTGCCATTGAAAACTGTTCGTTTGATATTCAGGAAGAGTTGATGAACACAGAACCCGCCGAACTGGCCACTATTTTTATCAGCGGCACGGCTAATGAAAAAGAAATGCTCTTCCCCCCTGTTCCTAATTTTATTTTCACAAGGGATATTGGCATCGTTATTAACGATCACATTTTATTGAACAAGCCTGCAAAACTTGCACGCATCCGCGAAGCGCTTTTAATGAAATATATTTTCTTCAATCATCCGCTATTT
>MKRO01000236.1:0-4045 GCA_001896965.1 Sphingobacteriales bacterium 41-5 | reverse complement strand
CGCCGAGGCGGCACACCAGGCGATCAATTTATTGTTTGAGAAGAAAATTGTAAATAAAGTTTCGGTGGTAAAAATTCCGCAAAAGCGCGATTACATGCACATTGACACCATCTTCACACAAGTAAAAAGAAATATGTGGGTGATGCTTGGCACGTTTTCTAAAAAGCGTGTAAAGAAGGAAGACGCCGATGATGTGCAACGTGTTCTGGAAACTAAAAAGAAAGACGACGGCATTAGCGTTATACAGTTTAAGAGAAAAGATATTGCTAACCCTGTTTATTTTGACAATCTCGAAGACCTTTTAACGGATATCAGTAAGACCGATTTAAAAAGCACGGAAAAGGTAAAATTTATTTACTCCGGCGACAATGAATTTCCGTTTGACCTGCGCGAACAATGGACAGACAGTTGCAATGTACTGGCTTTGAAAGAAGGCGTTGTTGTAGGTTACGACAGGAACGATAAAACCACGAATGCGTTTAAAAAAGCGGGCTTCAAAACCATTGCGGTAAAAGAACTTCTACAGCAATTGGAAAACGATGAGATCACAGTTGAATCAATTAAAAATACTTTTATAATTATGCCTTCCGCAGAGCTATCCCGCGCCAGGGGCGGGTTTCATTGCATGAGTATGCCATTGTTAAGAGAATATCCTGAACCGTTAATTGTTAAACGCTAAGTGCTGATCGCAATAGCGGCGGTTAAGATTTTAGCAAACCCCTGTTTTCAAAAACTAAAAATGATCGTATAAAAACTCATAGCATTTATGTAATATTTTGCTTATGCAGACCACATCACAAATACTAATGATTCGCCCTGTTGCCTTTGGTTATAACGCTGAAACAGCTATAAACAATGCATTTCAGAAGGCGGGTACCGATAAAAACATCAATGAGCAGGCGCAACACGAGTTTGACCATTTTGTGGAAGTTTTGAAAACAAACGGTATTGGTGTTACCGTTATTGAGGATACTTTGGCCCCTCACACCCCGGATTCCATTTTCCCCAATAACTGGGCATCCTACCACGATGATGGCACGATAGTTATCTATCCGATGTTCGCATCAAACAGAAGAAGGGAGCGCGAAAAAAATGTCATGGGGAAACTCAAAGAAACATTCGAAGTTCGCGCCACTTTTGACCTGACGGCTTATGAAAAGGATGAAATATTTTTAGAAGGCACCGGCAGCATGATCCTTGACAGGGAAAACAGAATTGCATACGCCTGTGCTTCGCCCAGAACCCATCCTACAGTTTTATACGACTTTTGCAATGAGATGAATTACACTCCGGTTTTGTTTTCTGCAAAAGATGCAGGCGGGCAGAACATTTATCATACCAACGTGATGATGTGCCTGGCGGACAAATATGCAGTGATTTGCATGGATAGTATTTCCAACGAAAATGAAAAAAATATTTTGCTGCAAAAATTTCAGGAAACCGGAAAAGAAATGATTCCTATCAGCCTTGAACAAATGAACCGGTTTGCCGGTAATATGTTACAGGTGGAAAATTTTGAAGGGAAGAAATTTCTTGTGATGTCATCGCAGGCTTACCAATCCCTTACAAAAGAGCAAATCGAAAAACTTGAATCGCACAATCCTATTCTTCATGCTCCACTCAATACGATTGAACAAAATGGTGGTGGCAGTGCCCGCTGCATGATGGCCGAAATATTTCTGCCATTAAAAAATCAATCCAATCTAAAATGAAAACATTTTCTATTCTGATACTTTTGGTTTTGTGCTACTGTGCTAACGCCTGAAACAAAACGTATGATGAAGCTATGACATAAAACCATCTGAACCCGTGACAAATATTGTCCTGATGTTTTAAAAAATACCAAATTTAGCTGCATGCCTTAGCCCCAATGGGTTGAAAACCAAATATTAATTGTAAAACGTACCTATGATTAGGTACTTTTTGTATTGATGTTCATCCTAAATTTGCGTCCATTAATTCTACGGAATTTGTTATCTATAAAAATCACCATTGACCTAAGTCATCAATCCAGCTTTCGCTGGATTTTTTTTGCAACAAAAAAAAACTCCGGCGAATACCGGAGTTAATATTTTGAAGATTTCTTTTATCCAAGGTACGATTTCAACGCGCTGCTATATCTTGCTTTTTGCAGGCGTTTGATCGCGCGTTCTTTTATCTGGCGTATGCGCTCTTTGGTCAAATCATATTTTTGACCGATCTGTTCGATGGTTACACCGTTCTCTCCATCCAGCCCGAAGTAAGCGTTCACAATTTCTGCTTCGCGGGGAGAAAGTGATTTCAGCACACGGCGAATTTCGTTTCTCAAAGAATCTTTCATTACATCATCATCAGTATCGCTGCCACCTTCCAGCAAATCACCCATTGCCACGTCTTCGGCTTCGTGCACAGGAGCATCTAACGAAGTGTGACGGGTATTACTCTGGAAAATATTATTGATCTCAGTTTCGCTCATCTCAAGCAGCTCAGAAAGCTCTTCGGTAGAAGGTTCCCTTTCATGCTCCTGCTCAAATGCCATGTAAGCCTTGTTCGCTTTATTATAAGTACCGATTTTGTTTTGCGGTAAACGAACCAGCCTGCCCTGCTCCGCCAAAGCCTGTAAAATAGACTGGCGGATCCACCATACAGCGTAAGAAATGAATTTGAAACCTTTTGTTTCATCAAAACGCTGTGCAGCTTTAATTAAACCAAGGTTCCCTTCGTTTATCAAATCACTTAGCGAAAGGCCCTGATGCTGGTATTGCTTGGCCACAGATACCACAAAACGCAGGTTGGCCTGAACGAGTTTGTCCAAAGCCCGCTGGTCGCCCATTTTAATTTTTTGGGCAAGTGTGGTTTCCTCCTCCGGTGTAATCATGGAAATTTTGGAAATTTCCTGTAGATATTTTTCAACTGCCTGGGAGTCCCGGTTAGTAATCTGTGTAGCAATTTTAAGCTGGCGCATATATTATTATAAACTTATTGTACTTTTTTGTAAGACCGCCGATTTGGTGAAATCGCTGCAAATTCAGCAAAAATTAATCGCAAACTTCACTAAAAACGTGCGAAGTTACAATTTTTAAAGAAATTATTCAAAACAACTTACCATCTAACATTCCTAACAGAATCAATAATAAAATGTTTCAACAACAATATAAAATAATTTTATTAAAAGCTAAGGAGTTTTTGCAACGGGGGAAACAGGCTTGTTTTTCTTCCAACTGTAAATGATAATGATGACACCCAGAATTATCAGCCCGAAAGAAATAAGTTCGGCCTGTGTGATCTCCATACCCAGGAAATTCATCTTTACGTTTACCCTTATTTTTTCAATGATGAATCTTTCCAACCCATTAAAAACCAGGTATATGCCAAATAATAAGCCCGGAATTCTGATTCGCTTTCTCATCATCCATAGAATGCCGAACAAAATGAGGCAAACGATAATTTCATACAGTGAAGTTGGAAATACAGGTGCGGGCAAATGCATACAATATGCTCCGGTGCAACCATCTAAAGGGGTTCCAAATTCGTTAACATTATGTGGAAAATCGTAGGCGAAAAACCAATCCGGTAAAAAACTCAGAGCGCCGGGTTTAGGAAAAAATGCATGATGAGACCCGTGACTTGAAAAAAACGGGGCATTATTGGCCAGCACTTGTTGAAATTCGCCCTGCGCCGCTGGAAAAATACCCCCGGCTGATGAAGTTTTAAACGCCGAGTTGTAAATACCCCAGTCGCCATCGCCCGAAACCTGGCAGCCAATGCGGCCGGTTCCGTAGGCCATCATCATAATCGGACCCAACACATCAGTAAAATGCCAGAAATTGATATTGTGTTTTTTTGTGTACCACCAAAGCGCGATGCCCGCGCAAATCAATCCGCCATAAAAAGTAAGGCCCGACATGGAGAAGATGGAAGACGGGTCTTTCACAAACGAATCCCAGTTTTCGAAGGTATCGAACAGCTTCGCGCCCAAAATACCAAACACTACAGCTATTGTGGTTATTTCCCCACTCTATCGTGCGGCCACACACGTATCACTCTTTTTTCGGGCTTAGCAAGC
>MKRO01000235.1:4854-7510 GCA_001896965.1 Sphingobacteriales bacterium 41-5 | reverse complement strand
CGAAGAAATGGTCAAATTATCTGCTATAAGGATTTTAATAAAACATTTTTAAACAGGCTCTTAGCCATTAAATAAAATTGCAAAATGCAGCAATTGTTCAACGAGAGAATCAAGCAGGTTTTAATGCTTCTAATCATAGTAGGTTTAATTTTTCTTTCCGTAAAAGAATTGGCAACTTTTTTGCCTGGCCTGCTGGGTGCTGTTACGCTTTATATTGTTAGCAGAACCAAATACTTTCAGTTGGTTTACCAGAAAAAGTGGAAGAAGGGCTGGACAGCAATGGGTTTCATCATATTTTATTTACTCATCATTGGTATTCCCGTGGCAATTGCAGTTACTTTGGTAACCCCTAAGATAAGCGCCATCATGGAGAATCCAAATGCAATTATAGAAACCGCCAAGCAAACTATCGATGGGATTCAACAAAAAATCGGTATCAAATTAATTTCTGAAACTACCCTCTCAAACAGTATCAATAAGCTAACGGAAACACTTCCTAAATTGTTGAATAGTAGTTTGAATGTGATTTCAAATCTTGCCATCATGTTGTTTATTTTATATGCAATGCTTGTTAATGGCAGTGAAATGGAAAGATACGTGAATCGAATTATTCCACTGAAGAGGAATAATATTCAGTTGCTTTCTTATGAAACAAAAAAAATGGTGATTGCAAATACAATCGGTATCCCTTTGATTTCGATTATTCAGGGTGTTGTGGCCACAATTGGGTATGCTATTTTTGGCGTAGAAGACTGGGGGCTTTACGGATTTTTAACAGGCGTTTTTGCGTTTTTCCCTGTCGTAGGAACGATGGTGGTTTGGGTGCCGCTTGTTCTTTACATGTACGCAACAGGCGATACGGCAAACGCATTACTTGTTGCGCTTTACAGCCTTATTATTACCGGAAACGTGGATTACCTGGCGCGCATCACACTTCTGAAGCGCATGGGCGACGTACACCCGGTAATTACTATTTTAGGCGTATTAGTTGGGTTGGGCCTATTTGGTTTTGTGGGCTTAGTAATCGGGCCTTTGCTTATTAACTATATTATTGTGCTGTACGATATTTATATGAACGAGTTTGTTTATTCAGGTCCTGTAACTGCGGCGCCCAACTCGGCAGAAGCAAACGAAGGTGAGCTGCTTTCGAAAAAAGCAGTGCCTGACCCTGAGGAAAAGATTGACGATGAAAAAAAAGAGAAATAAATTTACTCGGTTGTTTGCCCGTCAAATTCCTGGTCGTTTTCTTCCGCCTCTTTTTTTGTAGCCCGTATGATACCATCTTTATGATGCGGCGGTGCATAAATAGTGTACATTTTAAGAGGTTCGCTGTCGCCGGTGTTAATGACGTTATGACGGCTGCCCGCGGGGATTACAACAGCATCGCCATCTTCAACATCGTAGCTACTATCATCGATGATAACTTTACCTTGTCCCCCTTCAAACCGAAAGAACTGGTCATTTTCTTTGTGAACCTCGGAGCCGATTTCTTCACCGGGGTTAAGAGTCATTAATACTAATTGCAGATGTTTTGCAGTGTAAAGCACCTTGCGAAAATTTTCGTTACTCAATGTGTCCTGCTCAATGTTTGTTTTATAACCTTTCATATTCTATATTTTTTAGTTCGGTAGTTTAAGATACTATTTGTACATCAGTAAAAGAATGCGACACCCGCCTGTACCATTCGGGCAGGCAAATTTGAAGCCATGTGTTTTACAGCCGGGGTCAAAAATCTTCTTCGCGTTCCAGCATTAAAATGGCGTTTTGTGGAACGATCAAATACTTTTCTTTTTCGTAAATGACCTCGGTAGCGCCGCTTAAAAGAAAGATGGCCAAATCGCCTTCGCGGGCTTGCAGGGGTACATATTTTACCTGCTCATCATCACTTTTCCAAGGCTCATCGTCAACCGGCATGGGAATGGCGTACCCCGGCCCGGTTTTAATTACGTACCCCTGTTGTACTTTTTCTTTTTCCTGAACACCGGGCGGCAGGTAGAGTCCGGTGGAAGTTTTTTCATCTGGTTTTAAAGGTTTAATTAAAAGCCGGTCGCCAATAACAATTAATTTCTTAAACCGGTTCTTTGAAGTAACGTGCATAGCGATTGAATTGTATCAGCAAATTTACAACTTTAAACGCTGTGGAAAAAATGAACAATACTGCGATAGATATTTTGTGCATCACTCCCATAAATGTTACAACCAGTGCCAAACGGGACCAAAATAGAAAATGTTTAAACGGGCGATTAAAGCTCAATAATCCGCTTTTTGCGAATACTATCGGCTTTCATTAAAATGATGCGGGTGTCAGCAATTTTTCGGTTGATTTCATCGAGGCTGTCATTTTTGATCTCCTGTTGTACGGCATTGTACTTCTCTAACATCGTGCTGTAATGATTGTAAATGCTGTCTAACTTAATGTAGGCAACATCAAGGTTCAGATGCGCCTTTGCCTTTTCCCAATTTATGCTATGGTATTCAAGTCGCAACAGGTTTGCCTGGTTCATCCAATCAGCTTCGTTGATCCTTGTTTTAAATGCTTCTTTTAAAATGGCTTTTTGTTCAGAGGTTACACTTTCTGCAAGACTATTTTCAATTTGCTGCCAATTGCTTTCTACGAATATTTTTTTAACGGCTGAGATTGATTGTTGCACATTGG
>MKRO01000235.1:792-4834 GCA_001896965.1 Sphingobacteriales bacterium 41-5 | reverse complement strand
CTGGGGAGGATTTCTCCGGAATGTCCGCCGGTGTTAAAATTTCTACCTTCCCTGTCTCAGTGTTTTCAATTTCTTTTAAATAAACTGGTTTGACAGCCAGTTCCGCAACGGTTATGGGTATTCGGCGTATTTCAAAATCACTATCTTTTTCGGTAGATGCTGCCGCATAAGTAATTGAAGGAGGTTCTGCATTTGACAGCAGCGAGCCAACCAGCCCGGTTTTTTTAATATTTTGAAGTGTAGGAGAGAGCAATAGAAAAAGTACAATCATTCCCAACGAAGCAATAACTTTTTTCAACGGCGGCGCTGTCCTTTCTTTTTTATCAATTATCCACCTAACTCGATTGTATAAATGAGCATTGTTTCCTGATGCCTGAAGGGTAAATTTTTGGGTGTTTACAAAGTTTTGCTTTGCCAGTTGTAACAGTGTTGTTGCGTATTGATGATGATCATATTCAAATTGCAATACCGTGTTATCAGCGTGCTTTTCTCTTTCGAGGTTGTGAATCTGAAACAGGGCCTTCGCAAACGGGTTGAAGTAAAGTACAGTAATAATCAACTGGCCGATAAAATTGATGAGGTAATCGTTCTTTTTAATATGAGCGAGCTCGTGTAAAATAACGGCTTCAACTTGCGCGGTGGACAAGTTATTAATCATTGCCACCGGTAATAAAATTATCGGTTTAAAAAATCCGATGGTTAAAGGTGCTTCCGCAATTTCAGAAACCCATAATTGTACTTTTCTTTTTATGCCAAGGTAACTTTTTGCATCGAGCATAAATATTTTGTAAATACCCGGTGCCCGGGATAAACGTTTTCGCCTTAAAAGATGAACCTGATTATATCCTCTAACAAATTTTGCCACAGGTACTACAAGTAGCAACAGGTAAGCCGCCGCGGCATAATTGATAATAATTTCAAGCGCCCTGTTATTGGCGATCCAAACCAAAATCCCTGCATCGGCGTCAGGCGTCCTTAAGGAAACGAAAAAAGTTGCAATAAATGCGATGAAACCAATTGTAAGCGCTGAAAAACTTAAATTACTTAAGACTCCGGACGATAGATTATTTCGGTATTTTGAAATGATGATGATACCGAGCCATAACAAACCCAGTTGCCAAAAACTGTTTAATACGCTGTTTCCAAGCGCTGATAAAAAACGGAGCATCGTATCGGGTAGCATATTTATTTGCGTTTTAATTCGTCAAGCAGTTGTTGAATGTCGTCAAGTTCTTTTTCACTTACTTTATGGTTTCCCAAAGCCTGTAATACCAACTGGGAAGAAGAACCTCCAAAAAGGTTGCTGATAAATTTACCCAGTAATGCTTTTTGGGTATGTTCTTTATCACAGGCCGGCATATAAATGTGGGTGCGACTACTATCATCACGATTTACCAAACCCTTTTCATACATTATTTGCATGAGTTTTAACGTAGTGGTATAGCCAACGCCTTTTATCGTTAGTAATCTTTCATGAACATCTCGAACCGTAGCCTGCCCTTTTTCCCACAGCACCTGTAGAATCTCAAGCTCACTTTCTGTTGGTTTTACCATTTTAATTTCAGCCATAAAACACATTTCTCGCAATTTACGATTTGTTTCGTATAATACACGGTATTTGTAATATCCAACTCTTTTTTAACAATTTTTTTTGGCCATTTTTATTTGTGGAAGAAATTATATATTTGCGCACGCCTGTTTGGCTGTAATTGTTAAATTAATAATTCGTTGTGAGTTTTACCGGTCAATTTCAATCTCCTATTTGTATGGATTGTAAGCTTAATCAAAATTCCCTTTTCGCAGACCTGAGTACTGAGGAGATGGACGAAATGGCAAGGCACAAATCCTGCAGTTCTGCAAAACGTGGACAGATCATCTTTTCTGAGAATGGCCTGCCGATGGGACTGTTTTGCATTAATAAAGGTAAAATCAAACTGAGCACAACAGGACCCGACGGCAAAGAGCAAATTTTAAGGCTGCATAAGGCAGGTGATATATTGGGCTATAGGGCATTGGTTTCAAACGACCGCTACCACGCTACTGCCACCGCTATTGAAGACGTGGAATTTTGCTTTATTGAGAAAGATTATTTTATGAACCTTGTGTTCTCCAACCACAAGCTTTGCATTGCCGTTTTTAAAAAAATATGTGACGACCTTAAGGGTGCAGAAGAACACATTGTTTCTCTTTCTCAAAAGAACGTTCGTGAACGCATGGCCGAGGCTTTGTTGTTTTTCAAAGCAACTTATGGCTTTGAGAATGACGGCGAAACGATAAACGTTCAGTTTAGCCGCGAAGAAATCGCCGATTTCGTTGGTACCTCTACTGAAAGCGCCATCAGGCTTTTATCAGAGTTTAATCATGATAAGATTATTGAGTTGAAGGGTAAAAAGATCAAAATCGTAAATCTGGATAAACTCATCAGAACGGCTAACCTGCTCTACTAATCACATTGTTCAACAGTTTTTAATGGAACCCTTATGACTTCGGTCATTACTTGCCTACAATTTATTTTGTAATTTTGTAGGATGGAAACTGTGCAAAAGGATATTACAAACATTGATGACATTCAGCTCTTAGTCAACACTTTTTATTCAAAGGTTAGGGAGAACGAATTCATCGGTCCGGTGTTTGACGAGCGAATCGGTGACCGCTGGCCCGAACATTTGGAAAAAATGTACCGTTTTTGGCAAACCGTTCTTCTGGATGATCATACTTATTTTGGTGCTCCTTTTCCGCCACACGCGACCATGCCGATTGATCAACGACACTTTGACGTTTGGCTGGGCATTTTTCGCGAAACCGTTAATGATCTTTTTTCTGGCGAAAAAGCTGATGAAATTAAATGGCGTGCCGATAAAATGGCGGTGATATTTGTGAGTAAACTGAATTATTATCGCAATAATTCTGCACGGCCGCTGGTCTGATAAAGCATTATCTCTTTTATTTACTAAAATCTTTTTTAACTTATGCCTCCTATTAAACGTCACGATGCGTTGGTTCAATTTTCAAGAGAGCACCATTTTGGGCTGCTACTTAGTTGGAAAGTAAAGCAGGGCATCGCCAAGAATATTGATAACAAAAGGATGGCGGAATATATTCTGGCAGCGAGCGATGTAGAAATACTTCCCCATTTTGAAAATGAAGAAAAAGAACTGTTCGGTTTACTGGCCAAAGATGATTCTTTGCGCCTGCGGGCAGAACAGGAACATGCGTCCATCAGGCAAAAATTGAAGGAGCTTAAAGACGGGCAACAAGCGGAAACCCTTACCGCATTCGTGTCTGAGCTTGATGCACACATCAGGTTTGAAGAACGTGAATTATTTCCCCATATTGAGCAGCAGCAAAGTTTTGAAGTTTATGCCGGTGCAATAAAGGTTCATGAATCCGCGCCGCACGAGGATTTTGATAGCAGCTGGAGTGATCATTTCTGGGTGTAATGGCAATTTAAATGTGATGAAAATCATATTTAAATTAACGTTCTATCATTTTTTTTAAGAATTGATTTGGAGAGATTTGTGTAAAATTGTTACACATGTCATCTTTCCCTCAGGTTCAGAAAATAATTCAGGAAATAACAGATGATTTGTATCCTGGTATTGAATTACTTTTTCATAAAGTAAGTACATATAAAAAAAACGAAACTGATACCGAAAGTCTTGAAAAAGCTTTTGATATTTTTGAGGTGCTAAAGGAGGAAATTCATTCCCTCAAAAAATACGAACTGAAATTGGTTTTCCCCGGAATAAAGACATTATTTGATGAGATGGGCGCAGCAATCCCCCAGAATATTCGCATTAATGAATTACACGATCTTTTAAAGAAAAAAGAAGAGTGTGTGAGAAACAAAATTCTTGATTTGGAAGTAGAACTTGAAGATACCCTCGTAAATCCTTTGGGAGAAACCATTAATTTTTTCAAAGACAATTATTTTTGCAAAAAAGATTCGTTTTACAAATTCATTGCTAAATTGCAAAAAGAACGGGCGGAAAAATGCGATGATAAAGATATTTTAGAACCCGACTCGCTGGCTTTTTAAATT
>MKRO01000235.1:0-717 GCA_001896965.1 Sphingobacteriales bacterium 41-5 | reverse complement strand
CGTGAAAAAATAAAACTCGAGGATAAATTTGTTTGCTGTGAGGGTTGTAAGTTGGTTTATGAAATATTAAATCAGAATGATCTTTGCGAATATTATGACCTCAACAATAATCCCGGCCTCACGCAAAAAATAAAGGTAAGGGCTGATAAATTCAGTTTTCTTGACGATGGCCAAATTACACAAAAACTTATCCAGTTTACTGATGGTAAGCAAACTCATGTGAGTTTTTACCTGCCCCAAATGCATTGTAGCAGCTGCCTGTGGCTGCTTGAAAATATCCATCGTATTAATAGGGGCGTGGTTTCTTCGCGGGTGAATTTTGCAAGAAAAGAAGCGTTTATCGTTTTTGAAAACAATGACACAACCCTTCGTAAAGTGGTAGAAACGCTTACTGCCATTGGCTATGAGCCGCACATTAGCTTACAGGATATGGGCAATGTAAAGCCGGGGTACTATAATCGCACCCGCTTGCTCAAAATTGGCATAGCGGGTTTTTGTTTTGCGAATATCATGATGATGAGCCTTCCCGAGTACTTTGCCATAGGCAGTTATATGGAGGGCAAAGTTGGAGCGGCTTTTCGGTACATCAATTTTATTTTAGCGTTGCCGGTATTTTTTTATTGCTCCACAGAATTTTTTGTGAGCGCCTGGAAAGGATTGAAAAACCGTTTTTTAAATATTGATGCTCCCATCGCGCTCGCTGTTTTAATAACTTTT
>MKRO01000234.1:4025-5939 GCA_001896965.1 Sphingobacteriales bacterium 41-5 | reverse complement strand
AGGACTTTCTGCTTTTCTGGAATCTCTTGGTAAGGACACCGGCTATATTTTAGAATGGTCAGAGATTAGAATGGATGAAAACCCAAAGACTGGAAAAATAAAAGATACTCTTGGAGGAGATCAGGGCATAAAAAATGTTTTTGAAGAAGCAGATAATGTCCGACTCAAATTAGGACTCGATTATATAACGCCCATAACTATTCTGGCAGCCATTGCAAAGCCGGGGATAGCTTTTACAGCTGATCAGTTAAAAACATTCCCTGTAAAAGAAAAAGAAATTTTTGAAATCTATTTTAAAGAAGACGGCATTCAGAAAGCCGTTTCGGGATCGGTCCCAAATGAAGGAGTTTCAAATACTCCTTCCGGAGCATTATTTAAATATTGTGTTGACCGTACGGCAATGGCCCGGGAAGGGAAGAACGACCCCATCATTGGTAGGGACAAAGAAACGAGAATGATGATGGAAATTTTATGCCGCCGTACAAAGCCCAATGTCATCATTACTGGCGAGGCAGGTGTAGGAAAAACGGCCCTTATTGACGGCTTTGCGCAGGATATTGCAAATAAAAACGTACCAACCCTTTTAAATGATGCTATCTTGTTTGAATTGGACCTCGGCACCTTGATAGCCGGTGCATCCTATAAAGGGGAAGTAGAAGACCGGCTTAAAAATATAATAAAAGAAGTAAAACAATATGCTAAAGCTATTTTGTTCATTGATGAAATTCACATCCTTCTGGATAATAAAGGTGGTAGTATTGGAGGTGGTGCCGCCAATTTGCTGAAACCGGAGCTAGCAAGGGGTGAACTTACTGTAATCGGTGCAACTACCAATGATGAATACAGAAAATTTATTGAACCAGACCAGGCTTTTTCCCGTAGATTCGAAGTATTGACCGTATCAGAACCAGACACTAACGCGGCTGAAAAAATGTTGCAAAGGCTGGCGCCCAAATTTCAAGAACATCATGGCCTCATCATTGAACCAGCTGCCATTCAGGCCGCAGTACAGTTGTCAAAAAGATACCTCAAGGATAAACGCCTTCCAGATGCAGCAATTGACCTGATGGATCGCACGATGGCTGCTATCAAATTAATGATAGACACGAATAAAACAGATCTGGATAACTTGGGCAAAGAGTTTGAAGAGATTAGCAGCAATACTGAATTACAGGAAATTGATCGATTTGCCGATTTAAAATGGCTCAACAGTGTTATTCATAACAAAATCAGCCCGGTGTTATTAGGAAAACTAGAAAACGAGGCTCAACCTGATAAATTTGAAACTGCTGCAGAATTTGAAAGCTATATTCACGAATCATTGGACAAATTGAAATTATTTGCTGCAGACAACCGAAGTGAAGTAACGAAAGAAGATATCGCTTCGGTGGTTTCATACAAAACGGGGATTCCCCTTGGGAAGATTCAGGCTCAGGAAAAGGAAAAATTGTTGAACATGGAAACCCATCTCCAAAAAAGGGTCATTGGGCAGGATTACGCGGTGAAAACACTTTCAGAAGCGGTTTTGGAAGCCCGCAGTGGATTGAACAAAAAAGGACAGCCAATTGGATCATTTTTTTTCCTGGGGCCCACAGGCACCGGCAAAACCGAGCTTACCAAATCGCTTGCTGAGTTTTTATTTAACGATGAAAAGGCTATGATCCGCTTTGACATGTCGGAATTTAAGGAAGAGCACTCTGCCGCTTTATTATATGGGGCACCACCCGGTTATGTGGGTTACGAGGAGGGCGGTATGCTGGTAAATAAGATCAGGCAGAAACCTTATAGTGTACTATTATTTGATGAAATTGAAAAAGCACACCCTTCGGTGTTTGATACGTTTCTGCAAATTCTAGACGAAGGTGTAATGCATGACCGCCTGGGCAAAGAAGGTGATTTTTCCAATTCACTCAT
>MKRO01000234.1:0-3992 GCA_001896965.1 Sphingobacteriales bacterium 41-5 | reverse complement strand
GATCACATAACAATTTGATAAAGGAGAAATCCCTTCATCTAATAAACTCATGGAAATTATGTCAAAATATTTTCGGCCGGAATTTCTAGCAAGACTTACTGAAATAGTTCCATTCGCCCCAATCAATGAAAAGAATATTGTCAGAATATTTGATATACAGTCGAAGGGGTTATTTGATGCATTAGATCGAATGGGGATTGGACTTAGTATTACAAGCGAGGCTAAGCAAAATCTCGCACTTACAGGGTTCACCCCAAAGTATGGAGCTCGTCAGATTTCAGGAGTCATTCGCAACCGACTGAGGCGGCCAATATCCAAATACATCGTTTCAGGCCAGTTAAAACGAGGAAGTTCGCTGGAGGTTGATCTGGATGATGAGCAACTGACTTGGTTCATTCATTAACGAAAACAATATTTTTTTAAAAAATTATTGTATTTTTAAGTTTAGTATTATTATCCCATAACCTAAAAATTGAAATATGCCTCAAGTAAAACCAGGGATTGCGACAACGATTTTTGCTCCCGACGCAGTTGGAGAAGGATTTGTAGAAATCTCTCCAAACAAGACAATGTTTATTCAAAAACTTACCAAGAACGATCCGATAAGACCTGAAATTGTGGAAGGGTTAAGCTCAGTTGAACAGGTTTTTGAACATTTTAAACCCGCTGTCGAGGTTGAACTTGATAAAGAAGATGGCTCTACCCTAAAAGAAAATTTCCAATTCGGCGGCTTGGGCGATTTTGACGTTAAAAACCTCACTAATAACAGCGACTACCTCAAGAACCTGAGTGTCGAAAACGATGCCTATCTGAAAATCATCAAACAGTTGAAATCTAATAAAACTCTCAAAAATGTTATTGATAGCACGGAAAATAAGGCCGCTTTTATTAATGCACTAAAAGCATTAGCGGCCGAATTGGAAAATCAATAGTAATCCTCATTAATTATTTTTTATTTAGTAATTCATTTTATTCAATAATAAACCTAAATCTTATGCCTGAAGAATTGAACACCACCGGAGCCGAATTCCAACAGCAGGAAAAAGTATTGGAAACTCAGGAAATGCCATCCATAGAGACTTCGTTGAGCACATTAGTTAAAGTTGGCGGGTTCGATTTCCTTGAGGCAATTGTTGATGGCGTCGACAACCTGAATCCCCTCAGGAAGGCCAAGAAAAATATTTTCTTGACCGATTCAAACAAAAAGGGGCAACGACAGGATTTGAAAATGAAATTGGACCTTTGGATTGAGTTGCTAACAAATAATAGTACGGTTGGAGAAATGGCAGAGAAAGCCTCCGAAAAAGCAGAAATAGCGGAAGGGCTTTTAAAATCCAATCTTAAAAAAGTGCTTGAAAGTACTCGTGAACTTGAGGCATCCTATCGTTCTGTACATTTATTTTATAAAAATACAGAATCACCGAAATTAAAAAATGTGGTGCTGATGAATGCAAGTATGGATCAACTGACTGACCTTGACGAGCCGAGGTTTATTGAGTATGTTGCTGAAGAATTGAAGCAGAAATATGATCGGCTTGATCTGCGGCAGAACTATTCCATGCTTGTTATACCAGGATACCTCAAATCCAATACTGTAGTGGATAAATGGGGTAAGATTGCGTACAATAATAAAGTAATGCTGATTACTGACTTTGAAAATATTGAAACTCCAGACGACGTTCTTGACCTTTTTACTGATGCGAATCTTACTGGTGGAGATCCTCATAAAGCCAATGTAATGATGACATGTAACTACATTGTAGGCCGAGGTAAAAAAGCAGAAATAGGTGAAGAAGAAGATGTGTATGTTCCGGGATCTGCAGCCCTTGCCGGAAAGATGCACGTTACAAAATTAAGTCAGCCAGTTGCGGGAAAGACATATGGAAGCATTGATGAAGTGGACGCTGTACGATTTGACCAAAAGAAAGAAGAAATTTCTGCTCTTGAGAACGTGGGGCTTGTTCCACTCGTAGGCGAATGGGGAAAGGTGATGCCGTTTTCCGCAAAAACGTTGTTTACCGGCGATAACCTCGGTATGCAGACCTATTCGGTTGTTCGCACATTTGATTTCATTGCTAAAGTACTTTCTGATTTTCTGAACCGCAGAGCATTTGAACTTTGGAACACTAAAATGGAAACCAATTTACGCTCCCAGATTGTCAAATTCCTCGACGGAATTCAAGGGCCGGATAAATTGATTGAAAAATTTCAGATACTTCGGTTTGAAAGAGACGAGAACCAAAAAGATCATATATTTCTCGACATTCATATTACCCCGTTCTTCCCTGCAAAAAGTTTTCTGGTTAAATTAGATGGGTATAAGGGCGATGACGGAGAAGAATGGAAGGCACAGTTGCAACAACAAGGATGACTACCCATTGATAAAGTAGTTCGTGATTGATTTCATGCATAACCTTTTATGTCATGAGAAATCATTTTTTATTCCTATCGTTATAACGGACCTTTCAAACAGCGAATAAATTTCTACAGTTTTGAGTGTCGATTAATCTTCATGAGAATTACTCTGCGTATTTACGGTCATGCTGCTCACACAGATTTTGTTTTTGAGAGAAAAAACCAGTCTTTTTCTTGTATCATGATTTCAAAATTTGAAAGTGATACACAAGTTCCAAAACTGATACGGCTGGAATGTACGTAAAACGCGCATCCCGGCCCTTTGTTGCGAAGCTGGGGGATAGGAACTCCTCGTTAATATCTGAATAAAAAATACTTGCCGTGTATCTTTTAAATAATAAATTATAGAACTGTATCAACGTAAACTGATAATACACAAATGTAAAAAAAATGAAAATATGTTGACAAAAAAGTTATAAACATTGTAAACTACTTGTAAAGAAAAGTAAACCTAAAACCATTACCAGTAAAGAGTTTCGAGAAATTATAAGAAAACAATCTGTATAATTCTGTATCAAATCTTCTTACTTTTGGAAGTAAAAGGTCAGCGTAATTATTTGGGTTTTGAGGTTCCAATTTGGCGTTTCACGGTACAATAAAAAATCCTGTTTTATTCTAAAAATAAAGTTCTCTTTTTGTGAACTTTATCGTAAATTTGTAAGGGCAATGAAAGCGCATCTTATTAAAGAAAAAACGATCAGGGTTTTCATAACCAGGAATAGTAGCAGTAAAACTTCTTTTGAAGAATGGCTTTCAAAAGCTAAGTTGGCAGATTGGAATATCCCGGAAGATATCAAGCGCACTTTCCCTTCAGTAGATTTATTAGGCAACAGTTCACAAAGGGTTGTTTTTGAAATTAGCCGGAATAGGTTTAGAATGATCTGTAAATATTCTTTTGGCGAAACCAGTATCAGGTTGTACGTGTGTTGGATTGGTAGCCATGCGGATTATGATAAGCTTTGCAAGAGCAATCAACAATTTACAGTTTTTGATTGTTAAAAGAAAAATTATGCAAGCCTTAAAATACAAGGTAATAAAATCTGAAAAGCAGTATGATGAATATTGCCAGATGCTTCATGACCTGGATTTCTCAGCAAAGAAAACAAAACAGGTGAAAGAAGAAATTGATCTCCTAACACTGCTGATTGAAAAATATGATGAGGAACATAACGCTTTTGAAACCCTGGATCCTATCGCTATTCTAAAATCACTAATGGCAGACCACAACATGAAGGCCATTGATCTATCCAAATTGCTTAGCGTAAGCAAAGGTTACATTTCCGATATCCTCAATTATAAAAAAGGGCTATCCAAGGATGTCATCCGCACTCTTTCATCCCATTTTAAGGTTTCCCAGGAAGTATTTAACAAGGAGTATAAATTAAAGGTTCCCGAAAACTCACATCTGCAAAATGCTAGTGTTATGAACACAAGGAAGGATTTGAAAGTGGCGTAAGTTAACTTTATGAGGTTTAGTTTAAAGAACAGCTCAATAACAAGCAGATAAAATTATTGATTGACGATGTAGTGGCAGATGGGAAAAGAGAGATGCTAGTGTTATACGATAATAACATTTT
>MKRO01000233.1:8844-12730 GCA_001896965.1 Sphingobacteriales bacterium 41-5 | reverse complement strand
TCCAAAACTACATCTACATCATGGTTTTTCCATGGAATTTGCGAAGGGTCTTTTTGAGAGTATATTTTAATTTCGTCGCCGTTAACGATAATTGAATCTTCGGTATGTTTTACATCTTGTTTAAACCCGCCTTGAGAAGAGTCATATTTTAATAAATGTGCTAATACTTTTGGACTGGTTAAATCATTGATTGCAACAACATCAATACCATCCTGGTTGTAGATTTGGCGGTAAGCCAAACGGCCGATTCTTCCGAAGCCATTGATGGCCACTTTTACTGTACTCATAGTTTTTGTATAATTTAGTTTATGTAAGAACTTTTTGGAGGCGTAAAGTTAGCTATTTTAAGGTTAAAACATTTTTCGATGAGCATGATTTTAATCACATGCAACTGTTAAATAAGTATTTCATAAAATTTTTTGGCTGTAACATGCCGCGCCCCTATCTTTGCACTCCCAAAAAACGGGATAACGCCGCGTTGGTCAAGGGGTTAAGACGCATCCCTTTCACGGATGAATCACGGGTTCGATTCCCGTACGCGGTACGAAATCTGCCGTATAATTAATTTAAGTTTAATTAGTTATACGGTTTTTTATTGCCATTTGGAGCCATAGCGGAAAGATTTTGTAATAAAACGCAATTAACCCACAAACCTTAATGCAGCCACCAACTCGTGTGTTCTTTTCTTCTCGCTTTTTGTTAGAAGATCGGTATTTGTAAGCCTAAAAATTCGACCGGTGATTTCATGCCCGTTTCGTTCACCGTATAAATTAAGAAACAGACTATCCCCTTCGTTTTTTGGAAGTAATTTCCTTAGCTAATTTTATGATTTCAGACTGATCCATATCTTTTGCAAATTTACCTACCTACACCCTTAAAATAAGAACTCAAGGTAATAAACTTTTGAGCCGCTAATGCTTTAAATAACCCATTCCATTATCTTTATCGGATATTTTAATTAACGACTTTATTCAATGTCAGAAATAAAAATTTCTTCGGCGTCATTCGCAGATACAAAGCCTCACTATGCCATACTTGACGGCCTGCGGGGCGTAGCTGCCCTCATGGTAATCTGGTATCATGTTTTCGAAGGATTTGCCACAAGCCCCATCGATCAACGGTTTAATCATGGATACTTAGCAGTTGATTTCTTCTTTATCCTCTCGGGGTTTGTTGTTGGATATGCTTATGACGACCGGTGGAAAAAAATGACGGTGAAAGATTTTTTCAAACGCAGGTTGATCCGCTTGCATCCAATGATTATTATGGGCGTTTTGTTAGGCGTCATTACCTTTTTTATACAAGGCAGCGAAAAATGGGACGGCACGCCCGTACCCACTTCGCTGGTAATGCTCGCTATGCTCGCCACGCTTTTCCTAATCCCAGCTGCACCGGGCTCGGGTATTGAAGTTCGCGGCAATGGCGAGATGTACCCTTTGAACGGGCCTCTTTGGTCCCTCTTTTTCGAGTATATCGGAAACATTCTTTATGCGCTGTTTCTTCGCCGCCTTTCTACAAAAGCACTTAGGATGCTTGTGGGATTATCGGCAATTGGGTTAGCTTCCTTTGCAATAGGCAACTTCTCCGGTTACGGGCATTTGGGCGTGGGCTGGTCAATGGCGGATTATAACCTGGTTGGCGGCTTTTTACGGCTACTGTTTGCCTTTTCTGTCGGCCTGCTAATGTCCCGTAATTTTAAGCCGATAAAGATCAGGGGTGCTTTTTGGATATGCAGCCTTGCAATCATCGCCTTTCTATCGGTACCGCATATCGGAGGAAGTGAAGCTCCGTGGATGAACGGTATATACGACTCTTTATGCACTATTATCATTTTCCCAATACTTGTGTATTTAGGCGCTTCTGGCAAAACATCAGAAAAAGGATCCTCTAAAATCAGTAAATTTTTGGGCGATATCTCATATCCGTTGTATGTGGTGCACTATCCTTTCATGTACCTGTTTTACGCCTGGTTGTGGGGCGGAGACGAAAAGATCACGTTTACTCAAGCCTGGCCCATAGCCCTTTTCTTGTTCTTTGGAAATATTTTACTGGCTTATGTATGTTTAAAGTTGTACGACGAACCCATAAGAAAATTGCTAACAAAGCGCTTTTTACTTACAAAAAACAGCAAAGACCCTTATCCATTTAAATAGACCTGGAATTTTCACAGCCTGATCAGTTTAATATAATTCGAAACAAATCGCAACAGCGTCGGCGGTTTTAAACGAACGTACCTGTTTCACAATCGCCCTGAATTTTGACACTACCATTTGCGCTAAAATAAACTTCATCAATCCACAAAAACCGGTTCAGCAAAGAGAAGTACAAGCTAAGAAGAATTCCAAGACCGATAAAAAATCTGTGAGGCCAATTTGAAATATTTTGTTGGAGTGCTGCTCAGATTTCAACATTCTCAATCTATATTTGCAGCCCAACAAAGTTAGAGTTTTACGATTACTAATGGGGCTAATGAATACTTCTTTAAAACTAAAAAATATCGACCAGGCCATTCAATTAATTAGTAGAAATAAAAAGCTTTTTATTTTTGATTTGGATGGCACTTTATATAATCAATACAAATTGCGGAGGTTTATTTTAAGCGACCTACTAAGGTATTACATCAGAAGACCCTCTAAAATTAAAGAGTTGTACATACTCTACTCGTTTAGAAAACTTCGAGAAAAATACCACGGATATTGTAGCGCCGATCTTGACGAGGAGCAATATAAATGGTGCGCAGTCAAAACAAACACAAAAGTTGAAATTATAAAAAAAGTTATTGAAAAATGGATTTACAACGAGCCACTAAAATACCTGCCGCGATGTATTTATCCGGGAATCGCTGATTTATTTGCCGCCTTAAGAGGCAAAGGGATTTTGATAGCTGTTTATTCTGATTATCCCGTTGCTGCAAAATTGAATGCTCTCCGGCTTTCAACCAACCTTGTTGTTTCATCTACCGATGCCTGTATTGGTTGCTTTAAACCTAGTCCAAAAGGAATTAATTATATTTGCGAAGTTCTGTCGGTTCCAAAAGAGGAAGTGGTTTTTATTGGCGATAGATATAGTAGGGACGGATTATGCGCAATAAATGCTTCCGTGGATTATGTTTTAATTCCCAAAAATAAAGCAAGAGCAATTCATAAAATAAATAACCTGTTAAAACAACTTAATAACTTTTGATGGACAACCAACTTATGGGGCAGCAATTTCATTTAACTAATGAAGGAAAATCGGAGGCTCAGTTTCGGGACTATATAAAAATTGCTAGACCGGACAATTGGATCAAAAACCTATTTATGATCCCCGGAATGGTTTTCGCTTACGCCTATTTCCAAACGCCCTTAACTCCGGAAATTTTATCAAATATTTTAATTGGGGTTTTGAGCGCGTGTTTTATAGCATCAGCCAATTATGTAATTAACGAGTTTCTTGACATTGAATACGACAGGCATCACCCGGTAAAAAAGAAACGGTCGCTTGTAAAACGCGCAGTTAATCCTAAATTAATCTATCTGGAATATACACTATTAGCAATTATAGGTATTACTCTTGCATCTTTTATAACCCTGAAATTTTTAGCAACAGCTATCCTCTTCCTGCTAATGGGAATCATTTATAATGTACCGCCAATTCGATCAAAAGACAAACCTTATGTTGATGTTATTTCAGAATCGATCAACAATCCAATCAGGTTTGCCTTGGGCTGGTTTATATTAACGCCTTCGTTGGGTGCGCCTGATACAAAATGGGACCTCGACTGGATCAATACCTTACCGCCCGTAAGTATAATAATAGCGTATTGGATGGGTGGCGCTTTTTTGATGGCAACTAAGCGCTTTGCGGAACTCAGGATGATAAATGATACGAAAGTAGCAGGTCTCTA
>MKRO01000233.1:4756-8820 GCA_001896965.1 Sphingobacteriales bacterium 41-5 | reverse complement strand
AGAAAATCATTTAAATTTTATACTGAAAACAGTTTACTGATTTCAATGTTTTTCTACGCGATTACCTGCGCATTCTTCCTGGCAATATTTCTTGCCAAAAATAAAATAGAACTCATTCTTACCTTTCCGTTTTTTGCACTCTTGTTTTCGTGGTATTTGAAAATTGGATTGTTGAACGATTCACCGGTACAACGTATAAAAGGTTTACACAAAAGAAAGTGGTTTATGACGTATGTCATTTTATTTTGTATACTATTTTGTGTTTTAATGTTTGTAGATATCCCGTGGCTGCACTGGTTCCTGAGAAATTCAAATAATTAAGTTGTTTTGCCGCCATCTAAACACGTTACTAATGCGCTACAACCTGATGATTGTGGGCAGGGGATTTACATCTACATTTTTTAAAAGAAACACCTTCAAAAAAACAATCATAAAAAATACCTGTTCCGGGAAGAGGGATATTTTTCCCACATGCGGAAAGGTTGAAAATTAAACGGAGTAGAACATTCAGTTTTTAACAACAAATCAATTGACGATGCTTTCGAAAACAATAACTCTGAAAAAACCTGGAATTTTAGCCTCTGTTTTGGAACAACTGTTAAGTATTATACAAAACATTTAAAATGTTCTGTTAACTACCCAATTATAAAAAAGCCCCCGCTAAAAATAGCGGGGACTTATTGTAACTACCAAACCAAACTACTAAGTTTAATATCTTCTTGCAGGATAAAGACGCCTGTCAAAGCGGCCATCGCTACGGCTATAGGCTCGTTCGCCATATCGTTCCTGCGAATCCCATTTCTTAAAAATAGCTGCCACAATCCTGTCAACCTCACTGCTGCTTAACCTGCGACTGTTTACTTCATCGGTGGCCCAACCCTGCAAAATTGTTTTTTCAGTTTTCGTATCTACCATTGTAATGGCGATGGTACCTTCATTGGTAGGCACCTGATAGGTGTCATAACCCATTAACATGGAAGGATAGTACACGTTGTAGAACCTTCTGTAATAAGGGTTGTAGAAAGTTCTGAACCCACCCCAGGAATACATCGGATCAGATTGTAACCTCGAAGACCTTTCAGTTAGAATATCATAACTTAAAAGCACATCGGGATTGCGGTTATCCTCTTTCCATCCGCGCGATCGTTGTAATTCGTAACTGATTGCATCCTTTATTCTTTCTTCCACCAAACTTTCTTTATGATCGCCTTTAGGCGCAGCCCATGCGAAAGAACGATATTGGTCGAAGTTTGCGTTATTGCTTGTTTCTATATGTGCTGTAGGACCACAACCTGCTAAAACAATAACAAAAATTGCAGAAAAACCCAACAGTGTAAATAGCTTTTTCATTTTTTTACTATTTTCTCCGTTTTACTATAATGACGCAACATCAAATAAAATCGCTACAATTTTATTGTAAAAAAAATGTGAAAATAAATGGTGGCCATCAGGTTATTTCAGGGATTGGAAACCGTTAAAGTTGTGCGATTCATAATCAATTATTTACAAAAAAAGCAGTTGTGGTTTAATCCGCAACTGCTAAACAAAATTCACATTCTTCTCGTTGATCAGGCCAATCCAATTTCAAAATGCCGCTCCGGAATCAAAACATCCGTAAATCCCTTTTTGACCAGCCGGCTTTTGAATGCCACCTGAACGTCCAACTCGCCGTGAACCAAAAATAATTGCTTCACCTCGCGCGGGTTTTGACAAGCCAGCCATTGGCTCAAATCTTCATAATCGCCATGAGCACTCATGCTTCTTACACGGCCAATTGTAGCATTCACCTGATGTTCCACGCCGAAAATGCCAACTTCCTGTGCGCCTGCTAAAAGTCTTCCTCCCAGTGAATGCGGTTCACAGTAACCCGTCATTAAAATTGCGTTACGTGAGTTTTCGATATTATTACTGATGTGGTGTTTCACTCTTCCGGCGTCTGCCATACCACTTGCCGAAATGATTACCATCGGCCCATTTAAATAGTTTAAAGATTTTGACTGTTCCACGCTTTTTACATAAGTGAGGCCGGGGAATGAAAACGGATCATCATCGTTCTTTAAGATATTCTGCACACGCCTGTTAAAATATTGCGGATAACGCTTCACCATATCCGTAGCTTCAATACTCAGCGGGCTGTCTACAAAAAATGGAATTTGAGGTAATCGTTTTTCAACGCTCAATTGATTTAGGTGAAACAATATCTCCTGAGTTCTACCCACGCTAAAGGCAGGCATGATAAGTTTGCCCTTATTTTGAATGCAGGTTTTTTCAATCCATTCAAGTAAAATATCTTCTGTACCGGTTACATTTTCATGCAGGCTGTTTCCATAAGTTGATTCCATGATAATGTAATCAGCCTGCGGGAAAGTTTCCGGCGATCGTAAAATGATATCGCGATAGCGGCCAACATCGCCGCTGAAGGTGATGCGCGTTTCTTTACCATCTTCCTGAATTTTTAAATGCACGCATTCACTCCCGATGATGTGACCGGCATCGGTAAACATACACTGTACACCATCCACCACATCAAACCACGCTCCATAATTTCTTGCCGAAAAGAGGCCGAAACTATTTCTTGCATCATTAATTGAATAAAGCGGGCGAACCAGGTCGGGCGCCATTTGCAACCGTTTCTTTTCCATGAACCGCGCTTCGCTCTCCTGAATTTCTGCGCTGTCCATTAATAAAATTGCAGCCAGATCTTTAGTAGCATCGGTGCAAAAAATTGTTCCCTCAAATCCTTCCGCCACAAGTTTTGGAATGAGGCCCGAATGGTCAATATGAGCATGCGACAAAATCATTGCATCTACTTCGCTGCTGACGAAACCAAAGTTGCGGTTCAACGCATCTTCTTTATCACCCATGCCCTGGTACATTCCACAATCCAGTAAAATTTTTTTCCCGTTCTTTAAAGTAAGTAAATGTTTGGAGCCTGTTACAGTTTGCGCCGCACCATGAAATGCAATCTTCATATTGATTTGTTTGAAAGTTCTTTAGAGTTTTAAAGTTAAGGAACAGTATCGAAAACATGCTCCTTTTTTAACGCATTATTTTGAAGCCCTGGCTTTAAAAGACCAGGTAATTAAAAACTCCGCTACAGTTTCACCTGCCGCGTTCAAACCATTTGACAAAGCCTGAAGCGTTTGCCCTTCTCCAGTTTCGATGGCAGCATGAACAGCATGAATAAATTTATGGCCATCGTTACAGGTAAAATAAATTTTACCTGTCGCCTTCTTAAAATACCCGGCTTCCATCTTTACCACAAGCATTGAAACAGCAGGCTTTCGGCCATGAACATTTGCCATCGCTAATGCGCCGGTACTGAGTTCGGCCGCCATGGCTAAACTTGCGAAATACGTGGACCGAAAAGGGTTCTTATTAAACCATTTATAGGGAACCGAAACGGTGCATTTTGAATCGTTGATCTCTTCAATTTTCAAACCCGCGAAAAAACCTGCAGGAAGTTTGCTCAATAAGAACATCCTGAACTTAAACGGATTTTTTACGACGTTGATAAAACTATTTTTCTCCGGCATATCAATTTATTTGTATGTTTCGGGATCAAGCGCCTGCACCGTCCACGAAGACAGGAAATCAACCACTTTTTCTTTACTATAGCCTCCACCCTCTTCAAGATATGCAGAATTTTGTGTGTGCAATAATTTCCCTTCTCCATCCAGAACTAAAAATACCGGGAAGCCAAACCGTTGCGGGAAAGAATATTTTGCGAGCACCGGTAAATTCCTATTTTCCTTACTGTAATTTAAATGATACGTAATAAAAGAGGACCTCAATAACGAATCGATCTGCGCATCTTCCCTACTAAGTTTATCAAACCTTGCGCACCAACTACACCAGTTGCCACCAACCTGTATCAGCACATGCTTCTTTTCCCCGGTTGCTTTTACAACCGCTTTTTGAATTGCCTTTGTGGCATCTTCGGCAGGTTTATAAACATCAAACTTTTTAACTTCCTGGGCATTGGCAGCAAAAGAAATTGCAATTAATATTACAGGTAATAACGTACGCATGATTAAAAATTTGTCATGCGAATATAAGACTAT
>MKRO01000233.1:3387-4723 GCA_001896965.1 Sphingobacteriales bacterium 41-5 | reverse complement strand
CCGCCACTCAAAAGGCACGATGAGCCGCGCGTTAAAATTACGCCCCATGTTAAACACGCCAACACGGCCGGTAGCCGGATTCTCATCAAGGTATTTTAACCGGCTTAAATGGCTTTGGTAAGATTTGTCGGTAATATTATTTAATGCCAGAATGAGGGTTGCCCATTTTTTTTCATTAATATTTATATCAGTACCAATGCCTGCGTTAAAAAGCGTATAGCCTTTTGTTTCTGTTTCAGTATTGTAGCCGGCAAAAAAATTATTTTGTGCGGCCACGTTGTCCATTTCCAACTTCAGAAAAAGATTTTTAAACGTTGAGAACTGATTGTGAAATTCTGCCCGCAACTCCGTCAATAATCTTGCGGGGGCAATTAAAGGGAGATTTGCAGAGCCATCAACCTGTGTTGAAAATTTCCCTCTTACAAAACTGAAAGTATTTTCAAAATGCAACCAGTCAAGCGGGTGCGGGTGAATGTCAATCCCTGCTTCAACACCCGCGAGTTTTGCATTTTGCTGCTCAAATTTGTAAACTGTGTTATGATCGATTAAAGAATCACCACCAGAAAATGATGCAACTTTTTGCTGGTAGATAAAATTATTTATACTGTTGTGAAATAGCGACACATTCAGGTCAACGTGTTCTGTTGTAAGCTGCACGCCACCATCCATCGAAAAAGAAGTTTCACTTTTTAATTGAGCGCTACCTAATTCATAGCGGTTGGTACCTTCATGTACACCATTTGCAGAAAGTTCCGAAGCATTTGGCGACCGGAAACCCCTGCTAATATTAGCCTTTAGAGAAACATGGTCGCTTACTTCATGGCTTACGCCAAGGCTCGCAGAAATATTGGAAAATTTCTTCTCCATCGCCTCAAACTTCAGTTCGCTACCTTCCATCATTTCGTTAATGTTCATAGTTCTGATATCGTAGCGCAGGCCGCCGCTCAAGGTTAGTTTATTAAATATCCGCGACGCATAACCATACATTCCCCAGTCAAACAAACTGAAATCAGGGATAATGGCTTCTTCACCTTTGTTTAAATTGTTTTGCGCCATCCCGTTCATACCAAAACTCGTTTTCCAATTTTCGTTCACAGGCAAATGGTAGGCAGCGCTATAATTCACCGTTTTTAAATCAAAGAAAGCTTCAGGCTCGTCGGGGTTATCAGGCTCCCCAAATTCTTTTCTTTGATTTTGTTGAAAACCAATAAGTGCGGTAAGCCTGCCGCCGTTATTAAAGGATAAAGAATTATCCAAAGCAATTTTGGTATGGTTTACAGATTGATTAGGCACAAGCGGTTTGCGGCTATTTTTTAGTTCATCATTTATTGTATAT
>MKRO01000233.1:0-3163 GCA_001896965.1 Sphingobacteriales bacterium 41-5 | reverse complement strand
ACCAATAATATTTGCCCTAACGCTGTTATTGGGAACCGGCGTGTTGGTTAAAATATTTACAACCCCGCCAATAGCATCGCTGCCATACATAAGGGATGCAGGCCCGCGCAAAATTTCAACCCTTTGTGCGCTGTATTCATCCACCTCAAGGCCGTGCTCATCGCCCCACTGCTGGCCTTCCTGCCTCATACCATCATTAATCGTAACCACACGGTTGTAACCCAACCCACGAATAAAAGGCTTTGCAATTGCCGGGCCTGTAGTTACAATAGCTACGCCGGGCTGTTTGGCAACCGCATCCAGAATTGTAGTTCCTGCCGAGCGCTCTAAATCTTTTTTGGTAACTACAGAAATATGTGCAGGAACCGAACTTAATTGTGTGGCTGAAGAAACTCCCGTCACCGTTATATTTTCACCCTCCACCACTGATTCTGCCAGTTGAAAATTTTTATTGACCGGTCCGTTGATGTTCAGCGTTCCGATAAAAGGCTTATAGCCCACGTGCGATACTTCAATGGTAAAATTGCCAACCGGCAACTGTTTAAAACTAAAAGCTCCCGCAGCATTTGTAGTTGCCGAAAGTTTTAACTCATGAATTGAAATATTTACACTGGATAACGACTTTCCTGTAACCGCATCAGCTACAACACCATTCAGCGAAGCCCTTGTGTTTTTTGATGTTTGAGCGGTGGAAAAAAAAGATATAATAAAAAAGAGGATAGTAAGAGGTATAAATTTGAAATATTGCATAACCTGTAGATTAATAGAAAAATAATTTGCCGGCAACAGCGGGCATTCAATAAAAGAGAATAAAAAAAAATCAGCTATGCAAATGGGGGACCACGTAAGGAAAATAAATAAAAGAAATTCTGACGGTAAAAACCGTAAACTTTTTTATAATTGGTTGTAAAAAAGACGGGGACTAATACTTCAACAAAAATACTTCCAGACAGAAATGGAGTGAGGGCTATAATATTTACGAAACCACAATTGTATTGATAAGAATGTACCTGCCTTTCACCGGTTTGGCTTTGAACGAACAACTCGTCAGTATGATGAAAAAAAATATCGTGAAAATATTTTTTCGGAGTAATACTGATTGTAAACACTACCAGCGTTACTATCGCAATAATTTTTCTTATAGATTTATTGAACCTCAATTTTTTGAAACAACGTTGCAAATATATTGATCTCGCGATACTAAACAAAAAAAATTGCTGCCAATTATTGCAGCAATTAAAATTTTCAAAAAAAGGTCATTCAACTGAAAGGGTGAAAACGCTTTCATCTTCCACAATTCCTTCCAGTTCATCGCCCGGGAGTACTTCTCCCACTCCTTCAGGGGTTCCTGTAAATATGATATCACCAATGTTTAATGTAAAGTACTTTGAAATATTAACAAGAATATTCTCAAAACTGTGGATCATTTTTCCGGAATTGGAATGTTGTACCAGTTCGCCGTTTTTATAAAGCCCAAACCGTATTTCTTTTTTATTTGCAAAATCAGCGATTGAGCGCCATTTACCAATAACGGCTGAATTATCCCAGGCTTTCGCTTTTTCCCACGGGAGCCCTTTTGCTTTCAATTCGTTTTGAATGTCGCGTGCTGTGAAGTCAATGCCCAAAGTAATTGCATCATAATACTGATAAGCATAGCGTCGGTTAATATAGCGGCCATTTTTTGCCACCCTTATCACCAATTCAGCCTCATAATGTAGCTCATTTGTAAATTCGGGATAATAAAACGGTAAATGTGGTTTTAACAATGCACTTTTAGGTTTCAAAAAAACAACCGGCTCTTCCGGGATCTCATTTCCCAATTCCCTGGCGTGTTCAGCATAGTTTCTACCAATGCAAAAAATTTTCATAACGTTGGGTTTGCAGTTCAAGCACTAAATTATAACAAATTCCTGATTATTAATCAAATTCATGGCAGGATTGATACCTTGTGTTGCAAAAACTTCGATTGTTTCAACAGATTTTTCGATTTTTAATTTGACTAACGGTTCCTCATCGGCTCGCCATTTGCCCAAAACAAAATCAGATTGCATGCCTTTAGGAAAGTCATTTCCAATTCCGTACCGCAGTTTTGGATAATTCACCGTGGCAATTGACTGCTGAATGCTTTTCAAGCCATTGTGGCCGCCATCACTTCCACTCGCTCGCAGTCGCAATTTCGACAAGGGTAAAGCCACTTCGTCAACAACAGTCAGGCTTTGGGCAGGTGTCAATTTTTCTTTATCCAACCAATATTTAACGGCTTTGCCGCTTAAATTCATATAAGTTGTCGGGCAAACACAAACAAATATCCTTCCTTTCCATTTAACCTCGGCAACATAGGCTAATCTGTCATTACGAAAATTGCCACCATGTTTTTGCACAAAAGCCGCTACAACATCAAACCCGATATTATGGCGGGTGTGGGCGTATTCGTTACCAATATTTCCAAGGCCGATGATTAAAAATTTCACGTTGTCAAAAATAAAAAAAACCTGCATGGGTTTAATGCAGGTTCTCTTATAAATTATAAAAAAATTATTTTTTTGTTTCTTTCGCTGCCGCAGCTTCCTCTTGCTTCAACTGGCGGGTCATTACAACTGACGCAATTGGAATACGAGGGGAGTTTAGCAACTCCATTTCGGGAGCATTAATATCTTCAACCCTGATATTTTCGTTGATCTCAAGATTATCAATAGGTACTTCAATCACCTCGGTTAAGTTTTTGGGAAAAGTTTTTACTTTTACCGACTTGATCTTTGGGACAAAACGCCCACCGGCCCTAACACCTTTTGCGGTTCCTGTAAATTTCAGAGGAACAGTAGCGATTACTTTTTTGTCTTCAACGAGTTCGAGAAGATCAACGTGGATTAGCTCATCTGTAACTTTATCAAATTGCAGGTCTTTCAAAATGCATTTGTAATGCGCTCCATCTACGCTCACATCTGCCAATTGGAAATTTGGTGTATAAACCAGTCCTTTAAATGCTGCTGCCGGCGCGCTGAAATTCACTTCTTTAGCACCCCCGTAAATTACAGCAGGCACACTGCCCTGAGAGCGAACCTGGCGGGTGGCTGACTTGCCGAATTCGGTCCTCAGTTGTCCTTCGATTGTAATTGTTTTCATTTTTATATTGTTTTTATTTATAAACTTCTTCCTTTTCGGT
>MKRO01000232.1:32349-37268 GCA_001896965.1 Sphingobacteriales bacterium 41-5 | reverse complement strand
GACCCTTTAGGCCTTTAGGATTTCTGCTAAAAAAATCCCTGTACACGGTTATTCTTTTTCCGTCGTATTTGTTTAGTCCATCCCTTGTCCCAAGCCACATAAACCCTTTGCTGTCCTGCATCACAGACAATACTGAACTATTTGAAAGGCCGTCCTCTACCGTAAGGTATTTAAAATGTAACGATTCCACCGCGTTCGCTGCCATGTTCATTAAGCAAATAGTGAATAAGAGAAAATATCTCATGTAAATAACAATCAATTGATTACCTTTTTTAGCCTCCAAAAGAAAGTAACGGAAACAAAAAAAACTCCTCCGTTTTCATTTCAAATAAGATTTTTTAAACTTGTACACAAGCAAGTAATAAAGGTTATTCTAATACAAAATAACTACTTGCAAAACAAGTAGTTATTTTTAAAAGTCGGGATGACTAGATTCGAACTAGCGACCACACGCCCCCCAGACGTGTACTCTAACCGGGCTGAGCTACATCCCGAACTGCGTTTCTTTTCGCGCAGCAAATCTACAAAAAAAGCTGCAAATAGCACTACTTCTTTACAAAACCGCCGACTAATATTTTGAGTTTGCACCGAAGTAAAGAAATGGTTTCGGTTAGATGATCTCCATCATTGATTAAAACCTTGTAAAAGAATATCCTGATTGGAAAATGCCGGCCGCAAATGCACACGTATGCTGTTCATTTGCGACATTTTTAGGACGCATAAAAAAATAAATTCAGTCAGGCCTTAAATCAAAATCAATTATTTCTTGCAGTAACGTTCTGGTAAATTTTAATTAACTTGTATGCTCTTGTTAATTTTTATAACTACAATTCCTGATTACTACTAAATCATTTCATTTATGGAAGAGAATCTTTATAATGTTCAGCAAAACTTAGAAACTTCAAATGGAAGTTTTACCTATTACAGCCTCGCTAAATTAGAAGAGCAGGGGCACCCGATTAAAACCCTACCCTTCTCAATCCGAATTCTTTTAGAAAATGCTCTAAGAAATTTTGATGGCTTTTCTGTCACTAATGAAAATATTGAAACCATCATTAATTGGAAGCCCAAAGGTTCTGATAAAGATATTCCTTTTAAGCCCGCGCGTGTGCTCATGCAGGATTTTACAGGTGTTCCCGCGGTAGTGGATATTGCATCTTTACGTGCCGAAGCTGCCAGAAAAGGCAAAAATCCCGAGGGTATTAACCCGCTTATTCCTGTGGATCTTGTGATTGACCATTCGGTACAGGTAGATTATTATGGAACCCGGGATGCTTATGCACTTAACATGCAAGAAGAGTATAAGCGCAATCAGGAGCGGTATCAATTTTTAAAATGGGCGCAAAACTCTTTTGATAATTTCAGTGTGGTGCCGCCGGGAATGGGTATTTGCCACCAGGTAAACCTTGAGTATTTTTCAAAAGTTGTTATTGAAAAAAATGGAGAAATTTTTCCGGATACTTTGGTTGGTACCGATAGCCACACACCCATGATAAATGGTGTGGGTGTTGTTGGCTGGGGTGTTGGCGGCATTGAAGCAGAAGCTGCACTGCTCGGCCAGCCTGTCTATTTTATTATGCCCGAAGTAATCGGGCTGAAGTTAACCGGTAAATTACCGGTGGGGTCCACCGCAACCGATCTCGTACTTACCATTGCGGAGTTTTTAAGAAAATACGGCGTCGTCGGAAAATTTGTTGAAGTATTTGGCCCGGGGCTCGATGGCCTTTCGGTTCCCGACCGCGCAACCATTGGTAATATGTCGCCTGAGTTTGGTTGTACTATTACCTATTTCCCGGTGGATGAAAAAACGCTGGAGTATCTTCGTAAAACGAATCGCAGTGAAGAGCAAATTCAATTAGTAAAGGATTATTGCCAGGCAAATTTATTATGGAGAACCGGCGCCGAAGAAATTGTTTATACTGATGTGATTGAGTTAGACATCTCGGCAATACAACCCGTTGTGGCAGGCCCAAAGAGGCCACAGGATAAAATACTATTGAAGGACCTTAAGTCAACCTATATTCAACTGCTCGATACAACGTTTTCCAGAAAGTACACTGACTACAGGCAATTGAGCCGCTGGTCCGGCGAGGGTGGAAGCCAGCCCTCAAATTTTATTCCGCAGGAACAAAACAATGCTCAGGAAACCGAAGTTGAAGAAGCGGGAGAAAAATGCGTGTGGGTTAATTCCGACAAAGGCCGTTTTATGATTTGCGATGGAACGGTAGCTATTGCGGCCATCACGTCTTGTACCAATACATCAAATCCGTTTGTGATGATTGGAGCCGGGCTTGTGGCAAGAAAAGCAAGGGCATTGGGGCTAAAAACAAAACCCTGGGTAAAAACATCGCTGGCGCCAGGTTCGAAAGTTGTAACCGACTATCTGCAAAAAGCCGACCTTCTAAAAGACCTTGAAGCGATGCAGTTTAACACCGTTGGTTATGGCTGCACTTCCTGTATTGGCAACTCAGGCCCTTTACCCACTGAAGTGGCAACCGCAGTAGAAGAAAACAATATTGTAGTGGCATCTGTACTTTCTGGCAACCGAAATTTTGAAGCCCGCATCCATCCGCAGGTTAAAATGAACTTCCTCATGTCGCCTATGCTGGTAGTGGCGTTTGCCATTGCAGGCAGGGTTGATATTGATCTCTCCACAGAACCTCTGGACGTTGACGCCAATAACAATGCAATCTATTTAAAAGATATTTGGCCGACGGATGATGAAATAAATGAATTACTAAGGTCTTCATTAGCCCGTGAAGATTTTGCAAAAAACTACGGGGAAATTTTTGAAGGCAACGAGATTTGGCGTAACATGGCAGTGCCCGATAATCAGTTATACGAGTGGAACAAAGATTCTACCTACATTAAAGAAGCGCCATTTTTTAATAATATGCCTGCAAGCCCCGAAGCGTTAAGCGATATAAAAAACGCAAGGGCATTGTTGGTTTTGGGAGACAGTGTAACCACCGATCATATTTCTCCCGCCGGACAATTTAGCCCGCTGTCTGCGGCCGGTGAATATCTGATCAGCCGCGGTGTGGAAAAGGCCGATTTTAATTCTTATGGATCGAGAAGAGGAAATGATGAAGTGATGGTACGCGGAACCTTTGCCAACGTGCGCATTAAAAATAAACTTGCCCAAAAAGAAGGCAGCTTTACCACCTATCTGCCAACAGGCGCAGAAATGTCAGTTTACGATGCATCAGTAAAATATAAAGACGCCCAAACGCCTTTGATTGTTTTGGCAGGTAAAGAATATGGCAGCGGCTCTTCGCGGGACTGGGCGGCAAAAGGTACTTTGCTGTTAGGCATAAAAGCCGTGCTGGCAGAAAGTTATGAACGCATTCACCGCAGTAACCTGGTACAAATGGGTGTATTGCCGCTTCAATATAAAGAAGGAGACAATGCTCAATCGTTAGGCTTAACAGGAACAGAAACATTTACCATCACCGGCATTGCGGAAAACCTGCAACCATTAAAAAGTGTGGAGGTGGCCGCCCGAAACGAAAATGGTGATGAAATTTTGTTTCATGTTGTGGCGCGGCTCGATTCAGCGATTGAAATAGAATATTATCGTCATGGCGGCATTTTGCAATATGTACTGAGGCAGTTTTTGGAAAAAGCATAAAAAAAATCTGCAGGGATTCTGCAGATTTTTTACCTTTTTGCGGACCGGACGGCTTGATAATCAATATTTTATGCTATGTTTTTGTATGCTATAGTTTCCTATAATTGCTACATGGTTAACATGTTAGAAGTAAATTAACTTCCATCATTGCCAAGCTGTTTTATTGTTTTTCAAATTTTGCTCGACAAAAAATCGACAATTTTTCAAACGATAAAATATACAATCATGGCAACAGCAAAACTTGTTATTAAGAAAAGCTACGTAAAAAAAACAGGCGTAACACCAATCTATATTCAGTATCTTTTTAATACTGAATCAAAGGTACTAATCAGAACCGGATTTGAAATCAGCCCCGAACATTGGAACCCGCTTACACAATCCCTGAAAGAAAAAGCAGGAGACCTCTATTGCAAAAATTATTCAGTGATTAATGCGGAACTTTCAATTTTGCTGGCAAACTTCAAAAGCTTTATAGCCACTGCAATTAAAAGAAAAATACCACCGACGATTAAATATGTAAATGACCATTTCAATGAATATCTTGTAAAGAAAGATGAAACCACCAAAGAAGTCCCCGAAAAGCTGGTAACGCTCTATGATCATATCAAAGATTACATCATGCTTAAAAAGCCGAATGTAGCAGTTGATACCACAAAAGATTATTGGGCACTAATTAAACATTTGAAACAATATGAAAAAGCAAGAAATATAAAACTGGATTTTTCATCCTTTGATTATTTGTTTTATGAAGATTTCGTAAACTTTCTTTATTATGAAACGCTCAAACCTGATGGAGGAAAAGGATTAGTTACAAATGGAGTGGGCAAACAAATTAAAAACCTGAAAGCTTTTCTAAGGGATAGGATGCGAAAGAACTACTGTGCTACTATTGACCTGTCTTCTTATAAGGGATTAAGCGAGGAAGTGGATCGCATCTATTTATCCTGGGATGAAATCTCCATGATTTATAGACTTGACCTGGCTAATTACCCTGAATTAATCCCTGCGAGAGATTTATTAGTTTTAGGTTGCCTGCTGGGGCTTAGGTTCTCAGATTTATCCAGGATTACGCCTGATAATATGATTGATGGCTTTCTCAGAATACGTCAAAAGAAAGTTCGCAAAATAGTGCAAATACCTATCCTGAATGAAACAGAAGAAATCCTCAAAAAATACAATTGGTATTCTCCGAAACTAAACCTTTATGAGTTTAACAGATTACTTAAAGATTTAGGAAAAGTGGCAGGCCTTCATTCAAGTTTTGAAATGACCTATTATAAACACGGCA
>MKRO01000232.1:17566-32325 GCA_001896965.1 Sphingobacteriales bacterium 41-5 | reverse complement strand
AATATGAATTACTGGCCTCTCATGTGTGCAGAAGATCATTTTGCACTAATGAATATTTAGCGGGTACAGATATTCATTTAATCATGAGAATTAGCGGACATAAAACAGAGAGGGCATTTTTAACTTACCTGAAAATGGATGAAGTGGTGGCGAGCAGAAAAATTGCCGAGCAATGGAAAAACAGGAAACTTGCGTAGCACCAAATAGAGACTTGAGATTCCAATTTGGCACCTTGAAAATCACCGGCGTTTCCGCATAGTGATGAAAAACGAACTTAAAAAAACCTACCTAAAAGTCAACGTTCTGTTGGCTTTTTTATTTAATCATGTGCTAAAAAATACTAAACGTTCCCGGGCAATTTAGATAAACGATAGCGTTTTTTTAAACAGCAAAGTCTTCCTGGAAAAATAAAACTTCTTAAAGCAACTGAACATCAAAATGTTATAAACACGAAAGTATACTTTGATATAAATTTTAAAGTATGCTTCCGTTTTTGAAAAGTTAGGGCAACGATAATTTAGCCTGACAAAAAAATACAATTATGATGTTAAACGACAATTTGAAAACTTACACCGTAAAAGAGGTTGCTGCAATTTTAAAAATCTCAAAAACCGAAGTTCAAAATCTTGAAAAAGAAGGAGCATTGCTTCCTATTGATTGGAGCCAGTCTATTAACAGACAACGTAAACGAAGGCGATTTGTTCGGTATTCGCATGAATCTTTAGAATTTTTTTTAAGAGGTAATAAATAATAGTGCTATGGACATTAAATCTTTGGAAGAGAAACGGCTTGCAATCGAACAGCCCAACCCATTTCCCTTAGACGCGCTGCCGGAAGAAATACAGGAGATGATCCAGACGTATTGTACCGGATTGAACCTGAACGTTGACTATTCAGCCTGCACCGTGCTGTTTACGTATTCCGTAGCAATGGGCAGCCATTACCGGTTAAAGATAAAAAACGGCTGGATTGAAACCGGAAGCCTTTTCATGGCCCTTGTAGGCAAAACAGGCGTTAACAAATCCTCACCTCTTAGCATTTTTACTTCCAAACTGGAAAAAATAGACAAGGATCTGTTCCGGGAGTTTGATAAAAATTACACGGCATTCATCAACCAGGACAAAACAGATAAATCGAAGCCGGTAATAGCCGAACCCATACGCCGCCAGCTCATCATTAAAGATGCCACACAGGAAGCACTGCTCAAAGGACTGTACGATAATAAACATGGCTTTGGTGGTATATATGATGAGCTCACGTCCTTTCTTAACAGTTTTAATAAATACAAAAGCTCCGGTGGAGATGAAGAACTGTTTCTTTCGCTGTTCAGTGGAAAAAGCACTTCAGTAACACGCAGGCACACCCGGCCGCTTTATATTGAACACCCTTTTTTAAGCATTATTGGAACCATTCAACCTGAGGTAATTGTTTCAAGTTTTGGAAACAACCGCGTAGAAAACGGTTTGACCCACCGCTTCCTCTTCGCTTATCCTGATGAGGTATTACGAGATGACCTGTCTGATGAAGATGTACCCGATGATATTTTAGAACTTTTTGGTTTTGTAATTGACCGGGTATTAAAACCAGAGATGCTAACAGGAGAGTCTTTCACAAAAACACTTGTGCTGTCCAAAGACGCCTATCAGTACTATAAAATGTTCCGGCGGAGGATTAACTATATCATCAACAACCAGAAAAGCAGCGCCATATCGGGGATATATGCAAAGCTGGATACTTATTTTTTGAGAATATCTCTCATTATCCACATGATGCGATTGTCCTGTAGCAACGAAGGTATCAATGACCATGAAGTTGCAGCTGGTTCCCTGGAAAGGGCTGAAAAGATCATAAACTATTTTACAAATACCGCACTAAAAGTATTTGCGCTGTTAGAACGGCACCGTGACCCTTTGGTGGACTATCCACAGGAACATAAAATGATTTACTACCAGCTACCAGCACATTTTGACACAAACCAGGCCTGGGAGATTGCAAAACTAAAAGTAAGCCGCCGCACACTTTTTAATATGCTTAACGATGATTATTTATTTACAAAAATCCGCAGAGGGGTCTATGAAAAAATATGGTAATAAAAAACACTTTAAGAAGTGTTGCACTTATTGCACTTGTTGCACTAAGGCTTGTAAAATATCCTTGTTAGTGCAATTAGTGCAGCTAATGCGGGCATTTACTTCACCAATAAATTTTGCTCACTAAAAAAGAAAAAATCCAATGAACAGCGCACAGGCAAAGCGGCTCTCCATCATTGAATTTTTGGAGGCTCAAAATATTCGCCCTGAAAAAATCATCAGGGATGAGCACTGGTATAAAAGCCCGTACCGGGAAGAAAAAACTGCATCCTTTACAGTGAACAGCCGTAAAAACACCTGGATGGACTTTGGCACCGGCGAGGGAGGTAACCTGCTGGATTTAGTCATCAGGATGTTTAAAGAAAATGATATTTCCAAAGTTCTGAGAAAGATTGAAGCATTATCTTTTTCTTTTAGACAGCAACTAAACTTTAATAAACTGGGTGAAGATCATATGAACTTTTCTGAGCCTGGGAATACCTTACTAAATTTTAAAATAAAGGAGCTAAACAATCCTGCGTTGCTGGATTATTTAGCCTCCAGACGTGTGGATGGCACAATCGCCAGGCGATACTGCCGGGAAGTATATTACCAGTTGAATGGTAAAAATTATTTTGCCATCGCCTTTAAAAACGACTCCGGCGGATATGAGCTTCGGAATAAATATTTTAAGAACTGCATAGCACCAAAAGATTTTACTCTAATAAAAAGCAACCAAAGGCTGCTTTCGATTTTTGAGGGTTTCTTTGACTTTCTATCATACCAGCAACTTTTGAAAGGGATAGAGTATAGAAAGTTCATGGCGGATAAAATACAACTGAAGTTTTTAGAAACCATAACGGCTCACAGCGATTTTCTGATACTGAACTCTGTCATTCATTTAGAAAAAGCTACTGAAATCATTAAGCAGTACCCCAAGCTTCATTTATTGTTCGATAATGATAAAACCGGTAAATTCTGCGTAGCTACCATAGAAAAACTACAAATTCCATTTGAAGATTTGTCAGTGTCGTATGAAGGCTTTAAAGACCTAAATGAGTTTTTAGTAAATGACGACCAAAAGCAAGATCAAAGTTTGAATAGAAGTTGTGGTATCAGGCTTTAATCAGTATCGTCTCAAATAAATAACAATATTTTTCACTTTTATAATTTATAAATATCATGAAAAAGTTCCATTTCAATTTACAATCCAAAGGCGGTGTAGGTAAATCTTTTTTAACCGCTTTATTGGCACTGAAGAATGAGAATAATCCCGAATCCTATTTTGTAGATTTGGATAGTTCTGTAAAAACCAGTTCACAACAGCTCAAATTTTTGAAGGGTAAAACACCAACCCGCTTCGCCTCGTTAAACCTTTTAGATCACCGTAATAAAATCGACCGCCAACTTTTATTTGAAAACCTGTTACTGCTGTCTCAAAAAGATTACTCCGATTTTTATTTAGACTTTGGCGCACCTGAAAGCGCTGAGTTTCCCTCATTGTTTTCATCGGACTATACCATTGCAGAGTTCAAACAAATTGAGACCGAACTCAACGCAAAGCTTGTTTTCAATATCATCGTTGCAGGTGGCAGTTCTTATGAAGCCTGTACCTCTTATCTCCAACGTATTGTGAACCTCGTGAAAGATCAGTTTCAAATAGTTCTCTACATCAACGAAGCCACTTTTATCAACAAGGATAAAATTGAAGAACTTTCAATCTATTCTCAAATTCACAAAGATTGCATCAGCGAAGTAAAACGGTTTGGGGATTTTGACAACACAACTGCTCCCCATAAAAGCATCTTAAAAAAAATGGAAGAAGGCATGGGACTAAGTGCTTATGCATTTGTGGAACGAATCAAGATACTAAAAGAAATTGCTAAGGTTTAAAAATACTACTATGGAAAATAAAACTTCAACACAAAATAAACCGATTGATGTAAAAGCTTTAAAAGCTGCTATCTTTTTAAAATACAGGGTTGAATTAGACGATACCTCTCTTATTATACTTGCGATTTTAACAGATCAGCAAAACAAAACTTTTAATGCTCAAAATAAAATTATTAGTGAAGCAACTGAAAAGATCAATGATAGCCAAACGACTTTGCAGGTTGATAAAGAACATCCGGGGTGGCAGGCTTTTGCATTTGGTTTCGGCAAATTTGGTGCTGCTTTGATCATTGCTATTACAATACTAACAGTCCTTTACATTCTTTATGTTCAGGACAAAAAAGAGAACAGGCCGGCAATGATTGAATGGTACCGCAATTATTATAATGGCACTAAAGATATTTTGACAAAAAAGAAAATGAACACGTTCCTGAAAAAATATCCCAGGCCAAATGAGGATACAGTTCAGTAACTCAATATTCCTGTAGATTTTGCTTTTGTGGCAGCGAATCATCTTTTGAAAAGACAAAAGAGTCTTGTTGATTTTGAGATTGGGTTTCTCTGATAATTTTTTTCTTATCCAGTTTACTTCTTTTACGCCGTTCCCTTACAAGGGCAGAACTAAGGCTATTCAGGTTTAGTTTCTGTTCATCAATCTCAAGTTCTTCAGCTATCCATTTTCGAAAAACCAGTGGCTTATATTTTTCAAGTTCCTGGTAATACGTTTCAGCAATGATGGTATATAAGCGAAATTGGTTGGAAAGTATCAACTCTTTAATAAACTGTTTTGACATAATAAAAAGATTAAAAATTTAAACAATGAGTGGCATAATATTTAAACGACACGAACCCGCATGTAAGTGCAATTTACTAAGTGTTTTTACAATTATTGGAACGTTACATCATCTCCCGTTCCGAATCGTTCAGTATAAACGCAGTTTTCTCGAAAGGCAAGATGTGAAACCGCAAGCGGATTTCAATCTTGCTTTTTGACCCTTCGGGATCAAAAAGGTTTTTAAGACAGATGATGTGATTGCAAAACAATTTTTAGTTTTTATGAAACAAGCTATAGCACTACTATGAAGCTTAGTTGCCTTAGTTTATCCTAAGCGTCGTCGAAGGGCTCGTTTTATCGTCCCGATTAAATAGCAGCAATGCTGGCAGTTTATCCTGAGCCTGTCGAAGGATCGCACTCTTCAACATTATTGCTACTATCAGCAAACAATGTGATTAATTATTTTTTAATGAACAGAAAACAAAATCCCGAAGATGTGTTGAGTGAAAACAAGACCATCCGTTTCACAAAACGGGAGAGCGAAGCTGTTCAAAAAAAAGCGGACGATGCCGGAATGAGTTTTTCAGATTTCTGTAGGCAAATGGCACTCAATGGTTATGTGCGGGCTGTAAGAAATAGTTGCGATATGGAAAACATAAGAATTTTTATCAACCTGCTGCTTGAAAATAAAACTGCAGTTAGCCGTGTTGGAAATCTTATTAAAAATCGTGATCCCAATTTATTTGGGGAGCTTATAAAACTTAAAAATTCTATCCAGGGAATAGTAGATCAAATTCAGTTATGATAGGAAAAGCTAAAAGTAATAAAAGCCTTGTTGCAACAATAAACTATAACCTTAAGGAAGGTGCAGAGTTGATCTTTACTAATCAGTTGAATGGTGAAGATATAAAAGACTATCAATTAGAAATGCAATTGCTTCAAAAATGTTATTCAGGAAAAGCGAGGCAATTAACCCTTCATGTTATCCTTTCACCGCACATTACCGAAGGAAAAAATCTTTCACAAGAACAGTGGCAAAGGATCGCTAATAAATATCTAAACGAAATGGATTTAAAAGAGCATCAGGCAATCGGTTTTCTACATTGCGATAAAGAACACCGGCACCTGCATTTGGTCATCAATAAAGTCAGAGACTCGAAACTAAAACTTTATCACGACGGCTTTATCGGCAAACGAACTCAAAAAGCAGCCGACTGCATAGCAATAGAGATGAACCTTATCAGGGCGATGGAGATCAGAAACCAAAATATCCAAAATAAAAAAAAGCAAAAAAATAGCACTGAACTCATAATACCATTCCTCAATCCCAATCAACATGAAATATTACAACCACCGCTTGGGTCAAAACAATTATTCAAACAACAGCTAAAAGAAATACTTGCCAAAACAAATGTAAAATCCATTGAAGGTTATTTTGATGAAGTACAGAAAGCCGGTTTTAAAGTACTCCTGTATCACAACAAAGAGACAAAAGAATTACGCGGCTACGGCATTGAAAAAAATAATACGAAAATGGATGCTTCGACGATTGGAAAACAATTTACAATCACAAATCTTGAAATGCTGTTTGAAATAAAGAAACAGCAAAAATTAAAAGAAAAGATTTTGGAAGATATGGAAGAAAAATTGGAAACATATTCTGTCAAACGAGGGATGAGGATGTAAGCACAAAAAATAAAACCATTGCCCTCCTGCGGCGAAGATAAGCCTGCAAAACCGGGTGCGCTTCGCCGTCAAAAAGCTTCTATATAACCCTTAAGCGGCTTCTTTTTTCAGTTCCTGAAGTTTTCTTTCCAGATAAGAAATTTTTACTTGTCTGTATCTTTTCTGATAATCGTTTAAATCTAAGGGATTAAATTCCACTTTGTTTAAAACCATTTTGTAATAAATGGTAGCCATTTTATTTGCAGTGGCGACCATCGCATATTTATTACCTCCTTTTGATTTCATTCTGCGAAAGTAATCGCCCAGCCAATTGTTGCTGCGCTGGACAGCGTTGGCTGCATTCCTAAAGGCCTGGCTTGCTGCGTTCGGCTTCTTACGCATGAGCATACTGCTTACGAGTTTGCCGCCGGAAATTTTATTGTTAGGACAAAGGTTGAGCCATGAAACAAAATGTTTCGACGATTCCCATTTTGTCATATCGGCTCCCGTTTCAGATAAGATTTCAAGTGCCGATATATCGCTAATACCAAATATTTTGGTGATGTCGGTTCCAAGTATTGCTTTGAAATAACCGCTGGTATTAAAGTGGGGCTTATTTTTTGTGGCTTGTTTGGATGGTTTAATATCAAGTTTCAATTCCTTAGCAGGAAAACATTCTTTATAATATTGCAACAACTGTTTTTCAATCGCTTCATCGCAAGCCTCAATTCTTTTCTTATAATATTGATAGTTTCTGTAACAATCTTCTAATAAATATAGTTGTTCAGAACGCCAATTTCCTTGAAGGGATTTTTCGATTTCCTCCTTGCTTGCATGGATATTTCTATCCACGTAGATTAAGAAATTTTCTGCCTTTCTTTCACCGTTAATGATGGCCTCAACTATTGCTGTGCCTGTTTTTCCTGTAATATCCCGAATAACAGTATGCAATTTTATATTCATCATTTCCATTGCCTTTTGCATGCGCAGGATGAACCGGTTGCAATCATGTGTAAGCGTTTTTCTGTACCGAACTAATGTGCGAAGCGACTCCTGTTCATTATCAGGAAGAAAACTACTGCGTAACAAACCGCAACTGTGCAATTTTTGTATCCATTTGGCATCATCTTCATCATTTTTCCTGCCACTTACATTTTTGATTTGCTTTGAATTTACAAGATATACTTCAAAGCCAGCCTTTATGAGCATTCCAAATAAAGGCTTCCAATAAACTCCGGTACTTTCCATTGCGACTGTGTCAACTTTACATTTAATTAGCCATTTAATAATTGATTCAAGGTCACAGGTCATTGCGCCAAATAGTTTTACCTGTTCTTCGTCCCTGCCTTCAGGAACGGCAACTGCATGAATAGTATCACCAATGTCAATGCCAGCGGCATTAGGATTGACTAATGACAAACTCACCATGCTTTTGGATTTTGATTTTTTCTGTTTCATACAATTAAGATTTTTAAGAACCTTTGCCTGTCGCCGACAAAGTCTATTCTTCTATACGGGCTTAGAAGCCCAATTAAAAACTTAAAGGGGCAACAGAACCATATTCCGGCTTGAATTTTTTATTCAATTCTTTTGAAGGTCTTAACTGCAAAGGCGTTAAATACAAAATTAATCTTAAAATCTTTGAGGAAAACCTATAAAAAAGCATCGCAAAGTTCGGCGGCTACCAGCACCCACTATATCCAACAAAAAAATTCCGCCATAAACACAAAAGCAGCGCTCCATGCCATCTTTTATTGCGTTGCTTTTTTGTTGGATAGCCACGCCGCCGGATCGAGTGGCTTTCTTTTTATTTTTTTCTGTTTTTCTTTTTCTTTTGAAAATGTTTTATCGAACTAATGACCTGAAGCAAGGTTGAAGACTGTAGGGCTGGTAATAGTTATTCTTGCGAAAACATTGGTGCGCCAATATGGGTATTCCGGCATAAAGCCTGGCAATAAAAGATTTTCTTATTGCCAAACCCACGCGCAGTTGTTAAAAAAGACGTTTCATTCTTAGCAGGGATGGCCTGTGGCTCACCCTATCTCATCATTTCAACGACATTTTTAACGCTAACGGCAAAAAGAAAATCCTTTATCCCGCTCGCAATTTATTCCTTTTCCTTTTTGCCGCCCGGCTTTGCAGCGCTGTTTTGGTTCATAAGAGAGTCAATTGGCTAAAAGTGCATAATTCCTTTATATAAAGGTAAACAGTTTTGTTTTTTGATAAAATAGGATTAATAGCTCAGCATTTATTATAAAACACTACCCTTTTGGGTAATAGCAGAACAGATATGCTATTATAATTTTGCGGGAGAATGAAAAATTTATATATGAAAGAACGGTATAGTCGCAACAGGATTTATATCAAAAATAATGAACAAGCAACAATCAAAGGCTTCCGCATTTTGTTGGCCGGTGCTGGTATTGGTAGTGTTATTGCTGAATGTGCCTTACGTATGGGGTTTGAAAATATTGCAATTATTGATGGCGATGATGTAGAGATTTCCAATCTTAATCGCCAAAACTATAAGCAGGATGATGTAGGACATTCTAAGGCAGAAAAACTTAAAAAAAGGTTATTAGAAATCAATCCGGATGCTAATATTACGGCGTATCATCTTTTTTTGGATGAACATAATATGAAAGACTTTATAGTCGGAAACAATGTAGCTATAAATGCTTTGGATTTCAAAAATCAAGCACCTTTTTTATTTGATTCGGTATGCAAGGATAATTTAATACCGGTATTGCATCCCTATAATATTGGCTGGGCAGGAATGGTAACTGTGGTGATGCCGGGTGGGCCTCAAATCAATATAATATCTAAAACTGCCGATGGTTTCGAAGTTTCAATGATAGAATATGTTACCCAGTATTTCAGGTTTTGGGGGCAGCCAAAAGAATGGATCGAGGACATAGTAAGGGTTTATAAAAACGAAGATAAAAAATTACCACCTCCGCAATTATCAGTTGCCTCTGAAATAGTCGCAGGCTTAGCGACAAATATTCTGTTCAACTTAGCTATCGGCAAGACAATTAAGTGGTTCCCAGAGTTTTATTTATCATCGATATACAACGACAATTGATAAAAACCCTAACAATTAAATTATACTGTAACTGACAGAATGCATAATTGCTTCTGTAATATTATCTACACTAAGTTTCTCAAAAATATTTTTTCTATGAAACTTAATTGCATCAACAGAAAGATAAACTTCTTTTGCAATTTCATTTGTCGTTAACCCCTGAGCTGAAAGCAGCAGTATCTCTTTTTCTCTTTCATTTAATTTGGTTTTTTCATTTTTATGCCAAACCTTTTTCGCCCTGTCAAACTCAAAAATGATAGGGCTACCCTTTTTTCGTATTTCAATATTTCCAGCTTCTTTGCGAGCGGAAAGTGACACAATACAAAGTGATACCCACATTTGCCCTTTTTCATCTAACAAAAGAGGCGTTAATTTATGATTGATCAGTAGATTTTTACCGCTGGTTTGTGTGAGATGAAAATCGTATGAAACAACATAATCCATTCGTTCATCAAAGGGAATTCTTTCAAAAAAGTGGAACCCTGCCGTATTTATTTCCAGAAGTAATTCCAAATCGCTTCTGGGCACCTGCTGCAAATAAAAAGAAAAACCAAGATCCTTTACTTGTTCGGAAGTTAACCCACAAAGAAATAAAGGGTTATCAGAAACATATAAAAATTTTCTTTGAAAATAATCTGCCAAATAAATACTTCTGTAGGTAGTTCTTGCAAAAGCATCAGCAGCACTAATATAGCCAGGCATTACCTGATAATCTTTTTCAGGGATTATGCCTTTCAAATTAATCGGCGTAAAAAAATCTTCGATTTTAACATCCATATTTCAATCATCATTTATTTCAAAAATAACAATATTCTTTGAACTACCCGGGTGTAAATCAAATTTTGGCTAAGCGGCTTGTTTAAAATTTGTTTTAGCAAGTTCAACTATTTTACTCCATTGCTGATTTTTGCGCACCACTCTTAGGTTGAGCATATTTTGAGCTCCCGGGGTAGACCACCGCTGGCCGGATTGTTTCATTCTTTTTTGGATGACCGTTCTATGTGCTGATTCTATTGCTCCCGACCCTATAATGCCGCAACCAATACTGTGGTATTTTTTATAATTCATCCGATCCCTGTTATTGTTATAGTACGATATTAGTTTTTCAACCTCTTTGGACTTATGCCGGCCCTGCTGACTGATGTTTTGTATTGCATCGTCTAAGCGGCTTTCCAGCAGCAGTTCTTTTTGCTGCTCAAACCAATGTTGCTGCAGCTGTTTATCTTTAAACACTTCTGCACAAAACGCATGTAAATGTTCTGTGGCGTGATAGAAATCCAACACCGATATGGATTGGGCAAAAGAGTCTTCTATCCAGTTTCCAAGCCAGGGCGCACCATCTGTTATGAAGACCAACCGCTGCTTTAAGGGGCCAAAATCATCAATGAGATCATCCATTTGCCTGCAGAATTTTTTATGGTTTCCCAGATGGGCCACATATTGCGAGTTGCTTATCCAGCCTTGCTTTGCTACAGGATGCAAGCAGTCGCTGCTTTTAAATATACGGCCTAGTTTTACCTCGCTCCAACTATTGTCTCTGGTTAATATCATAGAACCATCTGCCTGTACATATAGCACTTCCTGTTGCTTTAGGGGTTCCAGTATGCGCATCACAGCTTGTTTGCCAACCTCGTGTCCGTATAGGTCCGTTAACCGGTATACCTGCGCCGCGCTTACTTCAATATTTGTAAATGATTTTATGATCTCGTTACAATTATCGTAACTGTCCATCTGTCCGGCATACACCATTAACTCCTGCATACGCGGGCTTATTTGAAAGCCATTATGGCCTTCGTTAAAGCCATGATTATTGTTGATGGTTACATAACCCAGCGTCGTGAGGTTTTTTTTTACGCTTGTCATTTGACAGCTCCCCTAAGTTTTGTTCCAATACCTGCCTGCCCAAATCCTGCCAGATTTTTACAAACTCCACTTCGTAATCATAAAAATTATCCACCTTTCCTAATGCCTTTAACTCATCATAACGGGCTTCTGCCGCTGCTAAATATTGTTCTTATGTCATAACTGTATGGTTTTGACATAAAGGTCTAACTTATTTATCAGTAGCGAAAATTTGATTTGCACCCAACTACCCAAAAGGGTAATACTTTGTATTAATTCTATTACTACCCAAGAGTGTAGCAATATCGGTTTATAGCGTTGGTATGTTTGTGTTGAAAATTTAAGCAAAAAATGAGACTCCAAAACAAAAACATTTCAATAGGCTTAGTTAGCAAAAACAGTTTATATGAGTTCACAAAATTTGTTGCTGAAGAATACTATAAACATAATGTTCCGGTATGGCAAACAACCATTATCTCTGAGCAAGAAATAAAGGCTATGTATAGGGAGGATATCAATCAATACCCATATTCTTATTATTATGCAGCAAAAGTAGATAACAAAATTATTGGAACAATTAAAGTAACCAAATGGAATAGGAAAGACACACTTCCAATTCAAAAACTTTTTGGAATAGATATTAAGAATAATAAAAATTTTGCTAAGTGTAACATTTGGCATGTGGGGAGGTTTGCAACTTCCTTAAATTGGGGTTCACAAAACATCAGTCTTTTTAAACAGCTAATGGTCTATGCTATTACTCCAATCTGTAATGATGAGGCTGGTATAATGGTGGCCGAATGTGACTGTAAGCTATTAAGAGTAATGACTGCATTAGGAATTGTCACTACATCGCTTGGGAAAAGCATTGAATACCTACATTCTGAAACTAAGCCAATATATGCTGGAAAAGAGGGGTTGATGGGTTTTTATTTAAATCAAGATAAAACAATGTTACCGAATCAACTGAATGTCATCGACTTGCAATTTTAAACCACATAAATGATTCACATGAAATTAAAATTCGCCTTTATAGGGATTATACTGCTAGCAAGCACTTTGGTAAATGCCCAATATAAAATAAGTGGGAGTGTCAGAAGCAAAAAAGGGGAACCGCTTGATTTTATTACTATTCATGTAATGGCAAAAAATATTGTATTGAGATCGGCCCTATCAAATGCAAAAGGCGAATATGATATTGACCTTAGCAAAGAGGATAGTTACCTACTTACCTTTTCACGGATAGGGTATAAAAAAACTGATACTCTTTTATATGTCAATCAAAACTTTCGATTGGATATTGTACTTCCAGATGAAATAAAAGAATTGAATACCGTTGTTGTACAATCGACTATGCCAGCTATAAAGAGAAAACCAAATGGTTATGACTTTGAAATTGAAAAATCATTTTTATCAGCTGGCAATACAGTTAATACTATTCTGCCCATCTTGCCAGGTGTTTTAATAGATGCCGATGGGGGTATTACACTAAACAGATCATCAGTACTAATGATGATTGATAATCAGGAAATAAAAATTCCTGCAGATCAGTTGGTTTTGTACTTGAATAACATTCGGTCTGAAAATATTAAACATATTGAAGTGATTACCCACCCTACAGCTGCTTACGACGCTCAAGGTATTGGGGGGATTATTAAAATAGTTACTAAAAAGAAGATGGAGAATAGTTATAGCGGCTCTGTATCCAACAAGTATATGCAAGGAGTTTATGCAAAGAATGAATTGGCAGCAAATATTATGATTAACAGAAATAACCTATTGGTGTATGCCGGTTTATCAGGTTCTCTTAATAAAAATTTCGCCAACTTTGAAAATCTCAGAGAAAATTCACAGACTCAAATCCGGCAAGAGAATATCATAAATATTAGAAACAAGTCTTTTAACTATAGCGCAAACGCAGGTTTACGCTATAATATAAAAAACAATAAATCGCTTTTACTTGATTTTATATACGGTGGCAATAATATGTCTGTCGCGTATGCTGATATGCTTACTAACCATTATTTCAACAATGTATTAGACACTATCATTAAGTCATATATCCCTCAAAATAGAAAAACGGAAACATTTTCGACTTCGGTAAGCTATCAACATAATACAGATGAAGCAGGAAGTACACTAAAAATTACGGGAGATTATTTGATCCCAACCACACATTCCTACAATGGGTTTTACAACGGTTATTTCTTAAGTAACAATATCTTTTTTGACTCCGTAATTAATGATAATAACATCGATACCAGGTTTGATATATTATCATTGAAAATAGATCGCCATAAAATACTTCCAAAAATCAAAACTAATGTAGATTATGGAGTAAAGTTTGCTAATGCTAGTACTTCAGTTGAAAATTTTTATCGCAACTATAATTCCTTGTGGACTATTGATAACAACCTTACAAATTTTCTACAATATCACGAAAATATTTATGCCGGGTATACAAGTGTTGAAACAAAAATCAACAAACTACAGCTCATTGGTGGTTTGAGGGCAGAATATACAAGTTATAAAATTATTTCAATCAACAGGATTAGTAACGATTATTTTAAAATTTTCCCTAATCTCTCTATGCTCTTACCGCTTAATAATAAGAATACGCTATCATGGGGCATACACTGGAATAAAAGAATTTCCCGGCCAAGTTATGAAATATTAAATCCTTTTGTTTATAAAATGGACCAATATTCATTAAAAGAAGGAAATCCATATCTAAAACCCTCTATAAACAATAAAATATCAACCGAATTGAATATCAAGCAAAATTATTCTGTAGGGATTAGTTACGAAATCGAAAAAAATATCTTCGGTGAAGTGCAAAAACCCATAGGAACTATGACACTTCAAACCTTTGGCAACATCAATACAAAAAAAGAATTTGACGTAACAGCCTCGGCTAATTTAAGTATTAAAAAGTACTGGATGATGATTTGGCAGGCTATGTTTTATGATAAAAATTATGTCAGCCCAGACTATAATGCGGAGAACATTGGAGTTTTGATATCCAATATTAATATCTTCAGATTTTCACCAACTTTTGATGCAAGGCTTACAACTCAATTCTTTACCAAAGGAGCCGACAGGTTCACGACATTCAATAAGAATTTCATTTTTTCATCTTTAGATTTAAATAAAACCATTGGCAAAAGAGGATTTCAAATTAAAGGCGGCATATCTGATATTTTTAATGCACGTGGAAATATGTCTCTCACTTATAAGTATCTCGCTCAAACTAACACCACACTAATAAAAAGGGACATGAGATACGCTTATATAACCTTAGTCTACAACTTCAAAAAAGGAATCGCTTTAAGAAAACCTGAACTTCAGAAAAGTAATATTGATGAAGAACAAAGAACAAAATAATTATTGCAATAGTAGCGGATACCGAAAAGCTTAAGAGTAGGTAAAA
>MKRO01000232.1:10317-17525 GCA_001896965.1 Sphingobacteriales bacterium 41-5 | reverse complement strand
AAGCAGGTTAATAGTAAATCCAGCTTAGAATTAATAGCGGAAGAGCTATTGTCATCCGAAATGCTCCAAATAAAAGGAGGTATTTCTTCTATAGGTAGTGACAGTACTGTCGTCCCCCCAAGTTGTGGTAATAGCTGCCAAAATGGTTGTCAATCATTTTGCCAACCTGGTTGTGCTATTTGTACCAGTTTCTTAGGTTTGGCATAAATAATAACTAAAGACTATCTCTCCGCTGAGAGGTAGTCTTTAAAAAATTGTTTTACAAATAAATTTTTCTTTATGACTATTGTACTTAACAACGCATACGTTTTGAAACCCGATAATGGTTTTGCAATGATACTGCCTAAAGAGACAGTGTTAGACTTTAACGATCCGAGTGTAGAATTTGGATTTGTTAGCAAAATACACCCTATGCACGCGGCGATCTTATCTTGCTTTGATGGAAGATCTTTTGATGATGCATTAAATATAGCATCGGAAACATTAAACACATCTATTGATTACATTAAAAAATTTGTTGACTCGTTAACGGAAAACCAGGAAAGCGTCGCTTATATATATAAAAATATAATGATTTTATTTCCTAAGAATTGCCTTGTCAAGAGCGATACTCCTCGATACGATCTACCTGATATAAGTGAGTTTGATTTGGGAGAAGAGGAAAGATTTGAAACATATCGACATAACTCTCCAACAGATTTAATATTTATGTTGACAACACGATGTGCAACTGATTGTGTTTATTGTTATGCTGATAGAAGGAGATTAATTGACTGCAAGGTTCCGTTTGAAAGAATTAAAGAATTAATTATTGAGGCGAGGAAATTACACATGAGGAGCTTTAATTTAATAGGAGGAGAAGTATTTCTCTATAAACATTGGAAAGAGTTACTAATTTTTTTGAAAAAAAACCATTTTGATCCAGCTGTTTCTACTAAAGTTCCTCTCACAGAAGAAGATGTAAAATTCCTTTCAGATATACACGTTAAAGCAATACAGATTTCGTTGGACACTCTATTGCCGGCTCACCTTACTGATATTCTAGGTGTCAAAGAAAGATACATAGGAAAACTAAAAGAATCATTTAGGTTGCTCGATAAGTATAACGTAAAGGTGTTTGTACACACCGTTATGACTAATAAAAATGATTCTTTAGAAGATATGGAGTCAATTTTTCAATATCTTAAGACTCTACAAAATATTGTTACCTGGAGAATAGACAAAACAACAGCTTCTCTTTATAAAAAAGTTGAGTCATATCAAGCGATTAAACCCTCTGTAGAAAAATTAGATCAAATATCTTCCTATCTAAAAGACATCCAAGAAACTGAAAACACCCAATTCAAAATAGTTTATAGTGGAATAGGAGATACAGGCATCAACGAAATATATGATGCAGATAAGCGATCTACTAGGTTCAATAAACGTGCTATGTGCTCTGGAAATAAAACATCTCTTTTCATTCTCCCAGATGGTAATGTAACGATTTGTGAAGAATTATATTGGCATAAAGACTTCTTTTTAGGAAATGTCTTAACTCAGTCCTTAATAGAAATATGGAATTCTGAAAAAGCATTGAATCCTTATTATTTGAGAAAGGAAAATATTCCGGTCGATAGCGCCTGTCATGATTGCGATATATTTGAGGATTGCAAGTTTAAATTAGGCACTTGCTTCAGGGATACAATAAAATGCTATGGTGAAGATAAATGGTATTACCCTGATAAATATTGCCCGAAAGCTCCACTTCCCTTACACGAAATCATCGTCTAAATACAGCTACATGAAATTCATTAATCAAATGGACCAGATGGATTGCGGACCTGCGTGCTTAGCAATGATAGCATCTTTTTATCACAAAGATTTTAGTTTGGAATATGTTAGAGATCAATGTTTCTTGACAAAATCAGGAGTGTCGCTGCAAGGAATTAGCGATGGAGCAGAAACTTTAGGGTTCAAGAGATATGCGGTAAAGCTAGATTCTACCAAATTATTTGAATTAAGAAAAAGATTACCTGCCATTATTCATTGGGATCAAAATCATTTCGTAGTACTTTACAAGATTAAAAAAAGCTTGTTTGATGGCAAACTAAAATATAAGATTTCTGATCCATCATATGGATTTATTAGTTTATCAAATTACAAATTTGAACGCCATTGGCTCTCTGACAATAGTAAAGGTATCGCGCTTTTCCTAGATCCCACAGAACAGCTTTATAGCAGGCAGGTTTCTCTGGATTCTCGCCGATATTCCATTCGTGATTTATTTAGTTACCTAAGGCCTTATAAACTTTCTTTATGGCTTATGTTCGTTTTGCTGTTGGTTGGATCTCTCATTTCGCTAGCATTTCCTTTTCTCACGCAAAACCTGATAGACAAAGGTGTAAATGCCAAAGACCTGAATGTAATTACAATCATCCTACTGGCGCAGCTTAGTCTTTTTGCAGGCAATTTGGTAATAGAGCTTTTGCGAAATTGGATCATGCTGATTATAGGTACAAAAATTAACATTCAAATTATATCCGATTTTCTCAAAAAGTTATTAAAGCTGCCTATCAAATTTTTTGATACCAAATTAATGGGGGATTTTAACCAGCGAATTGCCGATCATGAGCGCATCGAAAATTTTCTTACTTCACAAAGCTTAATTACTTTTTTTTCCATGCTAACTTTCTCCGTTTTTTTTGCAGTGCTTTGGTATTATAATATCCAAATATTACTTATTTACCTTGGGTTAACAATTATCGCAATATTCTGGTCTCTATTTTGGTTAAAACGACGTAAAATACTGGATTACTTTCGTTTTCAACAGCGTAGTGAAAATCAGCAATCAATATATGAGATGATAAACGGGGTCACGGAAATGAAAATGAACCAGTTTGAAGATTATAAGGTAAATGAATGGCAAGAAATTCAGCACAAACTTTTCAAAACAAATATCCGTATCCTGAGGCTAAATCAAGTGCAGTTATCAGGATTCGAGTTTTTAAATCAACTTAAAAATATTCTTGTTACTTTTTTAGCTGCTTCTTTCGTAATAAAAGGCAGCATGACGTTAGGGGCTTTATTGAGTGTTTCTTATATTATCGGTCAAATGAACAGCCCAATAAACCAACTAATGAATTTTTTCCGTTCCTTGCAAGATGCTAAGCTAAGCCTTTCCAGGCTCAACGAAGTGCAAAATCATCCGGAAGAAGATTCTTCTGATACAAATGATAATCGTGAATTTAATCTGGTAGATGCTGGCTTCGACTTAAAAAATTTAGACTTTCAATATGAAGGGCCTCATTCGCGTTTTGTTTTAAAAGGCATCAACCTTTCCATTCCTCACGGAAAGATAACGGCTATAGTCGGTTCAAGTGGAAGCGGCAAAACCACGCTTATGAAATTGCTTTTGAAATTTTATGAACCTATTAATGGATGTATATTTTTGGGAGATACACATCTTTCTGAAATTTCGCATTTGTGGTTGCGTCAAAAAAGTGGAGTAGTTATGCAGGATGGCTTTATTTTTGGCGACACAATTGAGCGAAACATTGCTTGCGGGGATGAACATATTGATCATGAAAAATTAGATAAAGCATTATGGATAGCTAACCTGGAGGAATTTACCAATTCTCTGCCTTTGGGCCTACATACTAAAATCGGTGCTTCAGGAAACGGCATTTCCGGAGGTCAAAAACAACGTATTCTTATAGCAAGAGCTGTTTATAAAAATCCTGAATTTTTATTCTTTGATGAAGCTACATCTGCTCTTGATGCAGAAAATGAAAAGATTATTCATAATAGGCTACAATCTTTTTTTAGAGGGAAAACTGTACTGATTATTGCCCATCGCCTCTCTACTGTAAAGAATGCTGATCAAATAATTGTTTTGAAGAATGGTCAAATTGTTGAAACTGGTGTCCACCAGGAATTAGTAAGCCATAAAGCCAGTTATTATCATCTTGTAAAAAATCAATTGGAATTGGGAACGTAAGCACTAAGAGTTAAAAGGACTCAAAATATTTCTTGAGCAGATTCAAAAAAGGGTTTGAAAACAAAAATCGAAATTGAGATGAGCTGGCATTGAATCAAAACTACATATCATCAATTCTCAAAATAATATTTTTCAAATTTTTCTTTCGATTTGATAAATCCCTTTTCAGCAAAGTATGCTGAAATATTTTCCAGCCTGTTCAAATTAGCTTTACGATTCCTATCGTTCTTTTCAATTTTATAATTAAGGAAATCAAAATTTTTGCCATCAGGCTTTGATAAGAGTTTGTTCAGCTTAGAAGATTTTACCAGGTTCCATTCCCTGAGTAAAACTTCTTCAAGTTGTCGGACGTCCAGGTACTTAAAATTAACAGAGTTATTAGCCTCCTTAGTAAGTGAAGTAAAATACATAATGACCAAAATATCCTGTAGATAGAACTTGAATTTGGCATTTCCTGCCTCAATAGTTTGGGGCTTTTGCGAAATCCGCATTGACTTTGTAGATCCGATCACTGCATAAGATTCTACAATAAACTTCCTGATATCTGATTTTAAGCTCCTGAAAAACGTAAGTTCAAAAAAAGTGTAAGCCCCAATCGATGCAAGTATACCTATGAAAAAATTATTTTTGGATGCGAGAAATCCGTACAAGAAAGCCACACAAATAAATAAATATTGGTAAAAATTTAAAACAGCATTCAGCCGGAAAATTTTTTTATTGATTTGCACCTCAAAAGAATTGAAATCAGTACTTTGATTTCTCGTAAAATTGATAATGCGTTTGCGCGATGTTTGGTTGATGTATGGATAGGCTAAAACTTCACTTAACCAGGGTTTCGATACGATGAAATCATTAACCGGAACGGCTATTTTACCGAAACCAGTTCCGAGCGAATGCAATAAAAGGTGCCATTTTTTCATAAAATTCTACAATTGGAGACCAAATTAAAAAAAATCCGGAACTTTACCAACGAAAGAATAGAATAAAACAGCTGGACAAACAAGGGCAATTTAACAAACAGCTCGACAATTTGCTCAACAATAAAATAGCAAAACCCGCTCTGGTAGCGGGTTTCACTGAAATCTTAAGCGGACCGGACGGGACTCGAACCCGCGACCTCCGCCGTGACAGGGCGGCATTCTAACCAACTGAACTACCGATCCGTTCCAAATTGGGAGTGCAAATATAGCTGTCTTATTATTTACGGCAAAAACTTTTTTAAACCCGCGAGGCTAAACCAGTTTTTCTTCTTTCATCAGTTCACGGCGTATAGCGTCAACCAAATCATCCTGGGTTATGGCCTTCAAACCTTTTGATAATGAATGAAGTGCCACGTGTTGCACAACATTCAAAATCGCGGCCCCGGTTAACTCATACTTTGAAGCGATCTGGTTAAGATCAACATCTTCATGCGCCTTTATGATCTGTGGCATTGCCTTCTGCCAAAGCAATAATCTTTCTGCCCTTTGGGGCGCGGGGAAATGTATGATGGAGTGGAATCGGCGAATAAACGCCTCGTCAAGGTTGCCTTTGAAATTAGAGGCGAGTATCAACAGCCCCGTATAATCTTCAATGCGCTGCAACAAGTAACTCACTTCCTGGTTGGCATACCTGTCGTGTGAATTTTGCACCTGGGTCCTTTTACCAAAAAGGGCGTCGGCTTCATCAAAAAATAATATCCAGTTTTTACTTTCTGCCTTTTTAAAAACCGTTTCGAGGTTCTTTTCAGTTTCGCCAATAAACTTGCTTACGATTTGCGAAAGGTCGATTCGATAAACATCTTTTTGTACAGATTTGCCAAGCAAGGCAGCAGTCATGGTTTTGCCCGTTCCTGAAGGGCCGTAAAAAAGTACCCTGTAGCCCGGTTTTAGTTTCCTGCCCAGGTTGATGTCTTCCATCAGTTTTTGCGAATGGTTGAGCCAAATGCTGATGTCGTTGATCTGCTTTGATGTTTGGGCATGTAGTACCGCATCGTCCCAGTTCATTGCGGTAGCAATTTTATGCGCCGGAAAATCAATTCCAAAACGCGGCGCGGATTCCTTCCCGAACAAAAATTTATCAAGCCATTCCTGATCTATAATAATGCGGCCGCTCATCTTGGGTTCGCCTTCCTTAACCGGTTCCAGCCATAAACTTCCTTTCCTGTAAAAAAACTGTTCTTCTGAAAAATAGTGATGCACTTTAAGCCGTTCTTCGATATCAATACCCGCAAGAATAAACTGCGCAGTTTCACCGGTTGGCAACATGCCACGATGATTGGCGCCTTTTACACCGCCAAATTCAGGGAAGTCGCAACCACCGGGGATGGCTTCATGCATGATGTTTTCAAAAAAACCCGGTTGAAGATGTGGCGTTAGAGCGATAAGAAATATCAATAACTCTTCTACTGTTTCCATTTCGGGAATTGCTTCCTTTAATTCCTTTTGCACAGTAGCATCTTTTTTATTTTCTGATAAAATTTTCTTTGCATCAAACTGTTGCTCATGAAAACCCGAGGCAAGGCGTCTTAAAACCGTTTCTTTAAGAATGTGCACCGCATCTGCTAAGAAATTAAGATTAAAGGCTTTTTTATTCATTGGCTGAGAGTATATGATGCTTAAATTAATTTTACTGGCATGGCTTTTTTAAAATATAATGATTATCATGGCAATGTTGACCGGTGCGCCCTTATTCTATCGGCTGACTCAACGTACTTGTTTACTAAACCGGACGGTACTGTGCCCATTGCTATGATCATTAATCGCATTAAATGCCGCACAGCGTTTACCGGGCTTAGCGAAAAAAACGGAGCGCCCAATGTAAATGTTTTGGCACTAAAATCCCAGGAATCTCTTACACCCGCGGCTGCCCTGTTTATGGTAATGCCTGTAACATACACGTTTTGCCGCAATGTGGTGAACCTGTCAAACATGCCGGCAATCTTAACTTTGTCTGCTTCAACCGGTGCAGTAGCAAACGGGTTCGGGCCGGGGTCGGTAATTCCTACCACCGGAGCAATAAGCCCGGCAATCTCAGCTTCAAAAGCATCGGCCCAACCTGAGGAGCTTCCAATGTTGCTGTTGATTGCATTATATAATAAACTTGTGTCAAATTCTGCATTTAGCAACCATTGCTCCAAATAAGCAAGGGCGTTACGGGCAAGATCCAGGTTGACGCCGGTGATTGTAGTATCATAAGTGTCGGTAGCCGCCACACCGGCCGGCGGCACAACACCATTTATTCGCAGGAT
>MKRO01000232.1:6916-10247 GCA_001896965.1 Sphingobacteriales bacterium 41-5 | reverse complement strand
GGCATGAAGGCTTTCGTGTATAAGGGTTTCAGATTGATTGGTTGCATTTGAGGAATTGATAAAATCAGGGCAAAGTGTCATCATTTGCGAGCTGCCTGAACCAGTGTTGTATGCAGGACGGGAGCAACCGGAGTCGCAGGTATTATGGCAACGGAAATGAGCAGGCAGATTTGTTATCTGTGTAAGCAAATTACCAAGATGTGAAACGAGGGTTGGAACCGGAATGCCGGGAAACAAAACTGTGGCTTGAGAAATAGCAACTGCATCGCCTGATGATAAAAGTGAATGTGCATTGCTCGTCCAGTTTTGAGCGTCAGGATGCGAACCGCTAAATGACGAGCCGCAAGGTTCAAGTTCAGGAGTAGGATTGGCCGCAGTTGCCGTGCAAGGGGGAGTTGCTGATGGCATTGCTCCTCCGGGGGGTACAACAGTAGGCGTGGGAATTACATCAACAGCACGCACCCGTCTGTAATCAATATTGCCCGAACCTGCCGAAAGCTGGGGTGTGAGCGTACGCGGCCCGGTATGGCCCGCGAGGCTTAGCTTGCTGTTAACGGCGCGTAATCTTTGATTAATAACATGAGTATTCACCAGATCATTACCTTCCTCGCTGGCCGTGCCAACAAGTGTTATATCCCGCGATGGAGGTGACGCGATCGCAGGTATCTTTCCCAATTCAGATGAAGGGACTGTAGACTGTCCCATTTCAAAAAAAATAGTTGAAGGAAATGATGCCGCCTGCGGGAAAACGTCCCTGATATCAAAACCCGGAGTAGCCGGAGTGCGGGATATGGTTTCTTTGGCTCCTCCTTTATTTTGCTGAATTACATGCGCCAGTTCGTGCGCCATCAATTTTTTCCCTTCGTAAGATGTAGTGTTGTAATTACCATCGTTAAAAACAATATTATTGCCAACCGTATACGCCTTGGCATGGATGCCTTTTGCCGAATCTGCCGCGTCTGTTCCCGTGTGAATTTTTACGCCGTTGAAATCGTAGTTCATTTTGGAAGAGAAAAACGCATGATCGCTTTTGGATAAAGGTTTCCCTCTGCCATCAAGATTGGAAATATATTTTGACGATGAGACAGGCCCGGTAATAGCCCCTGCCTCTTTCTTCTGTACTTTTTTATCTTCGTCCTCGCATTTTTCACATTTTCGCTGAACGGCGGACGCCGGCTGAAAAAAACTTTGGCTTTGCCGGGCACCGAAGAACATTTGTTCCGGTGAATTTTCTTTTAATTGAATTGCCGTTTCGTGAGAAGAGCGGCGGCGGTAAGTTCGTTTCATATACCTAAAAATTTATACCAAAAAAAAATACGCGAATTAAATTGTACACCCAACACGTTATAAATACTTGTGCTATTTTACTTTTACTTTTTGAAACTTCTTTAAAAAACTGTCAAATTTGAAATCTGGAAAAATTTTTGGCATAAAAAATTGAAAATCTAAAGACTCCTGATTTTCCTTTTTGGTTAATTGAGCGACCAATACTTGTTGCCAATAAAAAAAGCCTCTTGCTTCACGCAGTAAATCAATGTAACCTTTAAAGTTTATATTTAATGGAAGAGGCTTATCATCAAAAAGAAAAAGGTACATGATTTCACTTTTTTTATCCCCTTCAAAAAAACCGACTGATGCTTCATCAGCAAAAAAATCAATAATCTTAAACTTTCGCAATGGCGAATCAATGGGAGTGCTATTAAACCAAACGACGTCTTTTCCTAAATTTCCCAATTTGTCGGCTTTCTGCAAATTGATTTTTCCGCATACGTTTGGTTTATCCTGAAAATCAAAGTGACGCCAATGTACATCCATTCCATTAACCTCTTTGAAGTACGATTGTATTTCTATTGGCCAATTCGGACTAATAAGTTTATCCGGAGCAGCTTTTTGGTTTAAATCGTTTCTCTTTCTTATCATGTCATAGTTGCTCCCTATTTCCTTTTTAAGACTTTGCAGCGCGTTCAGGTAAAATGTTTTCATTATGTAGATATTTTAATTTTGATATAATCTCACATAGTCTGGCATAGTGTTTATGATGGTTTTTTGTATAGGCGTGAATGTACGCCCATCAGTAAATTCATAGTTCGCAAGGCCATCATACGAAGGAAACCTTAGCCTCTCGGGCCTTCCCATTCTATCGCGCCAGGCATCAATGATTTTTTGTGCTAACCGGCGGTCAACACCAGCGATGCCGGAAATTGCATCAATATCCCCTGAATTCAAATATACAATTGCATGTCTTATTCCCGTTAAGTCATAACTACTATCATTTTGTTCGATAGTATTGTCAATAATTGTTCCTGCGGGAACCAGCCATGACCGCATTTCCCTATTATTTCCTGACATATCCGACGGTGTGATCATTTCCGCCTCGCACACAAGCCTTCGAGGAACATTTATTTCTGCTGATTTTATTTCGTTAATTGTGGCATTTGAGCTTGTCATTCGTCCACGTCCATATTCCGCCCTAACTTTGTACTTTACAATATTACCTGCATTAACAGCATTTTTTACCCTTGCCTCGGCTATATGCTCGTGTGCCCTGTTCGCTTCCCTGGTTAAAGGTGTAAGATTCTTCCAATCTCTGCCAGTACCCCCTAAGTTATGATTTAATAAATGACCAAGCACATAATAAGAGCCGCCTTCATTTCTTCGTTGATTAAGGATAGCATAAGAACTATGATGAGAAACACCGGGTACCGAACCTGCTGGTTGCCGATAGTTTGTGAGCTCATTAATTTCCATAGCAGACCCATATAATCCATTATAAACTGTACTGTAATTTAGCCCGTTGCCTTCTGTTGAACATGCAGGCCGTTGCCCTGCAAATAACGCTCCGGTTAGGGTACTTAGTTCGTCCATTAAGATTCGTAATCTTGCGGATTTCTGCTCTTCATCTGAAACCTCGGACGCAGTAGATGATTTTAAGGCGTCAATTTCGCGTGCTTTTGCAATTGCCTGATTTTTCTTCCGCTCTCTTTGTTGCCCTGCGGGGGAGGTTGTATCAATAATAATATTTCTTACCCACACTTCATACGCTATTGCCGGCCGGGGGTTCATCATTAATTCAAGATCAGTCCCTCTTTCTGCGAAATACAGCCGATGGTTGCTACCATCGTCAGCGGTAAATGATTTTTCAATCCCCAATATTCTCCGTAACCAACCTGAGACCGAGCTAACCACACTCCTTCCCATGGCCATTACCCTGTCCAGCAAATTCATCCCTGTATCCACTGCCCTGTTTACTAACCAGGTTAATGCCTGATCCACCAACTCTCTTACCCTGGTAAGCATTTCCGCCACACGGCGCCCGATCCCACTTAACCCT
>MKRO01000232.1:0-6853 GCA_001896965.1 Sphingobacteriales bacterium 41-5 | reverse complement strand
GCATTGCCCGATCCATTGCATTTTCAAGATAATTTGCCGCCACAGAAATATTGCCGGCAGCCACGTCTGCCACACCATTTACGAAAGTGTTTACTACTTCAAGCATTTGTCGCATATATCTAATAAAACTCTGTATAGCCCGGTAAATTGCGATAGCGCTGTTTACCACTGCCATAATTCCTGTGGGATCAAGCATGCTCAAAAGCCGCGCGGTTACCTGGTTTACCACCCTTTCCATCACCCAGTTCTTAACGGCGTCTAATATTGTCTCCCACAAATTACTTAACCGCTCCTGAATCCTCTCCCAAATTGCAGCGATGCCACGTTGTTGTACATCTCTGATAAATGTCCAGATGCCTTCTACCCTGTCGATCATTGCACGCAGCCTTGCCACACGTTCGGGGCCAATGCGTGGATGCTGTGCCAACTTTTGCCAAATGGCTTCCATACTGATACCCAGCACCTCTAACACCCAGCCAATAGTCCCCCGCAGTGAGAAGTCCTGCGGCTGGGGAACATTCGCGTCGCGCAGCTCACTTAACAACCATCCGGTGAGTCCATTGAGCAGGTGGGTTAAAATGTTATTAAAGAACTGAACGAAGCCCTGTTTGATTCCTCTTAATAAATTTTTAAAGAAACCTACCGGGTCGCGCCTGATGCTTTCAAATGCAAGCCTCGCTTTTGCAAGAATGTTTTGCACCAAATCGAACGGGAAGCTCATTAATATGAGTATTGCCTCTACGACAATCATCACTATCTCAATAACAAATCTTACCAGCCTGGCAATTGGCGCCCCAAAAGTTTGCACAATGCGGCTGAATGCTCCGATCGGGTCCCGCAGGGTTTGGAGTGTGAACACATTATGCCAAAGATTGTAAAACATTTGAATGATGGCCTGCGGTGTCATATTCAGCCGTGCTACGGCGACTTCCACTTTGTTCACTATCCTGTCAATTGCCCCCGATTCGTTCAGTTGTTCATATTGTTGTTCGCCACCGTCCATAAGGCTCATAAACCCTTTCACCACATTATGCACGGTTCGTGGCACCCGTTGCCCTGTAAAAGGATCACGGCCAATGATCACGCAAATAAGGCTAAACCCTCTTGTTTGTCTTGCGTAAGCACTCAACCTTCCTAACAATGCATCTTTAATCACCCTCAATATTTCTCTGCCCGCATCAATCAAAAATCTTCCCACCAAAACTATTGGCGCAGAGAATTGCGCGAATATTTGATCAAAAGTAGCGATGGGGTGAAACAGGTTTTCGATCGTCACAAAATTCCAAATGCCCCTGAAAGCCGCCATAAGCATGTGATATGCCCGGCTGAATACTGAAATACCCCTGTCAACCCAAGCCGCAATTCTCTGGAAGGTTCCGGTTGCCATCATTTGCCGGCGCTGCTCCTGGCCCTCCTCTGAAACTTCGAGCAATGCATATAAAATATTCGTGCCGTTTCGCGCCACATCTTCCATCGTTTCAGGGTTAAAGCCTAATGCCACCGTTAGCAAGGGGAAGATTCGCGGAATCCTTCTCCTTACAAATGCAGCGATTTCCCGGATCATGACCCGTTTGATCATTTCGAGAAATGTAGTAGCCGAACGTTCTGCAAAGTGTACGATATCGTTTATTGTTCCCCTTAAAAGATCTGCTACCCGATTGATCACTCCTTCAGGATCCGCAGCATCATCGAGGCTCAATCCATTCCAGAACCTGCCGAACCTGCCTGCAATCCCGGTTGCCAAAGCGCTTACATCATCAACCCGGCCAAGCAACCATGCGGCAACATCGTTAAATATACCCAGCCTGTTGAGTAATGACCGAAACATCCCGCCTGCCGGCAAAAGGTCAAGCCCCGCTTCAAGCAGGCTGGCACCGGTGAGTGGCGCAGCGGCACCGGTGATTGGATCGTGGCCCAACACAAGGCAAAGCATTCTGTACCCGGGAATATTGCTCACAAAATCTCTTACTTTTTCGAGCAGCCATTCCTTTGCCGCGTTTAATCCCCGCTCCACGTATGCTGCGGCTTCGCTAACAACGCCGCTTACTGCATCCCATGCATCGCCCAGCCAGGAGCGTTGAATCATATTTCGGTTTACTATTCCCTGCAACACGGGCGGCCCTCTGGCAACCACCGCTTGCGGCTTTGATTGAACATGCCCGGCGGCGCCCTGTATATTGAATCTGTAATTATTTACGTCATTTTTCGATTGTATAACAGAGGTATCATTTACAGGATCATTGGCAGAATTATTGGCATTGGTTTCACCTATTTCCAGCTTTTTATTAATAAGAATTTTTCTTTGCGCAATACCGTTTTCTTCCTCTTGTTTTTCTTCTTCTTTTAATTGTAATTTTTCCTTTTCATCGTCCTGAGTTTTGTTTCGATGCAGTGTACTGTTACTGCTCACCGACCAATTACTGAACTGTGTTGTTTTATTGTGGCCTATTGCATTTTTGGCATTGCCGTCATCAACCTCCGTTTCTTTTCTGTTTACATTAAACAGTTGCTGTTGCATTTCTTCCAGCGTCTTTGGTTCTTCCTCTGCCGGAGCCGACTCTCCATTTCCTAAACTACCATCCATAATAATCAGCGGATTGAAAAAAGCCGTCCAGTCACTTAATGGATGTTCGATGGTTTGTACCTGGCCTCCTAAATTGTCAGCACCTGCTGTATTACCGTTCACTGTTTTCACTTTATTCCCGTTGACGCTCTCAACAATTGCAAAATGCGAATAGGCGTTGCGGTAGGCAATATCGCCCGTTTGCGGAACGTCACCTGCTATGCGTGCGGCTTTCGGCTTAATCATGTTCCGGCCGAGTTTCCATTTGGGCATCGGCACCCCACTCTTATTCAATGCCCAAAACACAAATATTCCACACCAGCTTGGCATGGCATCGCGCGAGCCGGTTGTGGTTTTGGGTATTGCATTTCTGTCTGTAACAGTAGTTTTATCTACTACCATCACACCAGGTTGCATTCGTTTTTTCTTAATATCCTGTTCCGCCACTGGACCCTGTTGCGCCGACCCGTTACCCACAATCATTTCTTCGCCAAAAGTTGTTTTGAATATATCAATCAAATGCTCCCAACCAGTACGGTTGCCATCTGCCTGCGGTTTATTCGCATCAATTTTACCCTCAACAGTTTTTGCCTTCTCCACAGCATTTGACAATTGAGGAGGTACTCCAGACGGGCGCCGTTGGATTATTTTTGGAGAAATATGCTTCGCCGATACAGCGTTACTATTTGCAGCAGCAGCTCCCTGCTGTATGGTATGCGTTAGTTCATGGGCAAGCAAAGTTCCTCCGGCCTCAGTGTGCGGAGCATATTTCCCTGTGTTAAAATAAATGTCATTGCCATGCGTGAAGGCTTGGGCATTGATTGAACTGCTCATGTCTTCTGCATAGCTGCCGGTATGTATGCGCACACCGCTGAAATCCGCGCCAAAGCGGCTTCCCATAAATTGTTGTGTGCTTTGAGACATAGCACTGCCGGCTCCTTTTGAAGAAGACAGACTTTGCTCAAATGCTGTATTTGAAGAACTGGCAGGCGGGCCACGCTCACTGCGCATGATCAGCGTATTCGCAGAAATTCTTTTAGTTTGTATCTCTTCTTCTTCACCTCTATCCTCGTCCTGCATCCGGCTAACAGCATTGTAAAGTTTAGCCGATACTTCCTCATCCTTTTCACATTCAGCACATTTTCGTTGAACCGATATTTCAGGGGCATTTAGTTTCGCATGAACCCTGTCTTCATCTTCTTCTTCTTCCTTCTTCTGAATTTTTTCTTCCTCTTGCTGTGGGATTGCAGGAGCAGGTTCGGGCATTCGCATCACTCGGTCAACCACCGCATCTGCTTCGCGCTCCTGAGGGTCATCGGGGCTGCTCACCGTAAGTTTGGCTTGCACAGGTGATGAGAAAAACGATGACGACTCTTTGGCGCCAAAAAAAGATTCCTCTCCTGCTTTTCGAAAGAAGGTTTGCGGTGGCTGTTGTTGCCGCTGCACTGTGGTATTCTTTGATTTTTCAGCAGATGAGAACATAATCCTTTCGCTCTTTTTATTCTTCGGATTCCTTTACCATTCTGTTGTCATGATGTTTTTCATCCATGGCAATTTTATGATTGTGTAACTCCAGGGCAATTGGTCTAAAAGCATGTCGTACGAATTGCGTTCAACCTGCAGTAGCCACTTATCATTTTCAAAACTTAGCTTTCCATTTCTTTGGAGGAAACTGTTTCTTAATCCCGCAGGAGATGTATTCTTTAATACTGACCAGTGCCCGATTACAGAAAGCAAGAGAGCCTCGCACTCTTTTTTAATGCGGGTACTAATCCTGAACCTTTGTACGTCAACAAAAGTTTCAGCGTTCAGGCCGCAAAGTATTTTGGGAAGTGTGAGCGCGTAGTCGCCGCACTGCCATTGGCCGGTTACTAAAAAATTCAATACCAATACTGTTTTTGGCGGGCTAGTAAGCGTATTATTTTTGAGCAACCTCAGATTCTTAAACAGCATTGGCAGAAAAGAAGCCACCAAAATAAGCCCGGCATTCTCAATGAAGATGCCTTCTTTCAAAATGCTTCTATGTACTGCGGCAGACTCTTCGATCTTTATGGAGCGGAGAACGGTTGTAGCAGAAGCCGGTTGAGTTGCGTCAAAAAAAATTGTTTCATCTTTAAAAGGAAATTCACTTTGACCCTGGCTCGCGAACTTTCGCAACCGGCTTTGAAATTTTTTGAAAACGGAAGATTTTAACTGAGTAGCGGCTATCACATCTTTCATTCGCACGCTCATTTCAGTAGCGGTTTGAAAACTATCGAACGACGAACTGCCGTCATTTTTAAAAAGAAAAATCTCCTGTAAAAAAATTGAAAATAATCCGCGATCCGCCTGATCCATCGAGGTGTAAACCTTTCGCGCATCTTCTCTTTCAACAATATCATCGGTTAAAAGAAACAGAATTTTTTCAAATGGAAGAATTCCCGCGAGCCGCGTTCTGGCCTCATTTGATGAAGCCAGCACCTCAATCACTTTTTTCTGCAATCGTTGTTTCTCATTCTTTTCATTCGTAATACTGGTTACTACAGAGCGTTTCCAATCGTGAAATTTAACGTTGTAAAAATTCCACGGCAAATGGCCGTGTTTTAAATAATAAACGAAGGCTTGTTGAAAATTATTTGAAAAATTTGTGTCATTATTAGCCTCTACATCTTCCTCCAATTTGCTTTCAATTGTTTTGACGGGAAATTGTTCTTTAAGCTGACTGAGAAGTTTTGCTTCCGCTGTTTTTTGCCAATCATTTTCATCCACGTTTACATCTAACAAAATCCGATCGGCATAAAAACTCTCCCGTTCCATGCCAATCCCGTCAAAAAAATCCTCTATCTTTTTTAAAAAAGAATGAGCCCAGTCTTTCACTTCGTGCTGTATTTTGAAGTGATCTGCCTGCAGTTGATTGTATTCCACATCAACAACCACCGATTTTATTTTATGGGTGTTGTTCACAAACATTAAGGAACTGATTGAATCATTTCATTGATTTTCTTTACTACTTTAAGATAGCCTGGTTTATTGGCCTCTTCGCCATTGCTGATGACCCTGTTTATTTCCAAACCTATATCCTCGCCAATCAACTTCACCAATGCAATTTCCGCCGCACTAAAATTTGAAATATTTCTTATCCACTGCTCAACATGCGATCCAATAACCTTGAACACACCATCCATTGGAACTTTGGCCTTGTTAAAATCTTCGGGCTGAATACATACAATGTACATACTTAACGCCAGCAATATGCGGTATAATTGCAGAGCCGGTAATCGAAAATCTTTTCTTTCGAGAATAAAAGCATTTTGCAACCGCTCCATCCATTTAATAATAAGTTGCTGAGTCTGCTGCTGGTTGAACCCGTTGGCAAAAAAATCAATCTGCTCGGCTATTGGCCTGCTTTGAATTTCCTGGAGCGTTTTAAAGTACGATTGTAGTTCGTCATAAAATTCAAACAGCGTCTTAAAATCGGCGGACAGCTTTCCATCCAGATCGCGGAAGTTTTGTGTAATGCCTGGCAACGGCCCACAAACTTTTTGGGGTTGCGAAATTTTTACGTTCACTGAAACAGTGTCTATCGCACTTGCTCCTTTATCGTCAATTACCTTTAACGCAAATTGGTAAACTCCTGATATAAGGCCGGACACATTTGTAACTGCGTTGGTGTTGTTGTTGATATTGGGCGTATTTGGACCGCTTGCCACAGACCAGTCAAAATTTAAAACCCCACCTTCAGGGTCAATCGACGCGCTGCCATCCAAAACTGTGGCTGAAACCTGAATATTTTGATCCTTTCCTGCATCTGCTACCGGGGGCTTGTTTTCTGGCCGAACCACATTGATGACTACCGTATCCGTACCTGATGCTCCCTGATTATCTTTCACCGTCAGTTCAAACTCGTACTCACCTGGCTGCAAACCTGTAACCGGTGTTTGAACCAGCGACGGCGTTTGGAGAACCGCATTAGCGCCCCGTATTTGCTTCCACGAAAAAGCAACGATAGTACCATCCTCATCTTTTGAAAGGCTGCCATCAAGTATTACCAGCGTGTTTGGCGTGAGTATTATTTGATTGTCGGGACCTGCATTTGCAACCGGCGGTTTATTTTCGGGAGGCGGTGCAGGATTCACTCTTACATTTACGGTATCGCGGGCAAGAGCGCCTTTATCATCGGTAACTGTCAGTTCAAAAATATAATCGCCTTCTTCCAGGTCAACCACATCGGTTTGTGCGCTTGAGGCAGTAACAAATTGAGGATTGCCGGGGCCTTGTAGTTTTGCCCACTGGAAGAACGTGATAACACCG
>MKRO01000231.1:3317-5798 GCA_001896965.1 Sphingobacteriales bacterium 41-5 | reverse complement strand
AGGTTTGTCAGTTTGTCAGAATTTAAAATCAACGAAAAATTTAACATTGACCGCCGTATTGATGAAGAAGAAAAAACTTTAAAAAACGCGGAGCTGATCGTAGTAAGCACAGGGCATGAAATTCAGTCGCAATACAGGAACTATATCAATAAAGATAAAGCGAGGTTTGAAGTTATTCCGCCGGGTATCAATACAGATGTGTTTTACCCGTTCTACAGGCCTGATATGCCTTCGTTCAGCATGGGATTGCAGCAGGAGCAGGCCTTGTACCGCATCAACGCAGAGATAGAACGTTTTTTATTTGCACCGGAAAAACCACTTATTCTTTCAATCGGCAGGGCCGATAAAAGAAAAAATTTTGAAACTATCATGCACGCTTATGGCGAAGACAAAGAACTGCAGGCAATGGCGAACCTGGCCATTTTTGCCGGTGTGCGCAAAGACATTTCGCAAATGCCGGGCGATGAAAAGGAAATACTTACCAATCTTTTGCTGTTGATGGATAAGTACGACCTGTACGGCAAACTGGCGCTCCCTAAAAAGAATGAGCCCAAGTTTGAAATTCCAGAGATATACCGCCTTGCGGCGCGAAAAAAAGGCGTGTTTGTCAATGCAACCCCTGGTGAAAATTTTGGATTGACAATTGTTGAAGCTGCGGCCTGCGGCCTGCCTGTTGTTGCGTCGCCCACAGGAGGGCCAAAAGAAATTATCACCAACGCCGATAATGGTATTTTAGTAAATGTGGACGACACAACGGCAATATCAGCGGCGCTTAAAAAAATAATTTCAGACAATTCCCTTTGGCAAAAATATTCTGAGAATGGCATCAAAGCAGCGCAGGAAGAATATACCTGGGAAGCCCACTCTGATAAATACATCAGTCTTATTGATGAACTCTACACAAGTAGCAAGCTTGAGAAATTCGATAAAAATCTTTCCTTTGGTAAGCGGCTTGTGAAGGCAAACCTGTTTTTTATATCAGACCTTGATGGCACACTGGTAGACGGGCTGAACACAGACGGGCTTGACGAATTGAAAAGCTGGGTGGAAGATAATAAACAAAATGTTGTGTTTGGGATTGCCAGTGGCCGCAATCATATTCTTACAGCGAAAGCCTTATCGGATTATGATTTACCAGAACCTGATATATTGATTTGTTCCGCCGGTACAGAAATTTATTATACCAAAGATTTTATTCCTGATCCGGGATGGGAACATCATATCAATTACCAGTGGAAACGTTATGAAATTCAAAACGCAATGGAAGGCTATCCTAAAACGCAACCGCAGGAAGGGCCGGCGCAGTGGGACTATAAATTAAGTTATTATGTTGATGAAGATTTTTCAGCCGATAACCTTGCCGACCTTTACAGGTTTTTAGACGACCGGAAATTGCGCGCCCGTTTATTTCTTACAGATAATAAATACCTTGATATTTTACCGGTGAGAGCAGGTAAAGGCAATGCCGTAAGATACCTGGGTTATAAATGGAAGTTACCGATTGATAAGTTCATTACTGCCGGAAACGGAGGAAATGATATTGGCATGCTGCGCGGTAAAACGAAAGCGATTGTTGTATCCAATCATAGCCCTGAGCTGGAACCACTGCGGCAAAGCCGGTATGTTTATTTTTCAAAGCAGCCCACTGCACGAGGAGTTTTAGAAGGAATCAGGCATTATCTAAAGCAATAATACAGGGGTGGATTTGCTTTCGATGCTGGCCGGTAGAATAACCGAAACGGCGGCTCTGTAATACTGTTTTTGTCGGTTATCTTTCTAAATAATCAAACGCTTAACCACTCCTGAAATTCAGCCCTGCCAATCATTCTGGCACCCATGCTTTCCAAATATTCCGAATGGATCTGGCAATCGATCAAGCCAATGTCTTCGGCTTTTAGCTGTTGCACATATTTTGCAAATGCATATCGCGAAGCATTGCTTACGAGGCTGAACATGCTTTCTCCAAAAAACATTTTTCCCAGTTTAATGCCGTACAATCCCCCAACAAGTCCATCGTCCTGCCAAACTTCTGCGCTATGCGCATAACCCATTTCATGCAGTTGCACAAAGGCATCGATTATATTTTCATTAATCCAGGTACCATCCTGCCCGGGGCGCGAAACTTTTCTGCAATGCCTGATCACATCTTTAAACGCCCTATTGGTTGTAAATTTAAAAGCATTGCGGTTGAGTAGTGGTTTCAGGCTTTTGGTAATTTTCAGTTCATCTGGAAATAAAACGAATCGCGGATCAGGGCTCCACCACAAAATGGGTGGTTCATCGTACCAGGGAAAAATGCCGGAACGATAGGCAAGTAACAATCTTTCTGTGGAAAGATCACCGCCAATCGCCAAAAGACCATTAGGTTCAGCCAAATGAACAGGAGGAAAAATCAGTTGATCATCTAAGGCAAAAATAGCCACGGTAATTAAGAAACGGTTTGTTCAACGGTCGCGTTAATGCCTCTTTCAAGTATTGATT
>MKRO01000231.1:2345-3249 GCA_001896965.1 Sphingobacteriales bacterium 41-5 | reverse complement strand
AACGAGCCTTGTTCAGCTTGTTCGAAGCTATGCCCGCACACTTCCATCAGGGTTTCTATCACCCAGTCAAATGTGTTTATGTCATCGTTCCAAACGATCAACTGGCAGGCGGAAACGGTTTCCGTTAAAACGGCAACATCTTCTTCCAATTCAGTAAACGGATTGGTGTTCAGTTCTATCATGCTGCAAAGATAGAATTTTTTAAAAAATCAACGTACCTTTGCCCACTTATGCAAAACGGGAAGTCAGTCGCTTTTCATACGCTGGGGTGCAAACTTAATTATTCCGAAACCTCATCTATTTCGAGGATGATGGAGCAGGAAGGTTTTGCCAAAAAGAATTTTGACGAAGTGGCGGATGTGTACGTGATCAATACCTGTTCTGTAACCGAAGCGGCTGATAAGGAATGCCGCCAGTTGGTGCGGCGCATTCAGCGCAAAGCGCCTAAAAGTATTGTGGTGGTCACCGGTTGTTATGCGCAACTGAAACCGAAAGAAATTTCTGAAATCCCCGGGGTTGACCTGGTTTTGGGAGCAGCCGAAAAATTCAATCTTCCAAAGCATATTAAAGAAATTTCAAAGGGTGATTCGGCAAAGATTTGCAGTTGCGATATTGGTGACGTGACGGGTTTTAACACTTCATTTTCAGTAAACGACCGCACCCGCACGTTTTTAAAAGTGCAGGATGGTTGTGATTACAATTGTAGCTTTTGTACTATTCCAATGGCGCGCGGCAAGAGCCGCAGTGACAGCATTGCCAATGTTATAAAAAGCGCTGAAAGCCTTGCTGCCAGCGGTGTTAAAGAAATAGTCCTTACCGGAATCAATTTGGGGGATTTTGGCAAAGGCCCCGATGGTAATACCCCTGTAGCGATTAATGGCCGCGAAGAAAATGTTTATCAGCT
>MKRO01000231.1:1792-2308 GCA_001896965.1 Sphingobacteriales bacterium 41-5 | reverse complement strand
TATCGCATATCCTCCATCGAACCGAATTTGCTGACGAATGAGATCATTGAGTTTGTAGCTAACAGCAAAAAGTTTATGCCTCATTTTCATATTCCGTTGCAAAGCGGCAGCAATAAAACACTTGCGGCGATGCGCCGCCGTTACAAACGCGAGCTATATGCCGAAAGGGTAGGACTGATAAAAACTTTGATGCCCCATAGTGCTATCGGTGTGGACGTGATTGTTGGTTTTCCCGGTGAAAGCGAAGAAGATTTTAAAGAAACGCAGGAGTTTCTTCACTCGCTGGATGTTTCCTATTTCCACGTATTTACCTACTCTGAACGCGATAATACCCATGCGCGCACGATCAAACCCGTTGTGCCGGTACACACCCGCCATGAGCGAAATAAAGCCTTGCGCAACCTGTCGTACATGAAAATGCAATATTTTGAAGAACAGTTTAGAGGGCAATCGCGTAAGGTTCTTTTTGAACACCAGAATAAAGATGGAATGATGGAAGGTTATACAGATAATTAT
>MKRO01000231.1:1113-1618 GCA_001896965.1 Sphingobacteriales bacterium 41-5 | reverse complement strand
GTCGGCGGTTCGAGGCCGTCAACTCCCACATCAAGCAGTTACAATAAAGTAGCTGCTTTTTTTGTTTTGAAGTTTCAAAACAATTTCAAATCAAAGCATAAAACAGATATAGGTGTCCTTTTGTCCTTTCTGTTCTTTTCAACCTCGCACCCACGCATATCAAATATTGCGATTAGGTCGCTCCGGGCGTCTATTTCACCTCTTTCCGTTATAGGAAATCCGACATTGAAACGATTCTTACAGTATTATCGTCCTTTTTGTCGTTTTAGTTTATCAGTAACAATAACACCGGTGCTATGAATCAATTTGTTTTAATAGAAGTTCCTTATTTCGGCTGTGTAGATTTTGGAAGCGTAGCGATAAGTAAAAACCGCATATGGCTTGTACACTCGATTATATTGCATTGTAGTGACCGATAGTGAATGGTTCGGTTGAAGGATTACGCCAGGTAAATCAAACGTTATTATTGGGGATTGTCCGCCTGTTTGGTATACTCCGCATGAAA
>MKRO01000231.1:507-1018 GCA_001896965.1 Sphingobacteriales bacterium 41-5 | reverse complement strand
TACCTGTTCCAGAATCATAGCTGTCTCCTTGTCCGATAGTAAAAGATGAGTTTGCTTTAACAAACTGTGATATTTCAACAACCTGTATTACCTGTGTTTTAGTTTTTGAATACTTATTTGACGACGCTGTTAAAATAGCAGACCCCGCATTTTTAAAAGTTATGTCGGCTGTGCCGTTGGAGTAGTTTACCAGATTCGCGATATTGGTATTATCTATTTCAAATTTTGCATCGTCGATGACTTTTCTAATGTTTTTCCCATTAATGTAAAACGCAGAAACCGAAACAGTTTCATCTTTTATTTTAAGTAAGGTGTTTCCTTCTATTTGAATCTGATTCACCTCTACGGAAATCAAAGCCGATGCATTAATATTGCCTTCCTGCGTAGAGGCTGTAATAGTGGCTTTACCAAAATCAATGAAAGTGATGTTACCATTGGCGTCTATAGTAGCGATATTTTCATCTGAACTTTTCCAGGTAATATTTTTGTAGGTTGTATTGGATGGGGCTAT
>MKRO01000231.1:0-389 GCA_001896965.1 Sphingobacteriales bacterium 41-5 | reverse complement strand
AGGATGCTTGAATTGTATTGTTTGCTGTTTTAATAAATATTTTCGTTTGTCCCGGAGCAACCGCAGTAATATTCCCAGTCTGGTCAACAGTAGCAGTTGATGGATTTTCTGAACTCCAAAAAACTGTCTTGTCGGTCGTGTTATTGGGTTCAATTTGGTAAGTAAGTTTTTTAGAATCCCCAGTAAACAAATTAACAGTTGCTTCTGATAGTTTTATGGAACTTGCTGTGACCGGGATTACAGATATTTGACAAGTGAGTGCAATGGTAGGATTTGGTGAATAGGTCGCTGGAAGATTTACATTGCCTTCAGACAGCATTGTCACTTTTCCTGTTGCAGCAACTTGGGCTACGGTCTCATTGCTTGATTTCCACGAAATTTTTCCGTTA
>MKRO01000230.1:41174-41455 GCA_001896965.1 Sphingobacteriales bacterium 41-5 | reverse complement strand
AATGGCCGGATGGGATGACCAATATCTGGAACACCTACTGCTAAATATTAAAAATTAGATGCGTTTGCCCTGATGGTGGATGATTGTCGTTTACGCTTAAAAAACTATCTTTGCACGATAAATATTTGCAAGTGACCAACCCCGGACCTCTCTTAAAATCAGTCAACTCGCCTGAGGATCTTAAAAAGATTCCAATTGAAAAATTACACGAGTTTTGTGACGAACTCAGACAATATATAATTGATGTTGTAAGTGTTCATGGCGGGCATTTTGGCGCAAGC
>MKRO01000230.1:39997-41042 GCA_001896965.1 Sphingobacteriales bacterium 41-5 | reverse complement strand
ATTTGTAACCAATAGAAAATATAAAGGACTGAGCGGTTTCCCAAAACGTAGTGAAAGCGAGTATGATACTTTTGGCGTAGGGCATTCATCCACATCAATTTCGGCTGCGCTGGGCATGGCCATCGCGGCTAAATACAAAGGCGAAGAAGACAAAAAAGTCGTTGCTGTAATTGGTGATGGGTCAATGACAGCGGGTATGGCTTTTGAAGGAATGAACCACGCGGGCGTAGCGAATAGCGATGTGCTGATTATTTTAAATGACAACGGCATCGGCATCGACCCGAATGCGGGAGCTTTGAAAGAATATCTGACAGATATTACATTGTCGCCAACTTATAATAAATTTAAGGATGATGTTTGGAACCTGATTGGCAAAATGCCGGTGGGTAAGCATTTTACGCGGTCAATGGGGCATAAGCTGGCCGATGGGTTGAAAGGAATGGTGAGCAGCAGCGCGAATTTTTTCGAGGCGCTGAAGATTCGATATTTTGGCCCGATTGATGGACATAATATCAGTAAACTTGTGGATACGCTCCGCGATCTTAAAAATATTCCGGGGCCCAAATTGTTGCATGTAATTACAACAAAAGGCAAAGGCTACGCACTCGCTGAGCAGGATCAAACAAAATGGCACGCGCCGGGTTTGTTTGATAAAGTAACGGGCGAAATCTATAAAAAGGCTTTTGAAACACCACAGCCACCAAAGTATCAGGACGTTTTTGGTAAAACGATTATTGAACTGGCGGAAAAAAATGATAAAATTTTCGGTGTCACGCCGGCTATGCCGTCAGGTTGCAGCCTAAAATACATGATGGCAGAAATGCCTGACCGTGCTTTTGATGTTGGCATTTGCGAGCAACATGCCGTTACTGTGAGCGCCGGAATGGCCACACAGGGCATGCGCGTGTTCTGTAATATTTACTCCTCTTTCATGCAGCGGGCTTACGACCAGGTGGTACATGATGTGGCAATTCAAAAACTGCCGGTGATATTCTGTCTGGACAGAGGCGGGTTAGTAGGCGATGACGGGCCAACGCACCACGGC
>MKRO01000230.1:23320-39866 GCA_001896965.1 Sphingobacteriales bacterium 41-5 | reverse complement strand
AGGTGTAACGCCGGATTGGCAAAAGCCTTTCTCCGAAATTGAAATCGGCAAAGGACGGAGATTAAAAGATGGAAAAGGCATTGCCGTTCTGAGCTTTGGCCACCCCGGTAATTTTGCTGAAGAAGCCCTAAGGGATTTACAAAGAGAGGGTATTTCTATCGGGCATTATGATATGCGTTTTGTTAAACCTATTGATGAAGAATTACTGCACGAAGCTTGCATGAACTACGAAAAACTCATCACTGTTGAAGATGGAACGGTTACCGGAGGGTTCGGAAGCGCTGTGCTCGAATTTATGGCCCTGCACGGATACAAAAACGAAGTAAAAATACTGGGAATCCCTGACCGTTTGGTGGAGCATGGTACTTTAAAAGAATTACACAGGGAATGTGGTTATGATGCCGAGGGAATTGTGAAAACTGTTAAAGAAATGATGGGAGAGAAGGTAATCGAGCTTGTAAAATAAATAGAGAAAGTACATTATTGATGCCTGCTGAGATTTTTAGCAGGCATTTTTCTATCAATAGTTTTTTAGTGAATTTTCAGTTTACAGTTTCAATGCTGGTACTGAAACAGATGGGTTTTCAATTCCTTGAACATTGTGTTAGACAATTTATAAGGCAGTGCCATCCAAAAAAAGTCCCGCTTGTGCAGGACTTTCAACTAACCCAATATTTTACAATTACAATTTAATCTGCAACATTTTCAATTTACAAGTGTATGGCTTCATCATAAGCCGCCTCAATCGCGTCTTTCACGCTTTCACTAATCGTGGGGTGCGGGTGAATGCTGTCGAGCACTTCCTGGTAAGTGGTTTCCAGTTTGCGTGCCACAACGGTTTCGGCAATTATTTCCGTTACATTGTAACCAATCATATGCGTACCCAGCCACTCGCCGTATTTCGCATCAAAAATAACTTTTACAAAACCTTCGGTATGCCCCGCTGCACTTGCTTTGCCGCTGGCGCTTAATGGGAATTTGCCAACTTTCACTTCATAACCGGCATCCTTCGCTTGCTGCTCGGTATAACCCACGCTTGCCACTTCAGGGAAACAATAGGTACAACCCGGAACGTTATTGTAATCTATCGGTTGAGGCTGGTGGTCATGTTTACCTTCTTTGTTAGCAATCGCTTCCACACAAATGATGGCTTCCTTGCTCGCCACGTGCGCTAATGCCTGGCCGGGAACACAATCACCAATCGCATAAACTCCGTCTATATTTGTTTTATAGAATTTATCAACAGTGATCTTTCCTTTCTCAGTTTTCACACCAAGGGTTTCAAGGCCAATACCTTCAATATTTGCGGCAACACCCACAGCGCTTAATAAAATATCAGCTTCGAGGGTTTTCTCGCCGTCCGCAGTTTTTACTGTTGCTTTCACGCCTTCGCCGCTGGTATCTACAGAGGTTACCTCGCTGCTGGTCATGATCTCAATACCCTGTTTTTTCAGATTTTTGTCCAGTTCTTTTGAAATATCTTCATCTTCAACCGGAACAATCCTTGGCAGAAACTCAACCACTGTTACTTTGGTGCCAAGGCTGTTGTAAAAATAACCGAATTCAATCCCGATCGCGCCGCTGCCCACCACAATCATGCTTTTAGGCTGCTGTGGCAGCACCATTGCTTCGCGGTAGCCGATGATTTTTTTGCCGTCCTGTTTTAGAGCCGGTAATTCGCGGCTGCGGCCGCCGGTGGCTATGATGATGTGTTTGGCTTCCACCACCTGAACTTTACCGTCTTTATCTTTCACCTCTACCTGGCCTTTAGCTTTTAAAGCGCCAAAGCCCAGAACGACGTCAATTTTATTTTTGCGCATTAAAAATTGAACACCTTTGCTCATTTTATCTGCCACACCACGGCTGCGTTTCACAATCGCCTCAAAATTTGGCGTACCGCTGGCTTCAAGGCCGTAATCTTTTGCATGTTTGATGTCGTTTAATACCTGTGCGCTTTTCAGAAGGGCTTTTGTAGGAATACAGCCCCAGTTCAGGCAAACGCCGCCAAGGCTTTCCTTTTCAATAATCGCAGTTTTTAAACCCAATTGTGCAGCCCTGATCGCCGCTACATATCCGCCCGGGCCGCTGCCCACAACTACTACATCGTATGCCATAAATATTTGTTTTAATTAATTGTTGATAGTTAGGATGCGAATTTAAGGAATTTTGAAGTGCGAGCGATAGCAGATTCGGCTTTCGGAGTGCGCGTTTATTTGTTGGCTTAGTGTACGTTATCACGAACCTCGAACGGGGACTAACTATTTTTCATTTATTCTTAAATATTTTACATTTTACATTCAAAAAACCCTACCTTTGCACTCCAAATTTTTTATATTATGGCAAGAGTATGTCAGGTTACAGGTAAAACGCCGATTGGAGGCCACAAAGTGTCTCATTCCAACATCAAAACAAAGCGCCGTTTTTTGCCCAATTTGCAAAAAAAGAAATTTTATCTGGCCGAAGAAGATAAATGGATTACTTTGAAATTATCTACCGATGCAATCCGCACGATCAACAAAAACGGACTGTACTCAGTTGTAAAAGAATTGCGCGCCAGGGGCGAAAAAATCTAATCAGGTTTAAATTTAATATAAAATGGCAAAAAAAGCTAAAGGAAACAGGGTTCAGGTAATAATGGAGTGTACAGAGCACAAAACCAGCGGTATGCCGGGTACAAGCCGGTACATTACCGTAAAAAATAAAAAGAACAATCCTGAAAGGCTGGAGTTGAAAAAATACAACCCCATCCTTAAAAAAGTAACAGTACACAAAGAGATCAAGTAATTAGTTGACAGGTGAACCGGTGAACCGGTTATTTACTTGTCATCATTTCAACATATTAACTTTTCAACTTTTCAACATGGCAAAAGCAGCTTCTAAAAACGCGAAGATCAAGGATGCTAAAGCAGCCGCAGAATCTAAAAACTGGACAAAAGTGATCCGCGCCGTACGTAATCCTAAAACCGGTGCTTACACTTTTAAAGAAAACATTGTTTATAAAGACAAGGTGAAAGACTTTTTAGCTCAGAAATAATATTCGGGGCAAACATGAGATATTAAAAGCTATTCGTACATTGCGAATGGCTTTTGTTTTTTCAGGAAGCTTTACTAAACCTCTCCGGAACATTGGCTTTTGTGAGTTTCCCGAAATTGAAATCAATTAAAATCTCCTCCCCCGGGAGGCAGGGTTTTTGCAAGAAAACTTTTACGGAGGCTACTATGAGTTTATTTAAAAAATTATTCGGAAAAAAGGAAAAGGAATCGCTCAACCAGGGTTTGCAGAAAACCAAGGAAGGCTTCATGTCGAAGATTACCAAGGCGATAGCAGGAAAAAGTACAGTAGATGATGAGGTGCTCGACAACCTGGAAGATGCTCTGGTAAGCGCTGACGTTGGCGTTGACACAACCGTTCGCATCATCAACGGGATTGAGCAGCGCGTGTCAAAAGATAAATATCTCGGCACGAGTGAACTGAACAGGATCCTTAAAGAAGAGATCGAAAATATTTTGGTGGATGCACCCAGTGCGGTCAGCTATACTTTTGAAGGCGAAATGCCCGCCAAGCCCTACATTATTTTGGTGGTTGGCGTAAATGGTGTGGGCAAAACAACTACAATTGGAAAACTTGCCTATAATTTTAAAAAAGCAGGTAAGAACGTTTTATTAGGCGCTGCCGACACCTTTCGCGCGGCTGCGGTTGACCAGTTAACCATTTGGAGTGAGCGCGTGGGTGTTCCTATTGTAAAACAACCGATGGGCAGCGATCCCGCCGCCGTTGCATTTGATACGGCCCAAAGTGCTATGAGCCGCCAGAGCGATGTGGTAATTATTGATACCGCCGGCCGCCTTCACAATAAAGCCCATCTAATGGATGAGCTGAATAAAATCAAGCGTGTACTGCAGAAATTTGTACCCTTTGCCCCGCATGAGGTATTGCTGGTTTTAGATGGTTCTACCGGCCAGAACGCTTTAGAACAAGCTAAGCATTTTACTGCGGCAACCGATGTAACTGCTATGGCAATTACCAAGTTAGATGGAACTGCTAAAGGAGGTGTTGTGCTGGCGATTGCGGATCAATTTAAAATACCGGTTAAGTTTATCGGCGTGGGTGAAAAAATGGAAGATCTGCTGGTGTTTGATAAACACGAATTTGTAGACAGCCTGTTTAGCATTAAAGAAGAAAGCTGATGAACAAGAAACTATTGATTTTAGGTTTTTATATTTTTTGTTTGTTGGTTGGTTTTTTGACAAATTTAATTGTGAATGCCAGGATGTTTTTGTGACATTCATTTCCATGATCCTATGTACATCATTCAAATGAGGCAAAATATTATGGTTAACTGCATCTTAAATAATATTTATCTATGGAGTTTTGCTTTGAGAAAAAAGTATAGTTAATAACAGGTTGTACGCTTAGAGAGGATCAGCTGCCCTTTAAAAACTAATTTGGATGGTAAAATGATATTACTAATTTTGCAGTGAGTTCTTTATTTGTAAATTAAATTTTGCCATTATGAAAAAAATGCCCTCCTCTCCGGTATTTCTTGTAATTGTCCTTGTTTTAATGTATGCAAGTTGAGCAAAGAAAGAATCCTCCTCAGAGATTCAGCAGCAAACTACTGCCAGAACTGCATTAGCCAAAGTATCACTTACAGATAATAATTTTACTATTCCTTTGGAAATAGTTACCGAAATAGCACTAAATATAAATAAAATAGCACCAGAGCTATCGGCTTTAAACAAATTAAGCCAGCCTGCAATCGAAAGATCTATTACAATTAATGATAGCATGGGCACACCCAATTTGTATATTTTCAACTTCAAGGGTGATGGGTATGCTATTTTTTCTGCTGATGAACGATATCAGCCGCTTCTTGCACTAGTAAAGAAAGGTAAATTTGAAGCAAGAGAAGCCTCTTCTGGATTACTGGACTGGTTAGATATAACTATGGAAGGAATTAATTATGCTAAGCGAGATAATAAAGTAAGATTTGAAACAGGAAAATTATGGCGCAAAGCTTTTAAAGATGCTGCTATAACTGAGTTTGCAAAAACTATTGATGAACCTATGGAAGAATGCTGTCCTTCATGTCCAAACTACCCTGCCTGCTTGAGTGATCCTTTTATTGGATGTGGCGATCCAAATGCTTGTGCGGATCCATGCGGCACATATACATATATCCAGAAAGGGCCTTATTTGCAATCGCAATGGGGTCAGTGGGTTGGGTATAATAATTTATGCCCTAATTTTAGTTGTCCAACTATCACTACCTGTGGAAGTTTTAGCAATACAAATGTTCCATCTGGTTGTGTTGCAACAGCAGTGGCCCAGGTTATGAGATACTGGTCAAAACCCACTTATTACAACTTTTCTGGTATGCCTGATGATAACAGATGTATACAAAATATTGCGGTTCCTACATTAATTAGGGATGTAGCCAATAGTGTGAGTATGAGTTGGGATTGTTCAGGATCAGGCGCCGATTTGGATAAGGTACCTAACGCACTCAAAAATAATTTTAGTTATGGTAATGCAAATTATGCCAGCAGTTATAGTCAGGATATTTTACTGGCCGAATTAAATAAAGGTTTTCCTGTGATATTGGGAGGCTATAGAACAAGAACACTTATATGGCCTATTTATGTATATAAAAATGGCCATGCATGGGTTTGTGATGGGTATTACAGATACTATAATAATTGTTATGGTTATTTGTATTTGCATATGAACTGGGGATGGGACGGAACTGATAATGGTTGGTTTGCATATAATAACTGGACGAACTCTCAGGGAAATTACCAATATAAGCAGGATATGGTTTACAATATCAACCCTTCAAGAAGGTTTTAGTTGTTGCGGTTCACTATAAATTTATTCATCTATAATCTAAAGCTATGAAACCTGTTCTCTTTTTAGTATTACTTTTTGTTTTGCCTATGTATAATTGTAAAAAAAACAATAATCTTAGAGAAGATATAAATTACAGCATTCAGATTTTTGTAGAAAGTGGTAGTGGGCAAAATTTGCTCGATCCTAATACGCCAGGCTATTTTAAAGAGGAAAATATTAGAATGTACTGGCTTGTGGAAGGAAGGGAAGAGTTATTCTTTAACCCTAAACTCGATTATCCGTATGGTTTAACTGTTGGAAAAGAGCTTGGCCAGGCCAATAATTATCTCAAAATAATAACAGTCAACCACAGGGATAAAGAAAACCCAACCACAACTTATATTGATTGGGGAAATGGTATGCTGCAAGATGGCAGCAAATTAATTAAGTGAAAATGATATATGAATGCGGTAATTTTGTTTGGCTCGGCAAATTCAATCCGCGATGATGAGATATATATTTACAAAAAAACTTTGTGCCTTTGCTTTTGGTCTTATTATGTTTTCCGCCTGCACGCCCAAAACACAAAATGTTCAACCCGGGTCTGACAATTTTGTGAGAGGCGCTGACATAAGCTGGCTGCCCCAGATGGAAGCAACAGGCTATCAATTTTATGCCGATAACGGCCAAAAAGAAGACTGCTTTAAAATTTTAAAAGATCACGGTATTAATTCCATAAGGCTCAGAACCTGGGTCAATCCATCAGATCATAAAATAAACGGGCATTGCAGCACACCCGAAACCGTGGCTATGGCGGTTCGTGCCAGGCAGCATGGCATGAAGGTGATGATCAATTTTCATTACAGCGATTCATGGGCCGACCCCGGCAAACAATACAAGCCTGCCGCCTGGGTGGGACTGGGTTTTGAAGACCTTAAAAAAGCTTTACACGATTATACGCTTGATGTAATGAAGCAATTAAAAAATGCAGGCGTTTCACCAGAATGGGTGCAAATTGGCAACGAAATTCCCGGCGGATTGCTATTGCCCGAAGGTAGCACAGATAACTGGCCTCAACTGGCGCAATTGCTTAATGCAGGGCATGATGCGGTGAAAGCGGTAAGCCCTGCAACAAAAATAGTTTTGCATGTGGACCAGGGTAATAACAATGCACGCTTTCGCTGGTGGTTTGATAGTGCCACAAAACACAACGTGCGCTTTGATGTGATTGGTATGTCTTACTATCCCTGGTGGTTGGAAGGCAAGCCCGATTATACGCTTTCCATAAACGATCTTGGTTACAATTTGAATGACATGGCAGCACGCTATGGTAAAAAAGTAATGGTAGTGGAAACCGGCGGCGAAGACGTTCAATCGCAAAATACTTACAACATGCTGGTGGCCGTTATTAAAAAGGTTAAAGCGGTACCGGGAAAAAAAGGATTGGGTGTGATGTACTGGGAGCCGCAGGGTGCACGTAGCTGGAGCCAGTACCCGCTTAGCGCCTGGGGCGATGACGGAAAGCCCACCAAGGCTATGGACGCGTTTCTTGCTGACTGAGTTTTTGTTTGTTCAGGTATTGCAGGTATAGTTTTTTAATCCAGTATCTTTTATTCAGGCTTCGCACATATTTTTTATTAAGGCGGTAATGGCCTTTTTCAAAACGAAGATGATCTTTAAGCGTGTAAAAAGTTCGGTAGCTGAATTTTGCCAAAGGGTTACCGGCGCTGTCTTTCAGCCGGTAACCGTATTTTTGATTTCCGCTAATCGAACCACCTTCTATCAGCCATTCCAGTATCGTCTTTTGTAAAGAAGTCATTCAAAATCATTTATCGTTGCAAATTAAATATTTATTTTAGAATATGACAGATAGATCGTGTGGGTAAATAAAAGTTGGGTTTGCCTACTATATTTTGTTGTTAGATTTTAAAGAAAAATTCCAACCAATAACGATCGTATGATTATCTGATAACAATTCAATTGCCGAAAGAATCCATCCGGGTTGAACGATCAAAATTTGATTTAAAATTCTTAAAGGGTTCACTATTAAAAAAGAGGCCCCCACAGGCCTCTTTCAAATGATAGCAATCAACAAAAGGTTAATACCAATAAACAGGTTGTGTGTGCCTGATGCTCGAAACCGTAACGCGGCCTTCAGCAGTGGCAAGGCCTTTAAAGCCCGAAGCATAAATTGTATAAATGTTTCCACCGGCAAATCTTACAGGTAAAGAAGGCGCCAATACTGTTGAAGTTCCGGATGCCCGCACTTCGAAAATAATATCATAACCTGCCTTTACACTTATAAAATCAGCGGCAGATTTGTAGGCAACATTTGTAGCAACCGGGGTCGCTTCACCTTTAATATAAAAATCCATTGCCGGTACATCAGGGCACATGTTTGCAAATTTTACACGTGTTGAATCATTAGTTGGACTGCGAGATTGATTTTGCAACACCACAGCCTCCATTTTGCTGCCGGAATCCGCAAGAAATACTGAATAATGTTTGTCTACATCAAATGTTACATCTTTCGTATAAAAGGCACTGCTTTCACCGTAGCGAAAAACTTTGAGCGTGCGGTTGCCGGTATAAGCACGCTGGTTGTTCCAGTAACTTGTATAGGTGAAATTGTTCAGTCCCAGTCGGTTATCATCAAGCCCAATATCGAGGCGCGGCGCTTTTGGAGAAGCGTGAACGAAAGTTACAATGGCCGCATCAGGAAGGTTTACATCATCTTTGTTTTTTCTGCAGGAGGAAAACAATAATGCACATGAGGCCAGTATTATTGATGCGGTAACAAATGGTTTAAAGAATACTTTTTTGGTCATCATTTAATAAGTTTTATAGTGTTTTAAAAATCTGTTTTCTGTAAAGACGCAGAAAAGATTAGCAGCGCAACAGTTCGATATATTTTTTTAAATGTAATTTTTAAGGGAGCGAAAAGATTGCGGCACATCGCCCCTCATCCGGTGTTTCAATCGCTTATCTTTACAATTAGGAGGAATTAATTATTGTTCACGTATTCAGAGGTTTAGATGCTTTTTCTTCATTCCATATCGCTCATTCAATTTAAAAATTACACCAACCGATCCTTTGATTTTTCAAAGAAAGTTACCGGCATTTGCGGCAACAACGGCGTTGGTAAAACCAATATTCTGGACGCGATTCACTATTTGTGCATTACTAAAAGCTATTTTAGCAGTAACGATGCAATCAATGTACAGCATGGTTCGCAAGGGTTTAGGATTCAGGGTTTGATGGAATTACAAGATGTTACTGAAAAAGTTGTTTGCATACTTCGTGAAAATAGTAAAAAGGAATTTGCAATCAATGATGACGCTTACACTAAATTCTCGCAACATATCGGCCGTTATCCGTGTGTGGTCATTGCTCCCGATGACGCTGTTTTAATTACAGGTGGAAGTGAAGGGCGGCGAAGTTTTTTAGACAGTCTTTTATCGCAGCTTGACGCGGGCTACTTAAACAGCCTGATTCAATACAATAGAATTTTACAGCAGCGAAATTCATTTTTGAAGGGGGCTGCTGAAAGCGGAAATCTGGATGACTCTCTGCTCGCCGTTCTTGATGAACAATTAATTCCAAAAGGGGAGGAGGTTTTTAAAAAGCGCCGTGATTTTCTGGTGAGTTTTTTACCAAAGGTAAAACGCATGTATGCCGACATCGCGCAGCAGGACGAAGGGCTTTCTCTTTTATACGAAAGCCGGCTGCTTGATGCAGGTTTTGAAGAAATATTGGCGGCTACCCGGCAAAAAGATATTTTATTGCAAAGAACAACTGCCGGCGTTCATCGCGATGATATTTCAATTCAGTTAGGACAACAATCGTTTAAAAGTATTGCCTCGCAGGGACAACGAAAAAGTTTGCTCTTCGCTTTGAAGCTAACTGAATTGGAAGTAATAAAGGCAGAAAAGAAATTTGCCCCGATACTTTTATTGGATGACGTTTTTGAGAAACTCGATGAAAGCCGCATTACGAGCCTGTTGCAGAACGTTTGTGTTGAAAACGAAGGCCAGGTTTTTATCACTGACACAAATACCGAAAGGCTCACCACACATCTTTCAAATATTAAGGCAGATTTTAGTATCATTGAATTATGAGGCCGCTGATGTCCCTTTCTTTTTTTCGGCCAACCTTTTCAGGAAATAACAGAGCCAAAGAAAAATAAGCCAGATGGGAATCAGCTCAACGGAAGTTTTTAAACCCGTCATCCACATAATAATCAAAACACCCACCAAAAAAATCAAACAGATATAATTTGTAAACGGGTAAAGAAAAGCAGGAAATATTGTCTTTTCCCCCTTGAATGCTTTTTTGAATTTGATATGTGTGTAGCTGATCATCACCCAGTTAATAATGAGTGACGATACCACCAATGACATTAAAATGCCAAGTGCTTTTTCAGGGATCAATTTATTGATCACAATTGTAAACGCTACGAAAGCCGCCGATACCAAAATTGCGTTTACCGGAACCTTGTTTTTACTGAGCTTCATTAAAAATTTGGGAGCATTGCCTTGTTCCGAAAGTCCGAATAACATGCGGCTATTACTGTAAACCCCGCTATTATAAACTGAAAGTGCCGCTGTTAATACAATTACATTTAAAACATTTGCAATGATGCCGGTGAGGTAAAATGTTTTACCAAACAGGTTGAATTCAAAGCCTTTCAGCCTGTCGAACACGATCACAAAAGGGCTGCTGCCTTCTGTAATTTGTGACCAGGGAGAAAGCGAAAAAAGAATGATCAGCGCACCGATGTAAAAAATAAGTATTCTGTAGATGATCTGGTTGGTGGCTTTTGGAATATTTTTTTCGGGGTTTTCGGTCTCAGCGGCCGCGATGCCAACCAGTTCCAATCCGCCAAATGCAAACATGATTACAGCCATTGCGGCGAGCAATCCCCGATAGTTGCCCGAGGCATCTTTTTCCAAAACTCCGTTCGGAAAAAATCCTCCATCATTCCAAAGATTGGCAATGGTGGCATTTTCACCTCCGGTACCACTTATTAAAAGATAACTCCCAAAAAGGATCATCGCAATGATTGCTATTACTTTAATAATGGAAAACCAGAATTCGACCTCTCCGTAAATTCTTACGGATGCGAGATTGATGGCATTGATCGCAATAAAAAAGAAAAGGCTTGAAACCCAAAGCGGAATTTCGGGCCACCAAAAATTCACGTATATCCCAATAGCAGTCAATTCAGACATACTCACAAGAATATATAAAACCCAATAGTTCCAACCTGAGGTGAAGCCGGCGAAATTGCTCCAGTATTTGTATGCAAAATGGCTGAAACTGCCTGATACCGGTTCTTCCACCACCATTTCACCCAATTGCCTCATAATAAAAAACGCGATCAGCCCGGCGATTGCATAACCGAGGATTACAGATGGACCGGCTACCACGGCAGCGGGGCCAATACCCAGGAACAAACCGGTTCCAATGGCGCCGCCAAGTGCGATTAATTGAATATGCCTGTTTTGAAGGCCACGTTTCAGTGGTTCGTTTTGGTTGGGTTCGCTATTTGTCAATTTGGTTTTATTTGACGGCGAAGATATTATTTTGCAACAGAAATCAGTTTCTTTAAATCAATTACCTTTATTTAAAATTGAAAGCGTGGCAGAATATTCTTTGGGTGAAGCGTTAAACGAATTTTTGAAAAAAAGTCGATTGAAGGGCGATATACAGGCACTGCAAATTGATGATGTGTGGGAAGAAATTATGGGCAAAACAGTAGCCCGCTACACTGATAAATTGCAGATAATAGGAGATAAACTTTTTATTACCACAACCGTTGCGCCTTTAAAGCACGAGTTAATGTATCAGCGCGATAAAATCGCTCAAAGGGTAAATGAAAAGCTTGGCAGGAACATCGTTAAAGAAGTTGTCATAAAATAATTTCTAAACCCTCACACGAGGGTCAATCACCCCATAAAGAACATCCGCTATAATATTCACCACCACAAAAAACGCCGCCGAAATTAATACAGAACCCATCACAACCGGGTAGTCTAATTTTTCAAGCGCATCTACAGTTATTTTGCCGATTCCCTGCCATCCAAAAATATATTCCACAAAAAAAGCGCCGGCAAGTAGTTCTGCAAACCATCCGGTGATGGCCGTGATCACGGGATTCAAAGCGTTTTTTAATGCGTGTTTCCAAACGATTACCGATTTTTTCAAACCTTTTGCATAAGCTGTTCTGATGTAATCCTGGTCAAGCACATCAAGCATGGCGCTGCGCGTGAGTTGTGTGATGATTGCCAAAGGCCTGATGCCAAGTGTGATAGCCGGTAAAATTAAATTACGAAGGCTTAAAGTTCTTTGTCCCGTTACTTCGTCAATTTCAAACCAATTGCCGCTAATGTGGAGGCCTGTATATTGCGTGAGCACAAATCCAAAAACGTATGCGATCACAATACCCATAAAAAAAGAAGGCGCTGAAATGCCCACGATGCTTGAAAAAATAGCCGTCGTATCTAACCAGGTGTTTTGCCTTACAGCAGCCACAACACCCAGCGGAATGCCGACTGCAACGGCAATTAACATCGATGCCAGGGCAAGAATGATTGTTCCCGGCAAAGCCTGCATTAAAATACTTCCCACTTCTCTTTTGCTTTGATAGCTTTTGCGCAGGTAAGGGATTTTAATAGCGAATTTTGTATTGCCACCGATAAAGATGCCTTTCAATTCTTTTCTTGCAATATCCTCTTTCCTATGAATTGCAATGGGCGACACATCATTTACATATAATAAAAACTGTTTCCATTTTGGCTGGTCGAGGTATAATTCCTTGCGAATATTTTCCTGTGTTTTGGCATCTCCGGTTTGTCCCATCACAAGCCGGGTGGGGTCTCCAAAGCCCTGAAACAAAAAGAACACAAGCACTACCACGCCAATTAAAACGAGCACGCTGTAAAAGATTTTTCTGGTGATGTAGTGTAACAATCGGAAACAGGGTTTTGTGATTTTTTGATTTGAAGGTAAAAATTGAAATTAATGATTGATTTGCTTTGAAGCTTGCTCAAAATTCCTGAAACTCCATTTACCTTCAATCGTACCTTTTTTCAATTGAAACAAAGTTGGAATGACACGCGCCGCGGCCCTGATTGTAACCCTGTCCCCGTCCAAAACGGTAATATCTTTAAAGCCTGTGTTGGCGATGGCAGCTTCAACTGCCGGCCTCGTGCTGGTAATGAGGTAAACAGGGATATTTTTGTTTTTTGCTGATTGAAAAACCTGCTCAAAACCTTTCTGCCAGCGGCTTACAGGCTGCGAAAGGTCTTCAACAAATAATAATATAGCTTCCGGCGCATCAAGAATTTGCTGTGTTAAATCTGCATCATTTTTATCGCTGAAAGATAAACTCCTAATCTCAGGGATATTATTTTTACCCGGGCGAATAATCTTGTCTTCACGTTTTACAAATGTGTAAGTGGAGTCGTTAAAGTCATCAGGGAAATCTTCGGCCGTAAACGAAACGTCTTTGCCATCTTTTTGATAAACGAAATTGATCACAGTACTGTCGGGAATGGCGTTGGCCGGCATCTTCATTTTTTCGGGAATGTTATTGCCAACTTTGTACGGCAGGCAATCAACGATTGGTAAATAATTTAACACATACCATTGAAGCGCGAATGTAGATACAGCAGCAATTACAAGCAAAACACCGGTGATGGGTTTCGAAAAAATTGGTTTGATATATTTGTTGTTGAAGAACAGGAATAATATCAGCACTAACAAAACTATATCCTTTGCAAAAGAAACGCCCGATGTGATGGGGATACAGTCTCCAAAGCAACCACAGCTTTTAAATTTGCCTGAAATATAAGCGTAGCCGGTAAGGAAAGTAAAGAAAACGATGAGCAGTAATAATAACCAGTTGATCAGTTTCGGCTTCCATCCTAAAAGCAGCGCCACACCAGCAAAAATTTCAAATGCATTCATCAAGACCGAGAGCCAGAGCGTTGTTCCGTTGAAGGCGCTCATTCCCCACAAATCAAAAAACTCCTGCATTTTATAGCTCAACCCGTTGGGGTCAATGGCTTTCACCAACCCCGAAAAAATAAAAAGTGCTCCAACTAAAACACGTACAATGTTTACTAAAATTTTCATAAGGTTATATTTTTTTCGCCATCAAGTATTAGCGCGAAAACGGCATAATTTATAATATCGTTATAGTTTGCATCAATACCTTCGCTGATCAACGTTTTTCCTTCATCATTCAAGATCATTCTCACCCGGTGTAGTTTCATCAATATCAGGTCTACAAGACTTTGCTGGCTCATGCTGCGCCATGCCTCGCCGTAATCGTGATTTTTGTTCTGCATTAACGCCTTCGCCCGATCAATATATTTTTGGTATAGTTTTTCTACTTCTTCTTCGCCGAGGTCCTCAGGCGCGTTGTCGGGAAGATCCAGTTGAATCAGCCCGATCACGCAATAATTAATAATACCTTTAAATTCTCCTCTGATTCCATCATCAATTTTTTGATGTTTCGCTTCCTGTATCGTTTTGATGCGTTGAGCTTTTATAAATATCTGGTCCACTACCGAAATCGTGCGCAGCACACGCCACGCGGTTCCGTAATCTTTATTCTTTTTAAAGAAAATATTTTTACACTTTTCAATTACTTCGTCGTATTGCTGGTTGGTTTTGCTCATTTACATTTTTTTTGCCCGACCATTCTATTTGTGGCCTCATTATTGATCGCCCGCGCCATAAGCTGGCGTTGCACGATTCGGGGTTCTGTCCTTTAATTAACTTATTTTACCTTCGCTTCAAAAATAGCAAACTATTGCCGATGTTCACCCTTAATTGTAAAGGAAGATTACTCACCATTGATTCACCCATTGTAATGGGCGTGATTAATATCAATAACGATTCATTTTACCGGGGCAGTCGGCATTTTCATGAAAATGATATTTTGGCAACTGCCGAAAAAATGTTGGGTGACGGCGCCACTATTCTTGATATTGGCGGCCAAAGCACACGGCCGGGCAGCCCGCAGGTTGCTGCGGAGGAAGAATTACAGAGAGTGGTACCGGCCATTGAAGCCATTCAAAAGCGTTTCCCCCATGCTTTTATTTCGGTAGATACTTATTACGGCAAAGTAGCGAAAAATGCAGTGGATGCTGGCGCCGATATGATCAACGACATCAGCGCGGGCAATATGGATGATGCTTTGATTGACACTGTGGCAGCTTTAAATGTACCGTACGTTTTAATGCACATGAAAGGCGTTCAAACCACTATGCAACAAAACCCCGAATACGGGGATGTAACCCTTGAAGTTCTCGACTTTCTGGTTCAAAAAAAAGCCTTGTTTCAAAGTAAAGGGATTAAAGATATTATTATCGATCCCGGTTATGGTTTTGGAAAAACCATTCAGCATAACTTCACACTATTAAAAAATCAAAAAATTTTTGAGATGCTCGACTGCCCTGTTTTGACAGGGATCAGCCGTAAATCTACCGTTTATAAAACGTTGGGAACAACCGCCGAGCATGCGCTGAACGGAACGACTGTTTTAAATACCATCGCATTACTGAACGGCACAAATATTTTAAGGGTTCATGACGTAAAAGAGGCTGTGGAAGCGGTAAAACTGGTTACCAGTTGCCAGTTTCAAGCTTGAATTTAAACCTGCGACCCGTAACGGGAAACCCGCAATTCACATCTTGTTTTTTCCTACCTTTGCCCGCCTTTTTGGGGTATATTAGATTATGAAGCAAATCAGGAATTTTTGTATCATCGCACATATTGACCACGGCAAAAGTACGCTGGCCGACAGGCTTTTACAAGCCACTAATACTGTTAGCGACCGTGAAATGATGGATCAGGTACTGGATGATATGGACCTCGAACGGGAAAAAGGCATTACCATCAAAAGCCACGCAATTCAAATTAACTACCAACAACATAACGGCGATGAATACGTATTGAACCTGATTGACACCCCCGGCCACGTTGATTTCAGCTACGAAGTGAGCCGCGCATTGGCTGCCTGCGAAGGGGCATTGCTGTTAGTTGACGCCACACAGGGCATACAGGCCCAAACGATCAGCAACCTGTATTTAGCAATTGAGAACGACCTTGAGATCATTCCTGTCATCAATAAAATTGATATGGACGGAGCCATGATCGACGAAGTGAAAGATCAAATCATTGACCTGATCGGCTGTAAGCCCGATGAAATATTGCTCGCCAGCGGACGCACGGGTTTAGGAGTGGAGGCGGTTCTGGAAGCAATTGTTGACCGCATCCCACCGCCAAAGGGCAGTGAAGAAGCGCCGTTGCAGGCGTTGATCTTTGACAGTGTTTTCAATAGTTTCCGAGGTATCATCGTTTATTTTCGTGTATTGAACGGGGTTATAAGAAAAGGTGATAAAGTGAAATTTGTGAGCACCGGGCAGGAATACGATGCTGACGAAATCGGTATTTTGAAATTAAAGATGACCGAAAAAAATGAAGTGAGGGCGGGCGATGTGGGTTATCTGATTACCGGAATAAAAAATGCGAAGGATGTAAAAGTGGGGGATACCATTACGCTTGCAACCAACCAGAATCCGCAGGCCATTAAAGGTTTTGAAGAAGTGAAGCCGATGGTATTTGCGGGAATTTATCCCGTGAATACTGACGAGTTTGAAGAGCTACGCGAATGCATGGATAAGTTGCAGTTAAATGATGCGT
>MKRO01000230.1:12332-23313 GCA_001896965.1 Sphingobacteriales bacterium 41-5 | reverse complement strand
GTTTGAGTTGGAAACCTCGCAGGCATTGGGTTTTGGCTTTCGATGCGGCTTTTTGGGAATGCTGCACATGGAAATTATTCAGGAGCGCCTGGAGCGCGAATTTGACCAGAGTGTAATCACAACCGTTCCTAACGTAAGTTTTATAGCACATACCACCAAGGGCGAAAAAATTGTTGTGAACAATCCTACGGAGTTTCCTGACCCTGTTAAAACAGATAGGATAGAAGAGCCTTACATCAAAGCGCAGATTATTACAAAACCCGAATACATCGGTAATATTATTACCCTTTGTATGGGCAAGCGCGGCATTTTAACCAGCCAGAATTATTTAACCACAACCCGTGTGGAGTTGAATTTTGAAATGCCCCTGACTGAAATTGTTTTTGATTTTTACGATAAATTAAAATCCTCCACCCGTGGCTATGCTTCGTTCGATTATCATCCCATCGGTTACCGTGAAAGTGATATTGTGAAGATGGATATTTTATTAAACGGTGATAAAGTAGATGCGTTAAGCGCCTTAATTCACCGCAGCAGGGCACAGGATTTCGGCCGCAAGCTTTGTGAAAAATTAAAAGAACTCGTTCCGCGCCAGCAGTTCCAGATAGCAATTCAGGCCGCAATTGGCGCCAAGATCGTTGCCCGTGAAAATATTTCGGCCATGCGCAAAGATGTGACCGCGAAATGTTATGGTGGCGATATCAGCCGTAAGCGAAAGCTTCTCGAAAAGCAGAAGGAAGGCAAGAAGCGCATGAAGCAAATCGGTAATGTGGAAGTTCCGCAGGAGGCGTTTTTAGCAGTGTTGAAACTGGACGATTAAATTTTCTCTGTTCAGAAACGGTCGCTGACGAAGTCAGTTGCCATAGGCTGATTTAGAAAATTTTTATAAAGCCTGCAAAGGAATATTGCCCTGGCTTTTTTTGTCCCGATAGCCATCAAAATGTACTGTTGAATGTTTATTCATCAATTGACAGAATCCTTGAAACCTATCAATTTTATACTTGTATTTTTTATATCGGTTATTGGTTTTTCACAATCAAAAACCGACAGCAATCTTATAAAAGCGAGTGTTATTTTGGATGCGATTTACAAGAATTATGCTGCACCAAACACAAATCTCCTGCGAGAAAATTACCCTTATGATGAAAAATACACACCGGATTATTTAGCTGCGAACCCCGGTTCTATAAAGCCAAACGAATATGCCTACCTGTGGCCCTATTCAGGAACGCTTTCGGCAACCGTTGTTTTATACGAAGCCACGAAGGATAAAGCGTACAAAAAGTTATTGGATGAAAAGATTATTCCCGGCCTTGAAAAATATTTCGATGTAAAACGCAAACCATTTGCTTACGCTTCGTATATCAATACTGCCAAACCTTCTGACAGGTTTTATGATGATAATATTTGGTTGGGAATTGATTTCACTGAACTGTATGCAATTTCGAAGCAGAAAAAATATCTCGACAAAGCACAACTCATTTGGGAATTTGTATGGAGTGGACATGATGAAAAACTGGGTGGTGGCATTTACTGGTGTGAGCAAAAAAAGTTCTCGAAAAATACCTGCTCCAATGCGCCCGCTGCTGTGTTTGCGTTTAAACTTTTCGGGGTGACGAAAGACAGTGCTTATTATTTCAAAGGGAAAGATTTGTACGACTGGACAAAACTAAATTTGCAGGATACAACAGATTTTCTCTATTTCGATAATAAATCTTTGGCCGGAAAAGTCGATACAAAAAAATATTCTTACAATAGCGGACAGATGTTGCAGGCGGCTGTTCTTTTATACAATTTAACTGCAGATAAAACCTATTTGAACGAAGCAGAAAAAATTGCAAACTCAGCGTTCAGGTACTTTACTGCCCACTCTTTACGCGAAGGTACTGAGCACTTCAGAGACAATAATTCCTGGTTCAATGCGGTGATGCTGCGGGGCTTTGCTGAATATTGGAGGGCCTCAGGGAAAAATAATTTTCAGGTTCAGTTTCAACAAATACTGAATAATTATTACCGCAGTCAGCGGGATGATCAGGGATTATTTTTCAGGTTTTCAAGGCGACCACAAAACAGAAAATGGCTTTTGAACCAGGCAGGTTTTGTGGAAATGTTTGCGCAGCTGGCATTGATAGCTTCAAGTTACAAGTGCCACGGTTAAACTAATTAGGTTTAAAGTTAAGTATAAAAACTTGTAGAGGGGTTTTGTATTGTAAGGATTTTCCGGGGGTGTGTTAAGTTTGTTTTGAATGTCTGCGAAGTAATGGAGTTCATAATTTTTAAGGTTTGATTTTTTTAGGTAACTATTGTCGAAAGAGCTTATTTGTATACTCATTTAGTTCTCTTTTCCATGAGCTGTAGGGGTGCGTGAACAAGTAATCGGTTTGCAGTTTTTGAGCAATGTATTTGTGTTTAGTAAATTCTTTTCCATTATCAGAGGTGATGGTATGTACCAGTTCTTTATAGGGAGCTAAAGCATTGCTGATTTTAGTTTGTATTGTATCAGCCTGTTTATTATCGGATCTCACAATAATGGCGAACTGTGATTTTCTTTCTACCCCGGTAAGGACGAAGTGGGAATGGGTTACTCCTTCGATCAGGCTAATTTCCCAGTCACCCACACGTTTTTTTCTTTGACGAAAGGCCAGGCTTGTTAAAGGTTTTGGGGCGTTGTGTCATTTGTTGGAATCGGCATTGTTGCGGCTCATGTAGGCGGAGATGTTATGTTAATTGGATTGACTTTGATAGTATTGGCAGCTCTGGCCTGGGCTTCAAACAAATATGTTTATCAAAAAAGTAAATGCTGAATCGCCACTTGCTTTAGTGGTTTGGGGAAATTTAATTGCATTACCTTTTATGGCGGTTGCTTTTTTTTGATTAGTTTAGCAACTCTTATGTTTTAAAAAATTTTATGAAAAAATTATTGATCATCTTTCTTGTCGGTGCCAGTTTGCCGGTTGTAAACGCACAGAGTTTTTCGCCGGTTGATTATGTAAATCCCCTGATGGGAACCTTGTCAAAATTTGAACTTTCAAACGGTAATACCTACCCGGCAGTTGGTTTACCCTGGGGCATGAACCTGTGGTCGGCTCAAACCGGCAAGATGGGCGATGGTTGGATGTATCGCTACGATGCTGATAAAATAAGGGGCTTTAAGCAAACGCACCAGCCCTCGCCCTGGATGAATGACTACGGTTATTTTTCAATGATGCCCGCAACCGGCAGCCTTAAATTTACTGAAGATGATCGCGCAAGCTGGTTCAGCCATAAGGCAGAAACGGCACAGCCTCATTATTATAAAGTGTACCTGGCAGACCCTGATGTAACGACTGAATTTACACCAACGGAAAGAGCCGCTATTTTCAGGTTTACCTTTCCCACAGCAGATACCGGTTCAATAATTATTGACGCGATTAACAAAGGTTCTTACGTAAAAATTATTCCATCACAAAACAAGGTGATCGGTTATTCAACCCGCAACAGTGGCTCGGTTCCTCAAAATTTTAAAAACTATTTTGTAATCCAGTTCGATAAAAAATTTGACTTTGATAAAACATGGAGCAACAATAATTTTAGCGATGATGACGAAATGAAAAGCGAACACGCAGGCGCGGTTATTGGGTTTAAGAATTTGAAGAAAGGAGATGTGGTTACAGCCAAAGTTGCATCATCGTTTATCAGTTTCGACCAGGCCGAATTGAATTTAAAGCAGGAGATTGGCAATAAGAGTTTTGAAGCCATAAAAAGCCAGGGCCGCGATGTATGGAACAAAACTTTGGGAAAAATAAAAGTGAGTGGCGGCACTGATGAGCAAATACGTACATTTTATTCCTGCATGTACCGCATGGTATTTTTCCCGCTTGCTATGCATGAAAAAAATGCTTTGGGCCAGTGGGTGCATTACAGTCCGTACACAGGAAAAGCTGAGAAGGGTTACAAGTTTGCAGGTACCGGTTTTTGGGATACCTTCCGCGCATTATATCCTTTTCTAAATTTTGTTTTTCCTTCGGTTGCAAAACAAATGCAGGAGGGTTTAATAAACGATTTTATTCATGGTAGCTGGTTACCTGAATGGTCATCTCCCGGCTATCGTGGAATTATGATTGGCAACAACTCTGCTTCCATTGTATCCGAGGCTTACTTGAAAGGAGGGCGGGGTTATGATATTCAAAAGCTTTGGGAAGCGTTGGTGCATGGCGCGAACAATGAAGGGCCCAATGCCACAGGCCGCAGGGGAGTGGAGCATTATAATCAATTAGGCTATGTGCCAAACGATGTGGGCATCAACGAGAATGTGGCTCGTACGTTAGAATATGCTTACGATGATTACGCAATTTATGCGCGGGGCAGGGCTTTGGGTAAACCTTCATCAGAAATAAATATTTACAAAGAGCGCGCAATGAATTACAAAAATCTTTTTTATCCAAAGCATTTACTTATGGCGCCCAAACAGAAAGACGGGCAGTTTGCATCCTACTTCAACCCGTATGCATGGGGTGGCGATTTTACCGAAGGTAATAGCTGGCACTACTCGTGGAGCGTGTTTCAGGATATTGAAGGATTGAAAAATTTGATGGGCGGCGATAAGATGTTTATCAGGATGCTCGATTCGGTATTCATCATGCCCCCCGATTTTTCGGGTTCAAAATACGGAGGCATCATTCACGAAATGCGCGAAATGCAGATCATGAACTTTGGCCAGTATGCGCACGGCAACCAACCCATTCAGCACATGCCTTATTTATACAACTATACTTCCCAACCGTGGAAGACCGAGTATTGGGTGCGCGAAATAATGAACAGGCTGTATCACAGCGGCCCTGACGGGTATTGTGGTGATGAGGATAATGGCCAAACCAGCGCGTGGTACGTGTTTTCGGCCTTAGGTTTTTATCCGGTAACACCGGCAAGTCCACAATACGTAACGGGCACACCTTACTTTAAAAAAGCCGAAATAACTTTTGAGAACGGAAAAAAGCTCACAATAAATTCTCCGCAGGCTAGTACTGCCAATAAATATGTGTCATCAATTATAATGAATGGCAAAGCCGTTACAAAAAATTATTTAGATCATTTTGATTTGTTAAAGGGAGGCACCTTAAATGTAAATATGAGTGCTGTGCCGAACAAATCGCGTAATACAACTTTGGCGGCACAGCCATTTTCAATGAGTATAAATGATAAATGATTTTGAACGCATTTTTATTTTTTTATCAAACCTCACCGGCACTCATCGGAGTGTATTGTAATAAAAGCTCCTGAGATTTCTGTAACGGTTACCTTGCATTGGTTTAAATTTACAGGCATAGATAAATTATACTATTCATAAAACGAAGCACGATGATTTTTTCTCACACAGGGGAATGTATATGCGGAGTTCCCTGTCTGACCGACAGGCAGGCATCCGATCGTTAAAAAAATAAAAAATATACGGATGAAAAAAATATCTTTATTGTTACTGATTCTTTTTGTTGCAGTAACTATTAATGCCCAGCAAAAAACTGATTGGGCCAATTTTGGCCGGTACGAGGAAGCCAATAAAACCGCGCCCCGCGGTGCCGTGGTATTTATGGGCAATTCCATCACCCAGGGTTGGGTATCGTCAAGGCCCGACTTTTTTAAAAGTAATAATTACGTGGGGCGCGGCATTGGCGGGCAGGTTAGCTCGCAAATGCTGGTGCGTTTTAGAAGAGATGTGATTGGCTTAAAGCCCGGGGCAGTTGTAATTCTTGCAGGAACAAATGATATAGCACAGAACAACGGGCCCATCACTTTGGAGAATGTGTTAGGCAATATTATTTCTATGTGCGAGCTTGCAAAAGCCAATAATATTAAAGTGGTTTTATGTTCTGTTTTACCCGCATACCAGTTTGGGTGGCGAAAAGAATTGGCTCCGGCCAACGACGTTATTAAGCTCAATAAAATGATAAAACAGTATGCCGATGCCAATAAAATACCGTATGTTGATTACCACAGCGCATTAAAGGACGAGCAAAATGGCCTTCCCGAAAAATATGCTAAAGACGGTATTCACCCCACACCCGAAGGTTATGAGATAATGGAGAAACTTGTAAAGCCGGTGATTGATAAATTGGGTAAGGCAAAAGCAAAGGACAGGCAATATCTTTTTGGCAAATAGATAGATTTTATTGTGAAGAAATCAATTTTAACTGAAGACTGGGCTGTTGTAGTTCTGGGTTTTTTAATTATTGCCGTGGTGCTTTCGGGCCTTGTGATTCCGGTACCTTCATTCGGATGGAAAAATGCCGATGACCTTTTTTCAAAAGTTTTATCAGCTGAGAATATTTTAAAAATAGCGCTTCAGTTTGTTGTGCTTTTAATTGTTGCGGTATTAGGAGCCTTAATTACCGGGAAAAATTTAAAAAATTTTTCAACAACCTTTGTGGTAATTTACCTGCTGACTTTGTTTGCGCTGGTGCTTGCGGGAAATACAACGGTAAAAGAATACAACCTGGAAGCAGTTATATTCAGTTTGTTGATAGGGCTCGTCATCGGTAATGTTTTTAACCTCCCTCAATGGTTTCGCTCATCCATTACATCAGAACTTTTTGTAAAAATAGGTTTAGTGCTTTTAGGTACGTCAATCATTTTCTCTGATATATTAAAAGCAGGGGCGTTGGGGTTGATTCAGGCATTAATAGTAGTTGTAGCAGTTTGGTATTTTGCATATTGGGTTTGCAAAAGAATGAAGATCGATGAAGAAATAACGATGATGCTGGCAAGTGCCGTTTCCATTTGTGGCGTGTCGGCAGCTATCGCAACTTCCGGTGCGATTAAGGGCGATACTAAAAAACTCTCCTACATTATTTCGCTGGTTCTGATTGTGGCAATACCCATGATGATCTTTATGCCTTACATTGCAAAGTGGCTTGGGCTTAGCCAGGAAGTAACGGGCGCGTGGCTGGGCGGCAGTATTGATACAACCGGCGCGGTGGTTGCATCGGGTTCGCTGGTAGGAGAGGAGGCTTTAAAAATTAGCTCCATTGTGAAATTTGCACAGAACGTGTTACTGGGTATAGCAGCTTTTGCAATTTCGGTTTATTGGACATATACCGGCCATTTTAATAATACCGGTGTTGAAGAAAAACCAACGCTGAAAGTTATTTGGCAACGGTTCCCAAAGTTCGTTGTAGGGTTTATTTTAGCCTCCTTGCTATTTTCTTTTGTGATTCCGCCTGAAAAAATTGGCGAAGTGAAGAACAGCCTTAAAAGCGTGCAGGGGCTTTGGTTTGCTTTAGCTTTTACAGCTATAGGATTGGAAACAAAATTTTCCGACCTGATTAAACAGGAGAACCGGAAACCTTTATACGCATTTTTAATAGCTCAGTTTTTCAATATTTTGGTTACCTTACTTATCGCCTGGTTATTGTTTAGATGATAACTATATAAATTTTAGGTTCATCATAGTACCCATACGGAAAAATAAAAATATACAATGAAACGTACCTTGTTATTCTTTTTAGCAATTTTTTATTGCTTTTTGTCTTTTGCTTCAAAAGTTGATACGCTTGAAGTGTACAGCCCTTCTATGAAAAAGAATATTAAAACCGTTGTGGTTGTTCCCGATACTTACAATAAGAACACGGCGCTCCCTGTGTTTTACCTGCTGCACGGTTATAGCGGAAATTATTCGAACTGGGTAAAAGCTGATGCCGTTCGAAATGGCGCCGATCAATATCAAATGATTTTTGTTTGCCCCGATGGAGGTTATGGAAGCTGGTATTGGGACAGCCCTGTTGATCCTTTGTTCAAATACGAAACGTTTGTGTCGAAAGAATTGGTTGATTGGGTTGATAAAAATTACGCAACGATCAATTCGCCAAAAGGCAGGGCTATTTCAGGGTTAAGTATGGGGGGGCACGGTGGGTTGTATCTTGGTATTAAACATCCTGATGTTTTTGGCGCTTGCGGCAGCATGAGCGGTGGTGTAGACATCAGGCCTTTTCCTAACAACTGGGAGATGGCTAAAAGGCTCGGGAAATACGCCGAGTATCCCGAACGCTGGGAAAAAAATACGGTCATCAATTTGCTGCACCTGATTGAACCCAATACGCTCAGCATTATTTTCGATTGCGGTACGGAGGATTTTTTCTTTAAAGTAAATGAAAACCTGCACCAGCAAATGTTGCTGCGCAATATTAAACATGATTACATTACCCGCCCCGGCGGTCATAACTGGGCTTACTGGGAAAATGCTGTGTATTACCAGATACTTTTCATGGACAGGTTTTTTAAAACACCGCCTGTTGTTGAAAAGAAATAGCAAATTAAGAGTTGATGAATGATGTACTGTAGTACAAGAGAATGACACCGCCGACCGACAGGCGGGCAACGAAGATCATTTTTGCACTACAGCTGGTAAAAAATTTCCAGAACGATTTATAGTTATTATCTTTCCAACTCTTAAAAGTAATTGGAAAATAGTATGAAAGAAACCGGAATTGAGCGCCTTGTTGAAATAATGGATGAGTTGCGCGAAAAATGTCCTTGGGATAGAAAGCAAACCATTCAGTCGCTGCGCCAAATGACGATAGAAGAAACCTATGAACTGGGCGATGCAATTCTGGACGAGAACTGGCAACACATTAAGGAAGAACTCGGCGATTTGCTTTTACACATTGTTTTTTATTCAAAAATTGGCTCGGAAAAAAATCAGTTTACAATGCAGGAAGTCATTGACGGCATTTGTGAAAAATTGATTTTCAGGCATCCGCATATTTACCCGCCGGCGCAGGCGCAGCAAGGAATAGTGGAGGTAAAAAATGAAGAAGACGTAAAACGAAATTGGGAGCAGTTAAAACTTAAAGAGGGTAAAAAATCTGTTTTGGGCGGCGTACCGAACTCGCTTCCCGCAATTGTAAAAGCAATGCGCTTGCAGGAGAAAGCAAAGCAGGTAGGCTTTGAATGGAAACACACCGAAGACGTTTGGGAAAAAGTGAAGGAAGAGACAGCAGAGCTTGAGGACGCTGTGGGTGAAGGAAGTTTTAATCAGCAGGAAGAAGAATTTGGAGATTTAATATTTGCGCTTGTGAATTATGCACGGTTTTTGCAAATTGATGCGGAGGCAGCGCTTGAACGTACGAATAAAAAATTCATTTACCGGTTCAAAAAAATGGAGGAAATAGTGGCCAAGCGAGGGCAACATTTAAAAGATATGACTTTGGAGCAAATGGATAACATTTGGAACGAAGTAAAAATGGCCGATAGGGGAAATGTTTAAATTTTTACGACATAGATTTTTTTGGCAATATCTCTTGCTAACACTATCCATTTTGATGATCGTATCATCTTTTTTGATAAAGAGATATTTCGTCAACCAAAACTCAATGGTTAATTATGCCCATCAATTTGAAAAACACTTAAAATTAGTAAATGATGATTTCAAAGATTTTATTTTAAAAGATACAGCAATAATAGACAGGTATCTCAATGCCTCAGAAACTGAACAAGACATAAGAGTTGCCTGGAGCAAGCCTTATTATTTTTTTCTTTATAAAGATGGCGATACAAAAGATATTTTAAGGTTCTGGAGTACATCGCAAATTCTTCCCGACGACAGCATTCTTTCCGATGATGTTAATCGGGAAAAGTTCGCAAAGCTGGCAAACGGGTATTATTATATTATTCAGAAACGTTTGCCGCAGGATACAACGGTAACTGCCTACTGCCTTGCCCTTATACAATCGAGCTATTACATTGAAACAGATTATTTAAAAGAGTCGTTTGTTTTTGAAAATAGCCTTGACGGTATTACAGATATTAATCTTAATCCTACAGCATATTCAGTTAAATCCCCTACCGGTAAAACGCTGTTCTATCTCACTTTAAAGAAAGAAGCTCGGTTTGATAAGGACGATGAAGCCTCGTTCACGCTGAGGATATTTGGCTTGTTCTTATTTTTTCTATCTATTTATTTGCTTCTTCATAAGATGTACACAAGCAGGGACATAGCGAAAGATATATACATCTTTATAGCATGCTTGTTATCGTTTAGAATGTGTTTATATTTTTTTAAAAAATCTTTGAATCTCGAAGAATTTAAACTTTTCAATCCTAAGTTATATGATTCGGGAATATTTTTATCAAACCTTGGAGACCTGTTGATAAACAGTTTTTTGTTTTGTATTCTGGCGGGGCTTGGCTGGCATCGAACATCAAGAAATAAAATAGTTGTAAAGGAACTTGGTTCTACTACAATAAAATGGGTGTACAGCGTAGTAAGTCTTTCGGTCCTTGTTTTTGTTACATTAACGATAGCAGGGATCATCAGGGGCCTGGTTTCAAACTCTAACATTTCCTTTGATGTAACCAATTTTTTTAGCCTAAGTGTTTTTACAGCGGCAGGCTTTTTGGTATTAGCGGCGCTCTCATTAGGGTTTTATTATTTTTCACGTTTTTTATTCAGGTTTTCAGTTCCTGTATTCAAAAAGAAGGAATATCTTGTTTATTTCATAATTGCTTTGGTGGGCTTGCTTTACACGTCTTTGTTTGCTGAATCCGCTTCTGTAAATTTCTATATTCCATGTATCGCCTGGGTGCTATTTTATACTGCATTTTTTTTAAATGAGGATAGGCTTAATTCTTTTTTCTCAATAAATATCACGGGTATTATCATTTGGATATTTGTTTTTTCAATTAGCATATCAATGTTAATGCTGGCCGAAATTCGCAAAAAGGAATTAGCCCAAAGAAAACTTTATGTCGAAAAGCTTGCGTCACAAAGCGATGAGGCAAGCGAGCGGGTAATTAGTATTGCAAATAAATATTTGGACTCCGCATATTTCATCGAAAACTATCATAGATTTTATAATGCCGACGCAGCCTCACAAATACGCGATAGCATTGAGAATAACAACTATATCAGCTACGTCAATAATTATAATTCCACTATTTTTATTTTCGATAGTTTCGGGCAGCCATTAAATAATCCAACTTCTATTTCTCTTGAATCGTTTAATACTAT
>MKRO01000230.1:10879-12273 GCA_001896965.1 Sphingobacteriales bacterium 41-5 | reverse complement strand
CAAGTTTTCGTATATCACCCGCAGAAAAATTGTGGGGCCAAAGGGGAAATACTATGGAACTATAATAATATACTCTGACCCTAAAAAGTTTTCTAATTCTGAAATCAATCCCGATCTTTTTAAGCAGTATGGCCAATGGGAATTGTCTCATCCATCTGTTTATTTTTATGCTGTTTATAAAAATAAACTTTTAATTTCCTCAACCAGGCAATATCCGTTTACATCTACAATAAGCCAGAGCGAAATGCCTAAAATGCGTTATGAGCAAAGGTTTAGTAAAGAATATAGTGAATTGTGGTACCGGCCCGACGGTGAAACGGTTGTGATTATGGCTCGAAAAAGTGAGCCCCGGCTTGAGGCCATCACTCTTTTTTCCTATATTTTCTGTTCGTTTTTGTTGCTTCTGGCTGTTATCAATCTCCTTTTGTTATTTATTGATTGGTTATTGAATTCGACGTTCTTCAGAAAACAGAATATTTTTCAGCCGACCATCCGCGGTCAAATCCATACCACATTTATACTGATCACATTACTTTCTTTTATCGTGGTTGGTATTGCCACTGTTTCATTTTTTATAAACAGGTTCAGGGTTGCCAACAACGAGCGGCTTAGCCGAACAATGAACATTATGATGAAAGAAATGCAATCACGGGCAGATCTTTCAAAACTCATATATCAGGAAAGGTTATCTCTTGATACCGTTGTAAATAAAGACCAGCTCGATCAAATAATCAAAGACGTATCAAATATTCACGGGGTAGACGTGAATGTGTATGACCTTAGGGGGAATTTATTAGGTACCAGTACTCCCGATCTTTACCAACGAGGCGTAGTGGGTACAAGAATGGCCCCCGAAGCCTATTACAGCCTCATGCGTTTGCGAAGCATAGAGCATATTCAGGCAGAGAGAATTTCTAACCTGAACTACATGAGCATTTATGCACCTCTGCGTGATGAAACGGGAGCGTTGTATGCATACTTATCTGTTCCGTATTTTACTTCTCAGCATGAGTTAAATCAGGAGATATCAAATTTTCTGGTCACTTTAATCAACCTGAATGCCTTTATATTTTTGGTGACAGGATTAGTGGCATTGATTATTACCAATAGGATAACCCGGTCGTTTAAGTTGATAAGTGACAAAATGAATGCTGTTTCGTTGTCTAAAAAGAATGAATTAATCGATTGGGAAAAAGATGATGAAATAGGAAGCCTGGTTAAGGAATACAATAAAATGGTGATGAAATTGCAGGATAGTGCTGATGAACTTGCTGCGACTGAAAGGCAAAACGCCTGGCAGGAAATGGCAAGGCAGGTGGCCCATGAAATTAAAAACCCCCTGACACCCATGAAGCTAAGCCTGCAATATCTGCAAAAAGCTATTAACGATGACA
>MKRO01000230.1:8456-10853 GCA_001896965.1 Sphingobacteriales bacterium 41-5 | reverse complement strand
TATTGAACAACTGGCAGAGAACGTATCAAAAACGCTTGTGGAACAAATAGACCATCTTTCAAAAATAGCAACCGATTTTTCGCAGTTTGCAAATATCGGTGTTGTTAACAAAGAAATCTTTGACCTGCACCACACAATTTCACAGCAACTGGGATTACATAATATTAACCCCAACGTAGATTTTGAATGGAGTCCGATTGTCGGCAAACTAAATATTCATGCAGATAAAACTCAGGTGAACAGGTTGTTCTCAAACTTAATTACAAACGCAATTGACGCCTGCTCAGAAAATTCCACGGCAGTTATTAAAATACATGAAAAACATGATGGAGGCTTTATTCAAATTGGTATTGAAGATAATGGTACCGGAATAAAAGAAGAAATGAGGAATAAAATTTTCATTCCTAATTTTACTACTAAAACATCAGGAACAGGACTGGGTCTTGCAATGTCAAAAGCTATTTTGGAACAAATGAATGGTACTATTTGGTTTGATACAACGCCGGGAGTCGGAACTGCTTTTTATTTCCGTATTCCTTTGGTTCAATCATAAATTCTTTGAAAGTTTCCTTTCATACAAAAATTTTTCAAACGCGTTAAGCGAAAAACTGCTCAGGTTGTACTGTGCTGTAAGCCCTCCTTTCTGCGAAGCAAGAACACCGTATTTAATGTCGTAAATGCCTTCAATTGAGTGTGCATCCGGGTCGATTGATAGTAATGCGTTTTTACTCATAGCGTATTCAATCCACTGCCAGTCAAGATCAAGCCGGTGCGGGTTTGCGTTAATCTCTATTACAACATTATTTGCCACACAAGCGTCAACGATCATTTCATAATCAATAGGATAGCCATTGCGGCTCAGCAATAACCGTCCGGTCGGGTGGCCAAGAATTGTTGTGTATGGATTTTCAATGGCTTTCAGTAGTCGCATCATTGCCTTTTCTTTATTCATGTACAAATTGCTGTGTACCGATGCAATAACTAGGTCAAACGTTTTTAAAACCTCAACATCGTAATCGAGGTTTCCGTCATTTAAAATATCACTTTCAATACTTTTAAAAATCTTGAAAGGTGCTAATTTTTTATTGAGTTCATCAATGTAACGATGCTGCTCATAAACTCTCTCCACCGAAAGTCCGTTTGCATAAGCCGCTGTTTTGGAGTGGTCAGAAATAACAAGGTATTCAAAATTGTTTTTTATAAGCTCAGTGGCAAGTTCTTCAATTGTGTTGGCACCATCAGACCAATTGCTGTGATTGTGTACAATGCCTTTAATATCTGTGAACTCAATTAATTTCGGCAAATCATTAGCCCGTGCTTTTTCAACGATACCTTTTGTTTCACGCAAGCAAGGTTCAACAAAAGTAAGAGCTGCTTTTTCAAAAATTTCGGTTTCAGATTTTGGTTCAAGTGTCTCAAATTTTTCCAGTTCAAATTTTTCAAAAAAGCCTTCAATAAATTCGTCCGATGCGGAAGTGAGAAACTGTTTTTTATAAATATTTTCGGTGTTTGAAATAAGTTTGAGTCTTAACCCGTTATTTAGTTTATAAAGAATTGATTCTTCGGTTTCCTCTAATAATTCAGGAGGGTATGCGGTTTCAAATTTTGGTTTAATGCTTTGTATTGATTCGTTTACAACGAACTCCATCTCACTGATGGTTAGCATTTGCCTTCTGAAATCTCCGGTGTTCACAATATTGTTTTTCCCGAATAATTTTTCAAGATAAATTTCGATAGAAGGGTAGACGGCCTCAACTTGCGAGTACAAAAAATGCCCAATGTTTTGGGTATAGAATTTTATAGATTCTAAAACATTGGCCTGTGTTTTTTCACCAAAACCTTTGTAGCGGGTTAGTCGGTTTTCATTGCAGGCGTATTCCAATTCGCCAATTGATTGAATGCCCATCTCTTTCCATATCGTATGGATTTTCTTTGGGCCGAGGCCTTTTAAATGAAGCATTTCTACTACCCCTGGTGGCGTTGCATCAATAAGCTCCTGCAACACTGTTAATTTACCAGAATCAAGTAGTTCATAAATTTTTGTGGCAACAGAGACCCCAATCCCTTTAATTCCTGCGATGAGATTTCTGTTCGTTTCTGAAAGTGGCTCGGGTAATTTTTCAATATTAAATGCAGCAATAGAATAAGTTTTGGACTTGAAAGAGTTCTCTCCGTGTATGTCCATCAATTTCGATAAAAACGAAAAATGATCTGCAATCTGGGAATTATTCATAGATGCAAAATAGGGTATATCCGTTGAAATAAAAAAGCCCTTCCCGAAGGAAAGGCTGTATAAATTTTAAGAAAAAACTCAGTTGCCTTATTTTTTCTTTGCTGCTGCTTTTTTAGGAGCGGCTTTTTTTGCTGCTGCTTTTTTAGGAGCGGCTTTTTTTGCTG
>MKRO01000230.1:3618-8429 GCA_001896965.1 Sphingobacteriales bacterium 41-5 | reverse complement strand
TGCTTTTTTAGGAGCGGCTTTTTTTGCTGCTGCTTTTTTGGGAGCGGCTTTTTTTGCTGCTGCTTTTTTGGGAGCGGCTTTCTTTGCTGCTGCTTTTTTAGGAGCGGCTTTTTTTGCTGCTGCTTTTGCCATTTGTTTTAGAATTTAATTGTTAGTAAAAATGGATTATCGCCGGTAAAAATATAAAATATTTTAATCCGTACAAATTTTTTTTCCACAAGTTATTCAAATGAGCAAAAGAGCATTAAGCCTGGGCTTCGTTTACAGAAACATAAGTTCTGTCTTTGCGGCCTTTTTTAAATTCAACAACACCATCGGTTAAAGCAAAGATTGTGAAGTCTTTTCCAACACCAACATTTTTACCGGGATGGTAAGATGTGCCGCGCTGACGAATGATGATGTTACCCGCGATAGCCGGTTGTCCGCCAAAGATTTTTACTCCTAATCTTTTGCTTTCTGAATCGCGACCATTTTTTACACTACCTTCTCCTTTCTTATGTGCCATGTTTTTAAGTTTAAAATTTAACCGGTTAAAAAGTTGAAAGAGATATATAACTATTCAACTGAAAACTTATCAACCAATATTAAGCGATATCCGTTACTTTAATTTTAGTATAGGCAGTACGGTGTCCTTTCTTTTTTTGAAAACCTTTTCTTCTTTTCATTTTGAAAGCAATCACAGTATCGCCTTTAACATGATCAAGAATTTCTGCACTTACTTTAGTAGCGATATCCGAACCAACGGAAATTTTGTCATCGGCATAAGCCAATAAGACATCGAGGTTTACAGCGTCGCCTGTTTTACCCCCAAGATGAGGTACAAAAAGAGTCTGATCCTTCTCAACTTTAAATTGTTGGCCTGCTACTTTTATTACTGCTATCATTGTTAAAAAATTAGGACGGCAAAGGTAAGAAGTTTTTTTGATTCAGCAATAGTCAATTCCCAAAGTTTTACAAATATAACAATTGGGTTGCTGGTAGGCATTATCTTTGTATTTCACTCTGTGCTACATTTTGTCGGATAAATAGTGTAATGTAATGAAGATCAAATCATTCTTTGCGAAACCGTTTGCTTCAATCGTTTCAAAAAATATAAAAAAAGGGATGGCCACGGCGGTGGCAGACCAGGAATCTATTTTAAAAAACTTGCTTAAAACCGGAAGATCCACGGAATTTGGAAATGATCATAAATTTTCTGAGGTTCAAAATTATGAACAATTCAGGCAAGCCGTTCCGGTAAGGGATTACGAAGGCCTTAAAAGTTACATCGAGCTGATTAAGGAAGGCCGCCACAATGTTTTGTGGAAGGGCAAGCCGATTTACTTTGCAAAAACCTCCGGAACCACCAGTGGTACCAAATATATTCCCATCACCAAAGATTCAGTTGGCAATCACATCAACTCGGCCCGTAACGCTATATTATGTTATATGGCTGAAACGGGAAATACAAAATTTGCCGATGGCAACATGATCTTTTTGAGCGGCTCCCCGGTTTTGGAAAGGATTGCCGGTATTCCAACAGGGCGTTTGAGCGGTATCGCGAACCACCACGTCCCGCTATATCTGCGCAAAAACCAGTTGCCCACTTACGAAACCAACTGTATTGAGGATTGGGAAACCAAGCTAAGTAAAATTGTAGATGAAACTATCGGCCGCAACATGACCCTTATCAGCGGCATTCCACCGTGGATGCAAATGTATTTTGACGAAATTGTTAAACGCTCTGGAAAGCCGGTAGCGGAGGTGTTCCCGAATTTTTCAGTGATGATTTACGGCGGCGTAAATTTTGAACCGTATCGGGCGAAGCTTTTCAAAACGATCGGGAAAAAAATCGACGGGATTGAAACCTTCCCGGCATCGGAAGGGTTTTTTGCGTTTCAGGATACCCGGGATGAGCCGGGTTTATTATTGAACACCGATAGCGGCATTTTTTACGAATTTATTCCGGAGGAAGAAATTGGAAAGGAAAGCCCCAAAAGGGTTTCTTTAGCTGATGTGAAAACCGGAGTGAATTATGCGCTTATTATTAATAGTAATGCGGGCTTGTGGGCTTATGATATTGGCGATTTGGTGAGGTTTGTGAGCACCGATCCTTACAGGCTGATTGTGATGGGCCGCACCAAGCATTTTATCTCTGCTTTTGGAGAGCATGTGATAGGGGATGAAGTGGAACACAGCCTTTTAAAAGCGGCATCTGAAGAAAATATTCATATTACCGAATTTACAGTAGCGCCGTTTGTAAGTGACGATGAGGGGAAATCATACCACGAGTGGTTTATCGAATTCGAAAACCATCCTGAGGATATGGTGGCGTTTGCTGCTAAAGTAGATCAAAACCTTCGCGAGAAGAATGTTTATTACGATGATTTAATTTCAGGTAATATTTTAAAGCCTCTTAAAATCAATAGTTTAAAAAAAGATTCTTTTATTGATTATATGCGATCCGTAGGGAAATTGGGTGGGCAGAACAAAGTTCCCCGCCTGAGTAACGACAGAAAGTTGGCGGATGCATTACAGGCATGGGTGGAGAATGGTTAACACCTGCACATCAGTGGAACTGTGCGACGCCCGCCTGAATGACATGGTCGGGCAGGTAAGAAAGTCGCCATTTGTTCTTCAGCCGGTAACAAAATCAAAACATAATTTTAAAGGAAATAATTGTATAATTGGGCATGATTAAGCGAATAGCCATTTTTGGTTCCACGGGGTCGATCGGTACGCAGGCTCTTGAGGTGATTGAGGCAAATCCTGATAAGTTTTCAGTTGAAATTTTAACAGCTAATTCTAACGAAACGCTCCTCGTGGAGCAGGCCATAAAATATAATCCGAACATTGTTGTTATTGGTGATGAACTGAAATATACAAAGGTTAAAGAGGCGCTGGCAAATACCTCTGTCAAAGTTTTTGCCGGAGAAGATGCGCTGAAAGAAGTGGCCGGGATGGATTGCTATGATTTGATGCTGGCGGCAATTGTGGGTTTTGCGGGGCTGAAACCAACTTTGAAAGCGATTGAAAACAAAAAGGCAATTGCGCTGGCAAATAAAGAAACACTGGTGGTGGCGGGCGACATTGTAATGCAAAAAGCGATCGAAAACCGGGTGCCAATCATTCCGGTTGATTCGGAACATTCTGCTATTTTTCAATGCCTGATGGGTGAAACCCGCAACAGGGTTGAAAAAGTTTACCTCACCGCGTCCGGCGGGCCGTTTATTGGCCGCAAGCCCAATTATCTGGTGAACGTGAAACGGGAGCATGCGTTGCAGCACCCCAACTGGGAGATGGGGGCAAAAATTTCTGTTGATTCGGCAACGCTCATGAATAAAGGCCTTGAAATGATTGAGGCAAAATGGTTGTTTAATTTGAAACCCGACCAGATAGAAGTGTTAGTGCACCCACAGAGCGCCATACACAGCATGGTGCAGTTCGAAGATGGCAGCATCAAAGCCCAAATTGGCGTGCCTGACATGAAGCTTCCGATTCAATACGCGCTGGCTTTTCCTGCAAGAATACCTAATAACTACCCGAGGTTTAGCTTTAAAAAATTTAACGAATTCACTTTTGAAGAGCCGGATATAAAAACGTTTAAAAACCTGGCTTTGGCCATTGAAGCGCTGCAAAAAGGTGGAAACCTTGCGTGTATTATGAACGCCGCTAATGAAATTGCCGTTTACGCATTTCTTAAAAACAGGCTGGGCTTTTTAGAAATGACCGACGTAATTGAAAAAGTAATGGGCGAAGTGAAATTCATTGACAAACCAACGCTCGAAGATTATTTCGACAGTGACGCTGACGCGCGCACGCTGGCCGCGGATATTATCAGGCTTTAATTATTAAAGAGATTTGGTTGCCTTCAGGCATAACTTGAGAGCGGCAGATATTCAGTTTTCTGCAATTCTTAATTCCCAAATCTAAATCGTAATTCATAGTTGCAAACGGCTATCTTTGCAACCATTTTTTTCAGGAATTGTATACTATAAATATGATACTATTAGCGTTTAACTGGTCATCTTTCGGGGCTAACCTGGGCCAGTTTATTTTATCTTTTTCTATTTTGATTGTGGTGCACGAGTTTGGGCATTACATTACTGCAAAATGGTTTGGCTGCAGGGTGGAGAAATTTTACCTGTTCTTCAACCCGTGGTTTTCACTTTGGAAAAAGAAAATTGGTGAAACCGAATACGGGATTGGCTGGGTACCATTGGGAGGATATGTAAAAATTGCCGGAATGATAGATGAGAGCATGGATAAGGAAGCTATGAAGCAGCCGCCCAAGCCCTGGGAATTTCGGTCAAAGCCTGCCTGGCAAAGACTGATCATTATGCTGGCCGGGGTTATTTTAAATGTGTTGCTCGCTTTTATCATTTTCGGGATGATGTTGTTTAAGTGGGGAGAGGAGAAATTGCCCATGCAAAATGTGAAATATGGTTTCGCTTTTGACTCGCTTTCAAAATCAGCGGGATTAAAAGACGGCGACAAAATTCACTCGGTTAATGGTAAAAATGTTCATTATGTGAGTGATTTTACCAAAGAAATTTTCTTTAACGAAAAAGTGGCTATCGGTTTAAACCGCGAAGGCAAAGACACTATCGTTACTTTGCCTTCGGGCTTTTTGAGCAGCCTTACAAAGGCTCAAAGCAAACAATTGCTGGCGCCACGTTTCCCGGTGGTAGTAGATGCTGATAACGACGTGAAATATGTAAGTGGCAAACTACAAAAGGGCGATACGCTGATTGGTGTTAATAGTAGTTATTTCCGATATTTTGATCAGTATATTGAAGCGAAGAAAAATTTAAAGAACCAGGAAATTACCC
>MKRO01000230.1:0-3551 GCA_001896965.1 Sphingobacteriales bacterium 41-5 | reverse complement strand
AGTTCTGCCTGTAATGCCCGATGAAATTTTGGGCGTGGAGAAAATACAATATGGTTTTTGGAAATCTTTCCCCGCCGGCGTTAGGTTTACCGTTGAAAAACTAAGAGAATATATTGATGGCATTAAACTTTTGTTCACATCAAAAGAACATAAGGTAAATGATAACCTGGGCAGCCTGATCAGCATTGGAAAAACGTTTGGCGGCGTTTGGGACTGGCAGCGGTTTTGGATGATGACCGGTTTGTTTTCAGTGATTTTAGCATTCATGAATGTGCTCCCGATTCCGGCGTTAGATGGCGGCCACGCTTTGTTTACGTTGATAGAAATGGTTACCGGACGAAAGCCCAGCGATAAGTTTATGGAGTACGCACAAATGATAGGAATGATTTTACTGTTAGGTTTGATGGCCTACGCGTTGGGGCTGGATATTTTCAGGTTGTTTAGATAGGTAGTGGTTGCCTGGCTTTTCACGCCAGGGCGCAAAGTTTGCCGCAAAGGGCATATGGTGATTCGCAACCAACTTCAGCGAGTAATGAAACGTCTAACTTTTTTGGCAACGAGTATGTAGGATGATTTTAGAAAAATTGTTGAAGTGTGCGACGCAAGATTGACGAGAAATATTCAACAGCTGGTACAACAATTGTAAATATCAAATCGTAAATTGTAAATTGTTTCGGGGGCGTTTGTCCCGATAGCTATCGGGATTGGCAGCGCAGTTACGATTGGTGTGGCTTCTTGGGGGCGTTTGGTTTTGACAGCGTAGATCTTTGAAAGTGTAAGCATGCAGGGCGTTGTGTAATTAGCCCTTTAATCTGAATACTCAAACTTTAAATGGCAATACTCAGTATGCCATGGCTGCCTAATCAGTGATTAAGTAGTCATTAGGGCCGCGTTGAGCAGGTTGTTCTGTTACCATGCTCCGCCGCCGACTTATAAAACAAAAACAGGATGCTGCTGATGAAGGCTGTGACATTAGCAAAAGACCATACAGCTAAGCCTTGGGTTGGTTTGTTCTTTCCCTGCCCATCGCCCACAAGTAATAAGGAAATAAGCATGTAGAAAGCTTTTGAAGGATATGTTTGGACACCGGTTCGAGTCCGGTCGCCTCCACAAAATTAAAAAGACGGATTCGCTCCGTCTTTTTTTGCGGTTTATGCAATCTGATTTTCCATGAGTGATGAGAACAGCAAATTTTAAAAGATTCATTTGCCTTTCGATTATAATCTACTGTATAAACCTGTTGTTAGCGCAAAAAAACAATGACCAAAAATATTGCTTTACTCGCTATAAAAGACGAGGCCATTAACTGAGGCAACAGGCCTTTTGGAATGCTTTAAAACTTAGAAGTTTTTCTTCTCTTCGAGGAAGAACTCTTCTATAGCTTCAAACAGGGTTTGTTCTCCGGTTCCTGAAGGATGCTCCTGCTCAAATTTATCGGTGAGTTCTAAAGCGGTTTTGTACAATTGCTCTGTTCCGCTTCTGTCAAGCATTTCAGCAAATTTTTTGGGTTGTTTGTCCTCCTCTAAATTTCTAAAATAAGTAAGTACCTCAACCACTTCGTAATGCGTTTTTTGCCAAGATTCAAAACCATTCGGAAAATGATGTTCTGCCATAAAAGATATGTTTAATTAAAAAAATCGTTATGCGGAAATATAGTGAATTTTATTAAGAGATTGAAGAGATTACAGCATTTATAACAACTCTTTTATTTTTGTGAAGATGAATCATAAAGAGTATGAAATAATACGCTGCGGCGACGGATCCGACACATTAAAAATTAAAGATTCCGAAATAAGTTTTCATTCGTCCCACGGCGCTATTCAGGAATCCCAGCATATTTTTATTGATGCGGGACTGAAACATTTTAAAGAAAAAAATCCCGGGCTTAAAAAAATAAAAATTTTTGAGGTTGGATTTGGTACGGGGCTCAATGCCTTGTTAGCGGCCATGCAGGCGCCAAAAATTAAAACTACAATTGAATATCATGCAATTGACCTTCATCCGCTACCCGATGATTCATTTTTTAAACTGAATTATGCTGAAATACTGAATGAGTTTGAGCTATATAAAACCATTACGCAAACTCCCTGGAACCAACTTGTTTTTATAACCCCCTTTTTCAAGCTTAAAAAAGTAGAAGCGGATTTGACGGCCTACGCTTCAAATGAAAAATTCGATATCATTTATTTCGATGCATTCGCACCTGATGATCAACCTGAATTATGGACTGAGGATATTTTTAAGAAAATATTTGACGTGTTGAATTCACGGGGTATTCTGGTCACTTATTGTTCAAAATCAATTGTACAAAAGGCTTTAACAGCAGTTGGATTCACGATCGAAAAAATTCAGGGGCCACGTGGGAAAAGAGAAATATTACGTGCAACGAGAAGCTAAGCGAGCAATTCTGCATCCTTTTGTTTTTGAGTGTTCTTTTTTGTAAACCTGTTGTATATTTTCTTAATAATCCAAAAGAAGAATAACACAAACAGTATTGCCATTATGATTGGAATTAGGAAAGCAAGGATAGAACCTCCAATCGCCGCGGTGTTTTCGCCGGTTGCCACAACCGCGTTACCCGTTCCTAAGGTAGCTTTACTGCTGAACAACCTCAACAGTCCCGTACCTGAAGAAATTAAGCTGGCGCCACCACCTCCGGCCACGATTCCAATGATCCATTTCATCCATTCGTTATCAATCGGAATAACCGAAGTGGCTAATAACGTACCTGCTATCCCCGCTGCGGGAGCAGCAACTGTGTCTAAAATATTATCAATAAACGGAACGTAGTAAGCCGCAATCTCCACAAACGTTGCGGCCCCCAGGGCAACTAAAACAGGTGTGCTGGAGAGCCAGGAGAAGCTTTCAGCGAAATTAAAAATGTGAAATTTACTGGCAAGGCTTGCTACCAGCATTGGCACAAATACACGAAAACCGCAACAGGCGGCGAGTGCAATGCCCAATGCTGTGGCCGTGATGGTTTGTACATCGAAGTTCATAATGTGAATTTAAGATTTATTTAGTGTTCAGACGATTTTATGTAAAACCTGTTTCATTGGTATCGTCAAAAATCGGTAAACGGCGGTACGAAAGCAGATGACCGGCTGGCGGTATTGCACAGCCGCTGAACTTTGCACTTAGGTACGGATAGTGAAATCTTGCAAGCTCGATCGAAGTAGCCTCTGGTTGGAAACATTATTTTAAAAACTTAGCTTTGAAAATTCAAAACTCAAAAAAAATGACGATGCGCCCAATCTTATTCCTTTTACTCTTAATTTTTGCTGCCTGCAATAAAATTGCAAGCCCGGGAACGAGCAGTACACCCAAAGTTGACACGCCCGTAGTCTTAAAGCACAACCCCAAGCTTTTGTTGCCGAAAGGAGAGGAGGTGTTGATTAAAAAAAGTATCGCTGCGGATGCCGGTCTGAAAAAAGTTCACGACGGAATTATCGCAGAAAGCGATAAGGTCATCAGCAAGCCTTTACTGGAAAGGGTTTTAACGGGAAGAAGATTACTTGGAGTTTCGCGCGAAGCTTTGCGCCGTATATTTT
>MKRO01000229.1:4971-9149 GCA_001896965.1 Sphingobacteriales bacterium 41-5 | reverse complement strand
TACGTGGGTTGGTGGGTTGCTGCGCTCTCCCGTTTATTCAACGACTACCTTGATAACTGAAGATTTACCGCCGTATGTAGCTGTTATATCCGCTGCGCCTTTTGTTGAGGCTGTAAAAGTATAACCCGACAAGGAACCGATATTAGCAGCTCCGGAGATGGCTACACCACTCAACGCAGAATTGACAACCAATCCATATTGATTCAGGCCGTAAAAAACAAAGTCTGTGCTTTCACCAACATGCATTCGTATTTTAGAGAGGGTGGGTGTAAAATTTGAAATATTTGCATCGGCCGGCGCGGAGGAAACTCCAAAAATGCCTTCAACCAGTGCCGTTGGCGTAGTAGCGCCATTTGGGCGGTTCATTAAGCCGGTATTATTAAAGCCTCCGCCTTTTACCTATACAGTGCTCTCATTGCCGCCTCCCAGGTTCAAAGCAAACTGTGAACCGTACAATTGCATGATCTGTGCCAGGGTTTTGGTGTCGGTACCGCCCGCATCCACTACGCACATATAAGCGGTGTTGCCATCCTGCGAAACGCCCATTGCAGTGCGGGCCATATTCCCCACCCAGTTCGTATCGCTAATAATGCCATCTCTTAAAATAGTATGGCGGCCGCCAATCATTTGGTCAAAAGGCCGGTTGTAGTTCCGTTGTGGACGCACATCCACATTCACAGTCACATTATCATTTACTTTAAGGCTGGTTAAAACAGTAAAGTTGTAAACATGGCCGGTAAGGATCATACCGTTAGCAGGTAGCACAGAATTTGTCACCTGAGTGGCCAGCCTTGTTACCTTGGTGTTAATGTCCTGCCCCATACTGTTAGGCCCGTAAGAATTGCCGTTTAAAAAATCAATATAAGCATCTACACCGCCATTGTTTTGATTGGTGTGCGGCATTGAACTGGTAATGAGGTTGGTTTGGTATGCATCACGGTAGCGGTTCACTCCATCCAAAGGAAAAAACAACGCCCCGCTTTTTGCCCAGCCCGAAAACAGGGCATAGTCAATAAATGGCTTTTTACTATTTTCAAAGAAAATATGGGCGTCAATTACGGTATTGGCCTGTGCTGTTGTTTTAAGTGGCGTAGGGCTTGAAATGATTTGCCGGTCAATAACTAATCCCTGGTTAGGGCCAAGCGTGTTCCAGTGCGCGGGATAACCGGTGGCTGGCATGTCGGCGTTGGTTCCCGCAAAATAAGTAGCGGTACCGGTTGATTTTCTTACCGCCATTGCAGGCACTGTTTCCTTGCTTAAAATGTTGTCATTTGCCAATACCGGTTTGAAAGTAAGATAAGGGTTGTTTACATCATATACCAAAAAATATACGTTTAATGGAGGTTGGGAAGCGATGGTATCGTTAAAAGTAAGCTGCATATAAGTTGTACCCGGACCCACCGGGTACATTGCGGTTGTGTCAATTGAAAAAATTCGACCCTGAATGTTTACCAGGCTGGTACCTGCCAGCCGTGGCGAGCTGATGTAGGTAAACGCCAACTCGTTACTGCCATAAATATTATTAAACGCTTTCACGAAAACGGAACCCGTTCCCGAAGGGGAAAGCACTGTAATTGCCTGATCGGTTTGTGAAATAATTTTTGCGCCATTGCTCCCAAAAATTACGCTGCTTGCCTGCGAAAGTCCCTGGCCGCTTATCACAACCGTATCACCCGTTACACCGGAAATTTTGCTGAGCGATGAGATTTGTGGGGCCATTGCAGAACCCGTCAGCATATCGTCATCTATCCTTTTTTCATTACAGGCTGTAAAAAGCAGTATCGTTGTAAATAAAAATATAACCCTCTTCATTAGCGTGATATTTTTTAATAAAATGTTAGATTTAGTTTCTCATATGAACCGGTTGCATCATATAACCAACAACCATTGAAACATGGACAACCGAAAAATATTCCTATAAAAGTATAGAAATATTTATATCGAAAACGGCCAAATACAACTGAAACATAATAGTATAAAAATTATGCATTTTAGTACCATAAGCGTTTTTAGAAATAGTATTTCCAACTGTTGAAACTTTCATTGTTTCTCTGCAAGGTTTGAAAAATAGTACCATAATGCAAAAAGAAATTAATACCGTTTCCCGTTCTTAACTTTTAATTTCGGCAAATGATAAATAAAGATGCTGCCATTTCGGTAACTACAAAACCTATCAGGGGAGCCTGGTTAGTAGTTGCCATACTTTTTGTAATCGGGTTTTTAAATTATCTCGACAGGATAATGATCACAACCATGCGGTCGTCGATTATCGAAGACATGCCGATGACGGACGCAGAGTTTGGGCTGCTGACAGCAGTTTTTTTATGGGTTTACGGGGCGCTTAGCCCTTTTGCAGGTTATCTCGCAGACAAATTCAAAAGAAGCACGGTAATAATAATAAGCTTGGTGGTTTGGTCGGTTGTTACCTGGCTCACAGCCCATGCCCAAAATTATGAACAACTGCTGGCTACGCGGGCGCTCATGGGTATTAGCGAGGCTTGTTATATACCGGCGGCGCTGGCATTAATTGCCGATTATCATAAAGGCAATTCCCGGTCTTTTGCTACGGGGCTGCACATGGCCGGCGTAATGCTGGGTCAGAGTTTTGGCTTTTTGGGCGGTTGGCTGGCTGAAAAATATCACTGGTCAGATGCTTTTACGGTTTTTGGAATCATCGGGATCGTTTACGCATTTCTTATTATTTGGATATTGAAAGACCCGCCAAAAAACCCTTCCATTGAGACAGACGGTGCCGGCAAAGCACCATCGGTAATCACGGGTAACCCAAAAGTGAGTTTCGCTGACGCTATTAAAAATCTTTTCAGATCGAGGGCTTTTATTATTCTATTGATTTTTTGGGCGCTACTGGGTGTTGTTGGCTGGATGATCATGGGATGGTTACCGACCTATTATAAAGAGCATTTTTCGCTAACACAAACCGAAGCCGGGAAGTTTGGTACCTTATATATTTATCCCTTTAGCCTGTTGGGCGTACTTGTTGGCGGGGTATTGGCTGATGCATTTCTTAAAAAATATTTAGATTCACGCATTCGCATACCACTGATCGCCCTGCTAATTGCAGCACCGGCGGTATTTATAGCAAGCAGCACCTCAGTGATCCTCATTACTGCAATTGGTTTTGCGATTTACGCCTTTACACGGGTTTTTAGCGATACGAACATGATGCCCATATTATGCATGATTTCTGATGAAAAATACAGAGCCACCGGTTATGGCGTCCTGAATATGTTTGCCACTATTGTAGGCGGCATTGGGCTTTACGCAAGCGGCGCCCTGAAAGATGCGAACATTGACTTTGCTACAATGTTTAAAGGTGCGGCAATATTGCTTTTAGTTTGCGCCGGATTGTTGTTCGTAATTAAAAAACAGATTTTCCCAAAAAACAAAAACGCTTCCTGACTTATGCGCTACTTCGTTTTATTTTTAATACTTTTTAATACAGGCTGCATGAACAAAAAATGCAAAATGCCCGGCACGATTACTCAAAAATCGGTTGCCGGGTTAAACACGGTACTCCACAACGAGCAAAAATTCATTAAGGTGCATGCCGCAGAATTTTTACTATGGCTCAACTCAGGCAACGATGAGGTGAAAAAAGTGTTTCTAAAAGAAAATGAACAATTTGGCAACGAACCGAAATACAGGATTGGGATTTGGCGGGTACTGGCGCAGGCAAGTACCAACGATACTGAAAAAAAAGAATGGATTGAAAAAGTAATGAACGTATTCACCGATACCACCGCTCCTGACCGCATCCATGCTGCCGAAACGCTCGCAAAACTTAAAACATCGCCCCTGTCCCGATTCCCAGAGATTACCACAAAAACCCTGAACGATACGAATAATATTTTGAGTGTGTACACGATGTGGGCGACATCGTACACATCAAAAAAAGAAGAGGAAAATAATAAAACAGAATTCATTAATTATCTTTTTACCAGCGCTGATACTACCATTAGAAAAATAAGCGCTTATGTACTCGCCAAATCAAAAAACCTGTCGGTTGAAGAATGGGAAACCCTTGCTGATAAAGCCTTACAGGAGCCGGCGGCTTCACCTTTAAAGCAAACCTACCTTAACACAGCTTTCGTAACTTTTGCCGGCGGCAACACAGAGAAACATCGCCGGATTAAAGAAGAACTGATTAACGGATACAA
>MKRO01000229.1:4340-4908 GCA_001896965.1 Sphingobacteriales bacterium 41-5 | reverse complement strand
AGGACGCGGCTATCGCAATATCTTATCTTGATAATGAAAATAGCGAGGGGCTGTATGAGCCCAATTCGCCACTGGCCGCCGACGTAAGAGCTTATGCTGCGTACGCTATTCTTAAAATCAATAACAGAAAGTAAAAAAACACAATCATGAGAGAAAGCAAAGTATTGAGAAAATTACGTGCGGGTGAATTTGTAAGTTGTATAAAGATTAATATTGACAACGCTATTGTTACTGAAATAGCAGCCATCGCCGGCTTCGATTGTGTGTGGGTAGATCAGGAACATTGTTCTCAGGACTGGGCAACGCTTCAGGCGCAAATATTCAGTACAAAAATACATGATGCCGATATTTTGGTACGTGTAAAGCGGGGCAGTTACAGTGATTACATTAAGCCGCTGGAAATGGACGCAACAGGTATTATGGTGCCGCACATTATGAGCCTGGACGACGCAAAAAATGTGATACACATGACCCGCTTTCACCCTCTGGGCCGCAGGCCAATTGACGGTGGTAATGCTGATGGGGCTTATACAAACTTTGACTTTAACGAGTATTTAAAAAAAGCCAA
>MKRO01000229.1:400-4309 GCA_001896965.1 Sphingobacteriales bacterium 41-5 | reverse complement strand
TTACAAATTGAAGACCCCGAACCACTCGATGACCTGGAAGCTATTGCGGCACTTCCCGGATACGATATGCTTTATTTCGGCCCGGGCGATTTTAGCCAGGGCATCGGCGCTCCCGGAGATTGGAATCATCCGAAATTAATTGAAACAAGAAAACGTGTGGCGGAGGTTGCCAATAAATATGGAAAGTTTGCCGGAACAACGGGCGGCCCTGATGCTGTTGAAAGTTTCCGGGAAATGGGGTATCATTTTGTAAGCGTTGGAGCAGATGTTGTAGGGATGTCCGCTTACTTTAAGCATCTGGTAAGCAGCTTCAACAAAAAGCAAGAAAGCGGGTTTTCAGGAAATGCAACTTATAAATAAACGCCGACTGTTATTCCCTGACGAGGAGATGAAGCTGCGCTTCATTGACGGCTACTGTTGGTAAAAAGTTGCTGCTTTGCATGTATTGCAACAGGCTGTATCGTAACTGCCGGGCAGCAGGCCTCGTGTCAAGGCTGTCGGAAATATTCAACGAAGTAACGATCAACTTTCCTTGCCCATACCTTAGCTCCAGCACATTCGCCATTTTCCGGTTTTTATTAAAATTGTCTATCACTCTCACAATGGGTGTAACCGCCGGTAAATCATCAATCACCATTGTTTTGGATGAACTGATAAGGTTCCACCATTGCCAGTCAGAATAAAAATCGGTTGGGAAATTTTTCAGGGCGGGGTGAGCGGGGTTGCAAAGTATTCCCATTGTGCCAGGTTGATTGGGGAAATGAAGCGGGCTCCAAAAAACCGGAGTAAACCTGCCTTCAACGCCTAATATTTTTGAGGTGTCAGGATTAAGTAACACCTTTTTTCCCTGTTCCAAGGCTGTGATAGCTTCAATGACCGACCTTGTATAAATCACATCTTTGTTATCCGCATCCACATTTTTCGGGTACACCCAAATGTTCCAGTTATTTTTAACCTGGGTTCCGGTTAAACTAACTTCAATATTTAATTTTACAGCCTGCTTGAAATTTTTTAAATCGAATGCTATTGGGCCAGATAATTTATTAAGGCCAATGACAAGCTGTTGTTCGCGCAGTTTTCCTGAAAATAATATATTCCCTTTGGCATCCCTCACACACCAGTGCGGAAAAATGCTTTTCAAATCCCTCCCCGAGTAATTGGCTATCTCTGCCCCTGCAGAAAATCTTTCATCGTTTGTATAGGTTGCTTTCGAAAACCTGAGCAATGGCACTACCGGTGCACAATAACTGCGGTGCTCATCTGCTGTAGTAAGGCCCTTAGTTTCCCAGAAGGCATTCAGAATGCCAATATGGGCCGTTCCCTGCCCGGGAAAATCGTGCAGGTCGAGTAGCTGAAACCCACTGATTCCCCCGGTTTTCAACGCCCGCTCAATTTCTTCTTTATAGAGATTGACAGAAAATTTACCGCTGGCAAGAGTGAAAGAATCGGACAGAGGCAACATATCTTTCCTTCCCAGGTGTTCTTTTATCAATTTTAAATTATAGGGTTCGAGCACGCCTGTATATTTTGGAATCTCTTTTAAGTCGGGATATACAGAATACTGGCCTATTTCGTGTGTAATAACAGGAACAGGTAATCCATTTACAGCATCGCCATAGTCTGTTCGAAAATCAGGAGCATGAGTATTGAAGATACCCTGGCCTCTCACCCACCCGTTTTTGGTGTATTGGGTTACAAAAAAATCATCCTGTGGCTCGGGCCAGCGCCCATGTTCATTTTGAAAAGTAAAAGTAGTTGTTGCATACAAATGGCGATGATCAAAGGTTTTTAACCGCGCCGCTAAATCATTCAGCCATTGAAAATCGCCCTGTAATTCATTACCAAGTGACCAAAGGCAAAAGGATGGATGATTACCGTACTCCGTGCTTATGCGTTTAGCCTCAGATTCGATAAAGCGCTTAGCAGCCGTATCGTTGCCCGCGTTAGATTGCCAGAACGGAAGTTCTACCTGTAAATAAAAACCCATGGAATCGGCTACTTCAAAAGCAGCCTCTGGCGGGCACCACGAATGGAACCTCAAGTGATTCAGTCCATAATCTTTTGCGGCCCGGAATACTTTTGCCCACCCCGCTTTATCCATCGGCGGATACCCGTGAAGCGGGAAAACATTGCACTCCAGAGTGCCTCTTAAAAATACCGGCAGGTAATTTACCAAAAGCTTATTGCCGCTGGTACTTATTTTTCGTAACCCAAATGAAGTGATATAATTGTCGCCCTCGCTCGTTGTTTTATTGTACAGCGATATTTTAACCGTATACAAATTTGGATTGAACTCATCCCAAAGCAAAGCAGTTTTGCCAAGCGACATATTTTGTTTCAATTCATTATCACCGGGTTTCAGACTGGGCTGAATATTTTTGACCGCAACAACCTTGTTGTTCTTTGAGAGTATCTCGATCTTCATATTAGCACGAACTGTTGCAGCGGTCATATTTCTGGCAGCAATATTTAATTCCACCGATTTTTTATCAATATCAGAATAGGTTTGCACGGTTGCAACGTGCAGCTTGTTCAGTGCGGTAAGTTGCATTTTACCAATTACGCCGTTCCAGATAATTTGTGTCCCATCGGTATACGCGTGGGCGAGGTTTTTTATTGAAATATCATAAAGCCTGCGATTATCAATTCTCATGGCAATAAAGTTCCTACCCGTTTTGATATACTTTGAGACATCGAAATTATGAGGCGTGCTAAGGCTTTCATCAGATGCGATAAACTGCCCGTTGACCCATAAGCCCGTGCTCCATAGCGCACGTTCCAAACTCAACAATACCTGACTATTTCTCCAATTTGCAGGAATACTAATTTCTTTATAATACCAGGCAGCGCCTATATAAGAGTGTTTTCTGGTTAATTTGTATAGAATGTCTTTTTTAATTTCCGCGCCTGAAGTATCCGCAGATGTTCCGATGCCGGCGTCATCCAAAGTGCCCGGCAGGTTTACTGCCATTGAGCCTTCATTTTTTTCAAACCATTTTTGGGCAATGCCAACATTTAAGGAATCGAGCGCGACCGACCATTTGCCGCTTAAAGAGAGGTGTTGCTGAGCTAATAAATTATCCGCCAATAAAACAAGGAGCGTAATAAGAGATAATGAAATTTTAGCCATGAAGATTTTAGTATGTTTAAGAACCCTGTATTCAATTTGTCACCGGCGTGACCTTAAATTCATATTCATAATTCCTAAAAGGCAGTCTGTACCGAGGCAGGGGCAATGCGCCCCAGGTGTTAATACCACCCACCCCCATTTGCTTATAATCAATATTCAAAGACGTTTGTTTGCGGGGTTTTAGGTCGCCACTATGCCTTTGATCTTTTTCATCTCCATCATCCAGATCAGTTTGAAAATAGTGCAGGGTGCTCATGCTTAATAAATCCTTTCCCTGTATAAAAATTCCGTTGCCGGCATTATTGGTAATTTTAAACCACCGGATATCTGTTTTATTCCCCGTTTCCTGAGGACGTGGATAACCATAAAATTGTTCCGTAACGGTTTCTTTATACAGCCCCACCGGGCTGCCTGAGTTCCGGTCCTGATAATTCTCGATCGGGCCCCGGCCATAATATTCAATATTTTCAAATCCGGAAGGCAATATCCAGTTCATACCAAAACGAAACATCATAATTTCGAAATCTTTTTCATTCCCCCGCATCCTTTGTTTCACCCACAACTCCCCGTTTCCGTTTATCTTGTAAGTCAAAAATAGCTGCCCGGGAATTTTATTAAGATTGTATACTGCATCTATTGTTACGATATTGTTTGACACTGATTGATGAATGCTTTCCAACAACAAAGTATCTGTTGCATTTTCCCATGCTTTTAGCTTCAACTGCAATTTGGCACCCATATCGTTGTCAGTAGGGCCGCGCCAGAAATTCGGGCGAAGG
>MKRO01000229.1:0-392 GCA_001896965.1 Sphingobacteriales bacterium 41-5 | reverse complement strand
GGCAGTGCTTTTTTCCAGATAATCTTTGCCGTTGATGCGGTACCGGTTTAATAATCCGTTGGCCTTACTAAAACTCAATTCGACAATCGGGGATTTTATATAAATGTTATTATCTTTTTCGCTAACCGAAATATCCCCTGCTGCAATAGGTTCAGTACCATTACTCCTTAGTTCACCGCCCAACCGCAGTTGATCAAATGCCACAAGGTGACCTGCCGGAATCAAATCCTTTTCGATCTTTTGTTTATAAAAAATATTCAGAAAATTTTCTCCTTGCTCCGGAGCCTGATAGGGAATATTAATTTTTACAGTTTGCTGCGGCAGAATGTTAAGTGTTTCAACTTCTCCTTGCTGAACCTTCACACCATTTGAAACGACCTCCCAAATCAGCT
>MKRO01000228.1:4889-8971 GCA_001896965.1 Sphingobacteriales bacterium 41-5 | reverse complement strand
AGCTTTCTCTTCAACTTTATATTTTTTGCCTTTTGCCATAGTGGACATTTTACCCGAAGGTACTATACTTTTGTCTATTTTAAAAGTTTATTCTAAAAATGAAATTTTGTCATTTTTTTTAAGTAGCAATTATAATTTATACGATCGATTTTAACTAAACCTGAAAAAATTTCATATTCCTGCCAGATGGCACATTATTTACGGTTACATTTGCACCTCCCGAAATTTTTAAACTACCTTATTCGGGAACCATTTTAAAATTTTAAAAAACGATACAATTATGGCTAAAAAACAAAGTGTTACTCCTTTGCACGACAGAGTAATCGTAAAACCTGCGGCGGCTGAGGAAAAAACTGCCGGAGGCATTATCATTCCAGACACAGCTAAAGAAAAACCTCAGCGTGGTACTGTTGTTGCCGCAGGCCCCGGCAAAAAAGATGAACCTGTAACCGTAAAAACCGGCGACGCTGTTTTATATGGTAAATATGCAGGAACAGAAATTCAAATTGATGGGCAAGACCTTCTGATTATGAGGGAGAGCGATATTCTTGCGATTGTGTAAAGAGCCGAGAGTTGGAAGTTAAAAGGCAACTGTAAAATTGCTGCCTAAAATTTCAACATTGGCAAGAGTGCGGCGCCTGCCTACAGGGCAGCAGTCAATAAAGCAAAATAGCAGCGCCGGTGTTGGCTCAACAAAAAGTTTATATACTAATATCTAAAATCTAAAGTTTAAAATAATGGCAAAACAACTTTTCTTCGATGTTGAAGCGAGGAATAAAATGAAAAAAGGCGTTGACGTATTGTCGAACGCTGTAAAAGTTACGTTGGGGCCTAAAGGCCGTAACGTGGTTATTGAGAAAAAATTTGGCGCTCCCGGCATCACTAAAGATGGTGTTACCGTCGCGAAAGAAATTGAACTGGAAGACGCGATTGAAAATATGGGCGCTCAAATGGTGAAAGAAGTAGCAAGCAAAACCGCTGATATTGCCGGTGATGGTACTACTACTGCAACTGTTTTAGCTCAATCTATCATTGCTGAAGGCCTTAAAATGGTAGCTGCCGGTTCAAACCCGATGGATTTGAAACGCGGTATTGATAAAGCGGTTTCTTTAGTGGTTGAAAACCTGAAAAACCAAAGCCAGACAGTGGGTAGCGACAGCAAAAAAATTCAGCAGGTTGCTGCAATTTCTGCAAATAACGATGAAACAATCGGTAAATTAATTGCTGAAGCCTTTGGTAAAGTGGGTAAAGAAGGTGTGATTACTGTGGAAGAAGCAAAAGGCACTGACACTTATGTTGACGTGGTTGAAGGTATGCAATTTGACCGTGGGTATATCTCTCCCTATTTCGTTACAAACAGCGAAAAAATGGAAGCAGAAATGCAAAACCCATACGTGTTGATCTATGACAAAAAGATCAGCACCATGAAAGATATTCTTTCCATTCTGGAAAAAGTAGCACAAAGCGGCCGCCCTTTGGTAATTATTGCTGAAGATTTGGAAGGTGAAGCTTTGGCAACCCTGGTCGTAAATAAATTACGTGGTACTTTGAAAGTAGCTGCTGTTAAAGCTCCCGGCTTTGGCGACAGAAGAAAGGAAATGTTACAGGACATTGCAATCCTAACCGGTGGTACTGTTATCAGCGAAGATATGGGTATGAAGATTGAAGAAGCTGACCTTACAAAACTTGGCCAGGCGTCTTCTATTACCATTGATAAAGACAACGCGATCGTTGTGGGTGGTAAAGGTAAGAAAGCTGACATCACCGGGCGTGTGAATCAAATTAAAGCTCAGATTGAAACAACAACTTCTGATTACGACCGCGAAAAATTACAAGAGCGTTTAGCCAAACTAAGCGGTGGTGTTGCGGTACTTTATGTAGGCGCTGCAACTGAAGTTGAAATGAAAGAAAAGAAAGACCGTGTGGATGACGCTTTGCATGCAACACGTGCAGCGGTTGAAGAAGGCATTGTACCCGGTGGTGGTGTTGCTTACGTTCGTGCCGTTGATGCATTGGGCGTTAAAATAAAAGGCCAGGTTGAAGATGAGCAAACAGGTATGGCGATTGTTAAACGTGCTTTGGAAGCTCCACTTCGTACTTTGGTTGAGAATGCCGGAATCGAAGGTTCTATCGTCGTACAAAAAATTAAAGAAGGCAAAGGCGATTTTGGTTTCAACGCCCGCACCGAAGTGTACGAGAATATGTTCAAGGCCGGTGTAATTGATCCTACAAAAGTTAGCCGCGTAGCTTTGGAAAATGCAGCTTCTATCGCAGGTATGTTATTAACTACCGAGTGTGTGATTGCTGACAAACCAGAGCCTAAACAAGCTGCTCCTGCAATGCCTCCGGGTGGAATGGGAGATATGGGATATTAATTCTGAAAGCGCTTAAAATAAAAAATGCCCGCAGCGATGTGGGCATTTTTATGTTTGTAGATGTGAGGCTATCATTCTGCAAAATAAACCTTCACCGTTTGATACAACAGTTGATTTTGTTTGATGATGGAAGACTGCCGGTCCTTTTCTGAAAAGCCTTTCAACCCGAAAAGCCCGGCTGCATTGCCTTTGTTGATCGCAATTTCCAAATAATCTGCACTATTAAAATAGGCAAGCTTTTCACCCTCCGGCACATCGGCATAAGATTCGCTAATCTTATCGATTACCTCGTCACGCAAAAAATGAATTTTGAAGTTGCGTTCTTTGCGCTGGGTTTCAAATTGTTTACGTGTGATATTGACAATCACATTTTCAAAATTGTCAATGAAAATAATCTGGCCTTCAATCAGGTCACTGTTTTCAATAGGCTGTAGTGGGTTCTTCTCCCTGAAAGTAACATCAGGCACACCAATTTTCTCGATGGATTCGCCATCAATAATTCTCTTAATCGTTTGCGCCATCAAACCGGTAATGTATAATGTGCTCTTAGCTGATTTTTTATCCATTGGTATTCCCATCACCATTTCAGGTTTTTCCTCAAGTATCATGTTCAGCAAACCATTGTCGGGGCACATGATATATTGATTTTTATGAAACACCAAAAGAAGGTTTTTAGGCTTGCGGTCAAATAAATTCACCAGTACCAGGTGAAATGTAAATTCAGGAAAATTTTTAAATGCGCCACGGCACACGTAAGAAGCCTGAAACAAATTAAAGGGCGAGATGTTATGCGAGATGTCAACTAATTGCAGATCAGGATTCACTTGCAACAACTGGGCTTTTATGGCGCCAACTAAATAATCGGTATGCCCAATATCTGATGTAAGAGTAATAAAATTCATCCTGCCTTTGTGCGTTATTAGCTAAGATTTCAATTCCTGCAAATTAAAAAAGCCTGCCTATTTTACCAATTGTTTGTTTTTGAAATAAAATTTATGAATAAGTTTGTCTGCCCAGCCCGGAAAAAATTTATTCATAAAAATAGTTTCTTTGGTGAGAAAGGTTATTGGAAGCGCGCGCTTTTTATTTTTTAAAGCGTCCAGAATTCTATCGGCAACTTCGTATGGCGACATCATTTTGTTTTCGTCCATAGGGTTTTGCTCCTGCGTTTCCCCTTTATCATTTAAAGCCCTGTCTCTTATTCCTGATGATGTAAAGCCCGGCGCCACCCACATCACATGAACTTCGTCGTCCATCATTTCCACGCGCAGGCATTCCAAAAAACCCTGCATCGCAAATTTGCTGGCAGAGTAACCCGTTCGGCCGGGCAGTCCGCGATAACCACCAACCGAAGAAATTCCCACAATTGAACCTTTTCGCTCAATGAGGTAAGGCAAGGCGATTTTAGTACAGTAAACGGTTCCGTAAAAATTCACGTCCATCACCTTTTTTATTACATCTACCTCTAAATCTTTAAAAAGCCCGCGCATGCTAATGCCTGCATTATTAATTAAAATATCAATGCCTCCAAAAACCTGAACCGTTGATTCGATGAACCGTTTACAATCATGTTCATTACTTACGTCTGCAACCAGCGTGTGCAGTGGGAGCGAAGGGTGAGTTGACTGAAGCCCATACAACCTGTCGTGATTGCGGCCACAGGTTGCCACTTTACAACCCATCGCTAAAAGCCTTTCCACAAGCGCT
>MKRO01000228.1:4432-4860 GCA_001896965.1 Sphingobacteriales bacterium 41-5 | reverse complement strand
TCATAAATTAAAACAAACCTAAACAAAAATTAACAGTAAGCCAATTTTTAAGCTGCTTTCGCGCAAACAGAGGTTGGGCTGTGGCGTATAAATTGTTACTTTTATACCAAACAGTAGTAAATATGGCATCGGTCTTGCGTCGCACTTCGTTCAACTTTAAAATATATAGCATCACCCTTCTCAGCGTATGCGTTTTAATGTTTTCTTTTTTTAATGCGTCTGCGCAGCAAACAAGCGCCGGTACCAACCAGTGGCAGGGCAATTCCTCTCCGGTAAAAGACGCGCAGGGCGCTATTATCAAAATGCCTTCCGTAGAAAAAGATGTTTATTTAATTTTTTCTGCGCACGATTTTGGCGAAGGTGGCAACCACATAGCTAAAACCCTAAAGAGCAATCACGCGGGCGGCAGTTTTTTCTTTACCGGCGAT
>MKRO01000228.1:386-4274 GCA_001896965.1 Sphingobacteriales bacterium 41-5 | reverse complement strand
AAATTCGTTAAGCGAATTAAATAAACTCGGCATTAAGAAAGGGGAGTGGTTTTTGCCACCTTACGAATGGTATAATCGTTCCATTGTAAATTGGGCCAGGGAGAATGGATTGACGGTAATAAACTTTACGCCGGGCACAGGCACCAACGCTGATTATACTACCCCTGAAATGAAAAATTACAGGAGTAGCGATGAGTTGTTAAAAAAACTGTTTGAAGTAGAAAATGATAAGGGCCTCTCGGGTAACTTTATTTTAATTCACCTTGGCACGGATGCGAAAAGAACAGACAAATTTTATTTTAAGCTTGATGAAATCATTAAGCGATTAAAATCGAAAGGATATCATGTTAAATCGTTGCCATATAGTAACCAAAAAGAGTAATTAGGCGCGGACGAAAAGAGGCTGTTCCGCTAAAGATTTTTAATAAAAAGTTTGGCACAATAAATTGATAACCCTATTTTTGCACTCCAAAATTTAATGGGTGTTGAGAGGTTAGCCCTCAATGATTCCGTAGCTCAGTTGGTAGAGCACAACACTTTTAATGTTGGGGCCCTGGGTTCGAGCCCCAGCGGGATCACCTAAATTTGAAAAAGTCGCTGAAGATGATTGATCCTCAGCGATTTTTTTTTGGCCAACACGTTCCAATAAAATCATTAATATTTCACCTCTTTGTTGATATCAAGATCCTCGTGGCAACTATTGCAGCGCCGCACGAGAATGCGGTAGCCTTCGAGGGCAGCGGGTTGGTCTTTTTTTTCAATAGCTTCGCGAATTTCATCAATGGGTTTCTTCATCTTTATTTTGTAATATTCTGAAAAAGGCTTTTTTAGTTTTCGGTGTTCGGGAAACGTGACGCCTACAACTTTCAAAATACTATCCATGCCCTCAAATAACCAAACAGCGTCTTCCAAGCTTCCGGCTTTTATTTCGTCGCCAAGATTTTCCTGGTAAGCCTTCAGGTCTATCATGTTTTCATCAAGATCTTTGTGGGTAGGGTTATAAACCTGGTTACAGGCAAACAGAAATAAAGAAAATACTGCCAAAATATAGGAGAGAGTATAAACGTTCAATTTCATTTTTTTGATTTGTTGATTTGTTGATTTGACAATTCTTTTACGCTAAAGACAGGATTAAGGTGAAAGGCTTTTGAAAAAAAATTACAGAAAATGAAGCATAAAGCATATCTATTTTCATTGGTTTGCAGATTACAATGCGGGAAAAAAACGGGGAACTTATTCAGCTTTTCTGCGAACAACCAGGAACCAATCGTTTTCTAACGGAAGATAACCGTGGTCGTAACAAAAGAAATATGTATTCCCTTTTTTATTTTGATATTGATGCGTTATATATTGAAACCTGAAACCGAGGTTCGAAAGTTTTTCCCGATTGGCTTTTGCCGTTTCTTCTCCAGCCGGTAACAGGCTTTGCAGAATGTAGTGATTTTTTCGCAGCGCATTGTTAATATTGCGAATGAGTTTTGAATCATCACCTTTCAAACTATTGTTGTAGTTGTTGCGGCAATAATCGTTACAAAATTTTTTGTCGGAGCGCCCTTTTACAAGTTTTCCGCAGGCGAGGCATTTTTTGGTCTCAGTTGTTGGCATTTTTTTCTTAAAGGTCGGTTTCCGATTTTGGGTTTCCAAATATTTTGAGGTTTTTCGTTACTGGTAACGCCAAAACCAGCCGTTTACAGTTCGTCTTTTTTCTTATTTAGTCGCTCCTTAAAAACTCTTTTTTACTATTTGTTTTTGTAGTAAAAAGAAATTAATGAACATTTGCAACGAGATAACAAAGTTTTCAAACAGCATAAAAGTGATGATTTCCATTTGTTCATCGTTCTTTTAAAGTTAAGAATTGATGTAATATGTACCCCCAATTTTGGATTGGCATGCTCCATTTTTTTTCAATGTTCATGATAGCCAGATAAACGGCCTTTTGAGCCGCTGAATCATCAGAAAACTGTACTTTGGTTTTGGTATATTTTCTGATTCCCCGATTGAGATTTTCAATAGTGTTTGTCGTGTAGATAATCTTCCGGATTTCAAAGGGAAAATCAAAATAGCTGGTAAGATTATTCCAGTTCAGTCTCCATGACTCGATAGCGTGTTTGTATTTGTGTCGGCCTTAATCTGTAAAAAGTCCGATTGCACATATGAGCTAAAGCCCCAATCAAAAACCTTGTCGTAAAAGTTTTTGGCTCTTTCAATGTTATCGATGTAGATGGCGAAGTGTGTTAATTCATTTTTCATTTTTTTAAGTTTAAGTATTACAAGATAATGTCGTTTACTGGTTTACAATGTTGGCAAATACAGTATGTGCCTGGTTTGTCATTTTAAATTTTTAAGTATATCCTCTGCATTTCGATTTGTCGGGTCAAGTTCTAAACTCTTTTCATAACTCCTTTTTGCTGATGCTTTGCCACCATTGCTCAAATATGCTTCACCCAAGCTATCAAAGGCATTAGATGAGGGAAAAGCAAAACAATTCATTAAGAATACTTTTACGGCTTTAGCATAATTTTTTTGAGACAGAAGTTCGAATCCTTTAGTATTAACAGTGCTTTCCAAGAGGTTAGTTTTTGATGGTTTTTTGGAAAAGGAAGATTTACCTGCTTCAAGCCCACGACTTATTACTATTTCGATTATACTGAGAGTGAAATTTCGGTTTTTTTCATTATCTGCAATAGGGATAATTGGGTTATAGTCTTTTTGGAATATAATTTTTGAAAGTTCGAAATTTAGTCTGTCAAAGTTTTGATTAGATTGATTTGAAAGCATAATCAATGTGATATTTTCATCGATAAAGCACATGTAGTCGGCATAAATGATGTTATTGGTTCCGTTATGCCAAATACGATAGGGGTTTCAAAAATTCCAGATAGAACTGTAGGCGTCCCTTTATTTCGGTCAGTTCAAAAGTAGAGTTTTTTGTTGAAAAGTCGTTTGTTGTTCAACCGCGTTATCCACTACCGGCAGCGCTGCAATATTTGGAGGATTTCCGCTTGCCGGTGTGGATAACGCTACACCAAAAATATTCACACGCTTCTGATTTATTTGCTCACAAATTTTCCGATATTCCATGGGCGTCCTATAACGCAGAGCCTTATGCGGCCGATAGTGATTATAGTCGTTTCTCCACTCCTGGGCCATCACCCTTACTTCGTTTAGAGAACTAAATAAATAAACATTGAGTAGCTCTCTTCTTATACTGCCGTTTTTTCTTTCGATATAAGCGTTTTGCATAGGTTTGCCGGGTTGTATATATTGCAGGGTGATACGATGGCCTGTACACCACTGTTGCAGGCTGCGGGCAATAAATTCGGGCCCGTTGTCACAACGGATATTGGCGGGCTTGCCACGCTCGTTCAGCAACCTTTCCAAGACCCGTTGTACTCGTAAAGAGGGCAGGCTTGTATCGGCTTCGATAGCCAGCGATTCTCTATTAAAATCGTCTATTACATTAAAAAGCCTGAAGCTTCTGCCGTCCTTTAAAGTATCACTCATAAAATCTATACTCCAACTCTGGTTGATGCCCGTAGCTACGCCCGGCTTATGTTTCACCCGTTCGGGTAAGCGGTATTTAGCTTTGCGCCTTATGTTTAAGTTCATCTTGCGATACACCCGCCTGAGGCGTTTGTGGTTGCAGCCATTACCAGCTTTGCGCACGCGATGGTAACATTTCCAAAAGCCAATTACGGGATGTTTGTTTGTTAGGGTTCCCAATGCTGTTTCTATTTCTGTGTCGTCTTTTACTTTATGCTCATAGTCATAATTACTGCGTGGTAGCTGCACTATCGTACAAGCCTTGCTGACGCTACACTGCTTTTGTTTTACTAAATAATCAGCAGCCTCTTTTTTGTCAGCAGGATTTACAACTTTTTTGTGATT
>MKRO01000228.1:0-323 GCA_001896965.1 Sphingobacteriales bacterium 41-5 | reverse complement strand
TCCTTGATGCGTTTTACATCGCTTACTTCCATACCGCCATATTTTGCTTTCCAGTTATAAAATGTGGCTTCGCTTATCCCAAGCTCGCGACATACATCTTTGGTGGAAATGCCACTTTCCTGTTTCTTAATCGATGCCACTATCTGGCTCTCTGTAAATTTTGTCCTTTTCATGTCTTTGTAAAATTTAAAATTAAAGATTATACTCTAATTTTAAACCGATGACTTTTGGGGACGCTTACAAATGTTGTCTCATATCTTTGAAACGTACCAGGTGCATATTCAATTTTCACTAAATTTTTAATGCGGTTATTATGTTCTTTG
>MKRO01000227.1:16893-19414 GCA_001896965.1 Sphingobacteriales bacterium 41-5 | reverse complement strand
TTCAATGAGCTTACCTTCTTCTAAAAACTCTCCGGGTGCCAGCCCCAGAGTGATATGCATGACCGGCTTTGATAACTTTGGATTGAGACATTTTGCCTCTTTAAACTGTTTGATAAGCTGCCCTTTGCTACCAAAGCAATTATTCATTTTTAATATTGTGGCGCGGTTGTGCATCAACGGTTCATGTTCATTACCCTTCATCTTTTTATCTTCCAGGCAATAAGCGATACAACCGCCAAAAGATTTTCCTATAAAGACTTTTCCAATCATTGTAAATAGGCTTTTATTTTCTCTGTTAATTCAAATAAAATCTGAGCAAGATTTCTCATGGTTTCTCTTTCATAAGAAGTAAAATTTTGTCCTGCATTATTCAGTTTTGCCAACTGATTTATGTTCGAAGCGATATTATTTATCCTTCCGGTAAATTCTAAAACCTCGTTGGGCAGCTTCTTTTTCCGTATGTCAATATGACTGTTAAGCCCCGATGATCTGAGGTATTCTGAAACAGTCAGGCCTACAGCATTGGCTTTCGCTGCAATAATATTTTGTTCCTGAGCCGTACACGCAACATTCAGCCTTCTGGTTCTGGGATCAGGTTTTTTAGGACGACCGCCTTTATTTTTTTGTATGTTGCGAGGATTCATTTGGTGACTAAAAATGTGCGATTTTATTTATTAGAAAAGTAACTGCCAGCAACTGAAAATGAAAAGTCCATTGCTTTTTAATTTGTTTTCTGTATAAAGTCCTGGCTTTCAATCGTGGTATTTTTGGCTAAAGCAAGGCCGGAAAAATTATTACCCATTTCTATTCATTATTATTTATTTCCTTGGGCTGTTTTTATTCAATATTGTTCAACATTCTTCAAGATTGTGTATTTGTCGTCATTATTATTCAAGTTTATGCATTGCCTGATTCTTACATTCAAAATCATTTTCATTTGTATCGTCTTATTTATCGTTGATCCTGCTTTCATATAAAATCTGTTTTAAAAACTTCATGAATACCGCCCAAGCGGCATGAATGAAGCCAGCATGTTCGAAGTAGGTGAGGTTACGAGCCTACGAGAACATAGCTGGCTCCTGTTCGAGATTACATACGCATCCCGCGAGAGCTCCGTTGCAGAAATTGTTCTTCTCTTTTCACATGCCATTCATTAAGGTCTTTATGACCTTGATATAAATCAGACATATCCTCAAATTTTCGTGACATTTTAATCGCCATTGATGTGGCGCTGGTGCCCGGCTCATCATGATCCAGTAAGAGATAAACCTTCTCATGCTGCTTCATCAGAGGCATGGCTTTTTCAAAAAGCGCGAGAGAATTAAGGATTAAATAATTGGTACTTTTTGTCAGTAAAGACCAATTAGTTCGTAAGGTCAGAAAATCAAAGAAGCCTTCCACAACAGCAAGCTCAGTTCTTTGCTTATCAATGAATGTAAAATCCTTGGGACGAAAGGCTCCTTTGAAATATTTATTCCGCAGTTCAAAACCACCGGAGTTGTTTTTAAAACCTATTGCATGATATTGTTTGCTTTCAACTTTGTAATGTATTTCCCGACAGTATTGCGCAGCAATTGTGTCGTCAATGTGCCGGGAAGCTAAATAATCAAGCAAGGCTTGGTTTTGTAGCTGACCAATCTTTATAATTTCTATTTTAGATTCGTTTGGAGTTTCTTTTTTTGATTCTTGTACTTCTGATTTTTGAAATGACATTTGCTGGCGCAAAGAAAAAAATTGATTTTCTATTTTGTTGAGAAGCTTTGATAAATCGGGTTCATTAAACAATCGAATAGCCAAATCCACGATGTTGCCGCCTTTCCATTCTGCCATATCAAACCAGGTGTTAATGATGATATTAACTTTAAACGAAGCTGTATCTTCTTTTCTGAACGGGCTTTTATACCAATATTCCTTGTCACGTATTTTATCGGGTTTATGGCCAAGCCGTTCGAGTAAATCAGTAATCTGAATTGACTTTAAATCTTTAATATTCATAGTAATTTTTTTCTTTTGTGTCAGCAGGAAATGAAATGAACTGCTGCACAAACCTGTTATTGAAATAAATTGTCTTGCCTAAAAAAACATACACCTGAGAGAGGGGCAAAATCACTGTTGATTTTGTTGTTTTGTTGAAAGACAATGTGGGTAAGCATTACAGCGTCAACCATTCATCAACATTCTTAAAATCACAACATCGTCATAACAACAATTTCTTTTTGTTGATTGCTTGTTGATGATTTTGTTGATCACAGATATATTTATAAATCAATTTATTATCAGGTATCATCAACAGTATCAACAATATTATTCAGTTCCAGCACTCTCTTTTTTTCAATGGTATAAAATCTTCCCTTGGCTTTCTCGCTGGGAGAATAAACCATACCGTCAAAACCGATTCGGTATTGTGTGTAGTTGAAAGCATTATTTGTTGAACGCAGGTTCCATTCCTGCTGAATTACCCGCTTTACAGCCGCCACGTCATAGTTCCGGTTGATTTTATTTTTTAACCACTCATGAGCAT
>MKRO01000227.1:16455-16883 GCA_001896965.1 Sphingobacteriales bacterium 41-5 | reverse complement strand
TATCATAGATTACCAGTAAAATCTGAGCAAGATCTGCTTCCACACGGTTTCTATTTGCCTGCTTCACTCTTTCCAAAGCATCCGTTCTAATCTGCTCTTTTGTAAACCACATTCTTGTTTTCTTGGGTACGGAAAATTTTCGGGTGATTAAAAAATATAGAAAAGAGGGGATTTCTTCTTTCATCTTTTCCCTGATAGCAGTGTCTTCAGCATCATTCTTTATGATGGGCACTTTTCTTACCCAATAGCGGTTTTCCTCGTTATCCATAATAATGAAGTTGTCTTCGTTATTACTTGTTAGAACGACCTTGCCGAAGAACTCTGTTTCAAAGCGGTCAACTCCTTTGGCTTCTATTTTATAATATTTGGCAGTGGCAAGATTTTTTATTTTTTCGGAGTCATCCTTTTTATCCAACAGTGCTTCCTCA
>MKRO01000227.1:12906-16373 GCA_001896965.1 Sphingobacteriales bacterium 41-5 | reverse complement strand
CTTTCAGCAAATAGAAAAAAGTGGATTTGCCGGTGTTTCTCTCTTTATTGACCAGGCACAGAACCGGCAGTACTTGTGTGGGATATTCCAGCAAGATTTTGAAATAGTCAAGTCCAAGCTCTAACTGTTCTCCAAAAACATGCTTTAAGTACCCGAGAATCGTGTCATGTTTTTTATTCGGACTTCCGTCCGGGTTATGTCCGAAAGGTGAATACTGATTGTAAAAGTTGCCGATTCTTCGTTGGTAATCTAAATGCGAAGGAATCAGGCAAAAGCCATGAAATTTTTCTATAGTTGATAAAAACTCTTTTCCGTGATCCTGCTTGATAGCTTCGGATGTCCAGTTCAGCAACACTTCTGTGGTATCGCCTGATATCAGCGGCTTCATCACCAGCTTGTAATAAGTGGTTCCGATACGGTAATAGGTCATAACATAAATTTTAAAAGTTAAAAATCTTATTACGACCGTCCGTATTTTCTGCGATGATCAAGCATCTGCGTATACCCTGCTGAAGGAATGATTTCATCCTGCGGATTTTCAGCCTGCCAGCGGGCTAGCCATTTATTGAACTCAAGTTTATTAATCAGGTAGCCTTTGCCCATCTTCTTGGCGGGAAGGCCCTTTGAATGAACGTATCCGCGAACCGTACCCAAAGGTTTTTTGAGAATGATGGCGATTTCCGGAAGCGTAAGAAAACCGTTTTCCTGGTTCCGGGGTGTCTTTTCTGCTTTTTGATTTGCTAAAGCGTAATCATTTACAGTCGATTGTAGTTTGTCGATTTTGTCAAGGATTACTTCAAATGGATTTTGTAATGTCATGTCAATTATTTTTAATTATTGATAATTGATGCAACATTATCTTCTGCTGAAGGCGAAAGCAAGCAAAGCAGAAGGAAAAGCAGGGAAAGCAAAAATTATTTTATGAAGCGTGGAATATTCAGTTCCAAAAGTTCTCTTTTATACTTATCGAAAAGGTGTTTGTTTCGATAGTTATTTTTAAAATCTCCCAGATTGCCGATTTGATTACCTGTTTGCTCCAGATAAGCATCCAAAATTGTATCGAATGATTGACTTTCTTCAAAGTATTCCAAATCTTTAAATACTATTATCATAGCAGCAACCATCGCATTAAAGCCAATCTGATTTTTGTTACCTTTTGTTTTGGAAGCTGGTTTGAAGAGGTCGTGACGGAGTTCCGCTTTATCCAAATGGCGTTGTATTTGTTTAAGGGTGTTTTCTTTTGCTCCTCTAAAAGGCTTCAATAAATTAGTAAAGGGATTGTTTGCTGTTAATGTTTCTGATTTAATTTGCGGATCATCATTTTTTAAGAGATTTTGGATTGTCGCCTTTAGCAGTTTGCGATTTTCAGCATCAATAGCAAATGCTTCCTCCAAGTAGCCGGATTTTTTCAAACTCTGTAATTTCTTTCCGCAGAAAAATAAATAAGGATCGGTAGCATGATTTATTACGTCAGAATATGGCGCAGTAATTTGTGAAAGGGTTTCAAGTAAAAAATTTAGTTCGGAATCCTGATAAGAAGATAGCCGTGTAGTAATCTTTTTTAAAAAACTATTTTGAAAAGTGAAAAAAATATATCTACAATGTTCTTCGAAGGTATCAGGGTTCCAAAAATTATCGGGGAGTAAATTGAAACTAATGTCATGAAGTGTAAGACAACTGCCTCTGGCGATAGCATTCTTTATAAAAAGAGAATGATTACCTAAAATCCTTCTTGAATCAGGGTGAACACTTACCTGAACAGGAACTTCGATGATGTAGTTTTTGTTTAGCCGTTTGATTATGTCGCTGCTGACTTTCATTTCTGATTAGCATTATTTGTTTACAATTGGAATGAAAGTTACGAAAAGCATCAAACCTAAGAAAATAATTGAAATTATTTATCAACATGTTAGCATGTCTCAAAACATGTCTCAAATTAAAAAAGCAGTTATGAAATTATATCATAACTACTTGATTTTTAAGTGTCCTCGTAGGGACTCGAACCCTAGGCCCGCTGATTAAGAGTCAGCTGCTCTACCAACTGAGCTACGAAGACGAACGATATTCTGCAAATCTATTTATTTCCTGTGGAATCCGGCGCCGTAAAATCAATTTTCATTTTTGTTTCACCACAATTCAACATGGTGGATCCGTATTTCGGATCTTTATTTCCCAGGTAAGGATTTACCACCTCTTCTTTATTGCTTAACCAGTTTCCGGACATGCCGTCACCAAAAGCCATCGGACATTCCTGCCAGTAAACCACAGCGCGATCATATTTAACTACCTGTAAAATATTGCGGAGATTATCAGATAAATCCTGCAAAGCCCGACGCTTTCCCATCCAGTCAGCAGCAGCGATAACAAGGGCTACGTTATTTTTCGCGTTGTCTAAGGGAAAAAGAACAGTCTGGTAAATCACTGAATCTTTTTTAAGTTCATCAGTGTTAAAATTTTCCAAAGAATTTTTCAGGTTTGTTGCCGAGCTGTTAACTGTTGTTGAGTCCCAATTCACAAAACCACCGTGCATGGCATAATAATCATCCATAATTTTTTCAATTGATTCATTAAATGCATCGCTGTGTTTACTAACGGCGATCGGCTTTGGCTCATCACGTTTCGGCTCATCCTTCTTAAAAAAATTTTTATACACCAGGAAAGCACCTATCAAAACCGCCAACAATATCAATAATTTCTTCATCGCTAATTCTTTTATCTTTCGCCTAAGTCCTAAATTTGCAAGATTTATCGGGCAAAAGTAAAAATAAAAATTTAAAATGCTGGCAGGTTTACAAAACGTTACATTCGAGTTTGGTGCAAGAACAATTATTAAGGACGCTACATGGCATATTCAACCCGGCGAGCGTATTGGGTTAATTGGCTATAATGGAACCGGCAAATCCACCATTTTAAAATTATTGACCGGCGGTTATACTCCTTCTGCAGGCTCGGTTGAAAAAGGCCGCGAAACAACGATAGGCTACCTGCATCAGGATCTGCTGAGTTTTGATACCAATGAATCTATTTTACAGGTTGCGCTGGGCGCTTTTGAGAAAGTTTTACGCCTGGAAAAAGAAATTGAAGAATTAGGCAGGCAGCTTGAACAGGATTCCTCCAACGAAAAATTATTGCACGATTATTCTGACAAATTACATGAGCTGGATACTTTAGATGGCTACAATATCCATCACAAAACCGAAGAAGTATTGCAGGGCCTGGGTTTCAGCAATTCAGACCTGCAACGGCCTTATAAAGAATTCAGCGGTGGATGGCGTATGCGCGTCTTGCTTGCTAAAATGATTCTGGCGCAGCCCGATTTGTTATTATTAGACGAACCTACCAACCACCTCGATCTTCCTTCCATTGAATGGCTCGAAAAATATCTGGTTCACTACCAGGGCGCGGTGGTGATCGTAAGTCACGACCGGTATTTTTTGAACCGAATGGTTACAAGAATTGTGGAGGTA
>MKRO01000227.1:12386-12861 GCA_001896965.1 Sphingobacteriales bacterium 41-5 | reverse complement strand
ATTGTGGAGGTATATCAAAAGGAATTGCATTTCTACAATGGTAATTACAGTTTTTATGAAACCGAAAAAGCCCTGCGAACAGAGATGCAGCAAAAAGCTTACGAGAACCAGCAGGATTACATTCGGCAAAATGAAAGACTGGTAGATCGTTTTCGTGCAAAAGCCAGCAAAGCCGCGATGGCGCAGAGTATTATGAAAAAGCTGGATAAACTTGAACGTATTGAAGAGGTAAATGTAGAACGGCCCGATATCAGGATCAATTTCAAGGTTGATAAAGCGCCGGGAAAAGTATTGGTGGAGCTTCATGATCTTTCAAAAGCCTTTGGCGATAACGTCATCCTTAAAAATACAAACGCGGAAATTGAACGTGGCGATAAGATAGCGCTAATTGGCGCTAACGGAAAAGGAAAATCTACATTACTAAGAATTATTGCTGATGCCGAAAACTTCATCGGCGAGAGAAAATGGGGCCACA
>MKRO01000227.1:8948-12367 GCA_001896965.1 Sphingobacteriales bacterium 41-5 | reverse complement strand
CGCACAACACCAACTGGAGGCACTGAACATCAATAACACAATTATTGATGAAATGAAAGACGCCGGCAGCCAAATGACAGAACTGGAATTGAGAAGCCTGTTGGGTTGCTTTTTGTTTAGCGGCGATGATGCCGATAAAAAAATCAGGGTACTGAGCGGAGGTGAAAAAGCGCGCGTGGCGCTTGCGAAAACCATCATCAGCAAAGCAAATTTTTTAATGCTTGACGAGCCTACCAACCACCTGGATATTCACAGTTGCGAATTGCTGATTGAAGCATTGAATAAATACAAAGGATCTTTTATTCTCGTAAGCCACGATCGCTATTTTATATCTAAAACCGCCAATAAAATCTGGGAGATTGTTGACCATCAGATAAAAGAATTCAAAGGCGGTTATGATGAATGGGTGGCGTGGAACGAGCGAATGTCCAAGCCTGCTCCAGCCATTGAAAAACTGGAAGCCACGAAGGAAGTTGTTGTTAAAAAAGAAGAAAGTAAAACCGAATCCGAGCATGCTACCAAAAACGTTCCGATCAATAAAGAATTAAAAAAAGAACTGCAAAAACAGCAAAAACTTTTTGCTCAGGTGGAAGAAGATTTGAATCAATGCAACAACCGTATCAAACGATTTGAAGCGGACCTGGCTGACGGCGCTATTTACGCCGACAAAGAAAAATTTATGGCCACAGAAAAGGCTTATGCAGAAGCTTTAGCTAACCGAAAAAAACTGGAAGGCAGTTATGAAAGCGTTTTCAATAAATTAATCGAACTCGAAGAAAAACAGGCGGTTTAAATTAAAGAGTTTTCTCAATTGCTTGTATTCAAAAAAGTATCTTCAAAATTAGTTTTGTCTAAATTTCTCCACTCAAATCAAATTTCGTTTTATCATTTTCAAAAGGTAACCCGCCGGAATTTTATTTTTTTCAGAAAATTATTCACAGCCAAAATTTCATGTAACAATAACATTTGCTATGGCTTGATATTTGTTACATTTAAGTGTTGATTTAATTTTTTTCCTAAAAAAACAAAAGCGAAATGAAAAAAATCTTAGCAATTATTGCTATTGCGGCATTCACGTTTGCAATGCCTGCATGTAAGTCGAAGGTGAGCGATGCAGACATTAAAACTTCTGCTGATGCAGCGCTGCAGGCAAACGCTGCACTTTCTGGTGTAACTGCCGAAATTGCCAATGGTGTTGCTACTTTAACAGGCAACGTGGCAGATGATGCCGCTAAAGCTGCTGCTGAAACGGCTATTAAAGGTGTTAAAGGTGTTACTTCAGTAGTAAACAACATCACTGTGGCGCCCCCACCGGTTATTGCCGCTGAATCTGAATTAGAAACCGCTGTTAAGGATGCTATCAAAGACAATCCTACGGTAACCGCATCAGTTTCACCTGAAGGAGTCATCACACTCACAGGCGAAATTAACAAAGCAGACCTTCCTAAATTAATGCAGAAGGTGAATGCAACACACCCAAAAAGCGTTGACAACAAAGGTTTAACTATTAAATAATTTAAGGAGGAAATAATTATGGCACTTCAAGAAAAATATAAAGCACTTATTGATGCCGCTAATGCATCAGGCGTAAGCAACCTTGCTGTTAGAGAGCAGGATGGTGTATTGTACATTGATGGCGATGCGCCAAGCGGCGCAGTTAAAGACCAACTTTGGAACGTTTACGGACAAATTGATCCCAACTTTTCCGGTGGCGATTTGGTTTTAAATGTAAACGCAAAAGCTGAGGCAGGATCGCAGGTTCGGGTAATTACACAGGAAACTAACCTGAACATCAGGAAAGGTCCGGGTACTGACCAACCTATTGTTGGCAAAGCTGCAAAAGGCGAAATCATTACCAAATTAGGTGATGCAAACGACCAGTGGGCTTCTGTACGAACAAATGATGGAGAGGAAGGATATGCCTATTCTCAATATCTTGAGCCGGTAGCTTAGGTTATAGCGAAAGTTAAAATATAAAACCCCGCGCATTGTGCGGGGGTTTTGTTTAGGTTCCCATTGCGTTTACTGCGTCTGATAAGCGTTTTACTTGTTCAGGAGCCAGGTCATCGCTATGTTGAACCAGCCCTGATAGATTGAACCGATACTCATTAAAGTTGTTCCATGCTTCGTGAAAAACATGAAATTTTTCGGTCGGGTTAATGATCCCGTTTTTTGATTCGAACATTCTGTTAATAACAAAATATTCATAATCGCCCTCACCTTCAACCAATTGATACCGGTCAGCATAAACAGCGTAGGCCGTTTCTGATTCATCTCGCAGAAGAGCTTCATTAATCAGGCCTACAGTTGCATTATTAAGGCCGGGAACAATATAACGTGATTCATATTTCTCCAATGCATTATTGAAATACAGCGTGAAGAGCAGGCTTCCGCTTTGCGGATGCAGCAGATAAACATACACCAGCCCTTCATCGTTCATGATGTTACAAGACGCATAAAAGTCTTTATTGCCCGGCTCAAGAGGAATGAATAAATGCCTGCCTTTCATTTTACAAAAAATGCTCGTTTAAAATCTTCTGTAATTCTTTCACACCTTCTGTTGCAGGCTTTTCAATGGTGGTAAGGTTTGGCATTGGCCTGATGTACGGAATACTTTTGTCGATCACAAATTTTGGACGATGAAAAGGCACCAGATCAATAAGCCCCGCGGCCGGGTAAACCACCATCGAGGTTCCAACAACAACAAAAATATCTGCCACTGCGGTAATGGCTGAAGCGTCAGCAACTTTTGGCACCGCCTCGCCAAACCAAACAATGTCAGGCCTTAACTGTCCGCTATCCTCTGCCAGATCACCGATTTTAATTTCGCCCAGGATTTCATAAGAGGGTTTCGTTGATTTTTCACTTCGCATTTTAAAAATTTCGCCATGCAGGTGAATTACATTTGACGATCCGCCACGCTCATGCAAATCATCAATATTTTGGGTGATAATCGTTACATCAAAATCCTTTTCTAATTCCGCGAGGCCCGTATGCGCAGCGTTGGGCTTCACATCTGCTGCGTTTTTTCTACGCTGATTATAAAAATCAAGAACCAGTGCTGGATTTTTCTTCCAACCTTCAGGCGAAGCCACTTCCATTACATCGTACCCTTCCCAGAGGCCGTCGCTGTCGCGAAAAGTTCTAATGCCGCTTTCAGCGCTAATGCCGGCTCCGGTAAGAACAACAAGTTTCTTCTTCATTTTCAATTTTTTGTACAATACAAGTCGTCCACTTCTCACCGCACATTCAAACCATCTTTCATTTATGGGGCTGTTTCAAATCACTTCTCGCCCGCCATTTTCATAACGATCTCCCATTCCTCCGGTTTTACAGTTTGCACTGAAAGCCGCCCAAGCCTTACCAGGTCCATGTTTGCGAGTTTTGGTTCTGTTTTTATCTGAGCAAGCGTAACGGGC
>MKRO01000227.1:8269-8875 GCA_001896965.1 Sphingobacteriales bacterium 41-5 | reverse complement strand
TTTTGCGATCCCCACAATTTCTGTTCCCTCGTTGCTGTGGTAAAAAAAAGCTTCATCGCCTTTTTTCATAGCTCTTAAATTGATTCTTGCAGCATAGTTACGCACGCCATCCCAAAAAGTTTCCTTGTCTTTTTGTAATTGATCCCAACTATATTTAAACGGTTCAGATTTGATTAACCAGTACGCCATATTTATTTAAAAATTTATTATTTACCATTTACTATTCCTTACATTTATAAAAGTAATAAACTCTTATCAAACTGATGCAACAGGTGAGTATTTGGGAACAGGAATCTTTTTATGCAAAGCAGGATATTATTATTGCAGGCGCAGGTTTTACAGGCCTTTGGACAGCTTTGCACCTGAAAGAAAAATACCCGGATAAAAAAATAACTATTCTTGAAAGAGGCATTATTCCCTCTGGTGCATCATCAAGAAATGCAGGGTTCGCCTGCTTTGGAAGCCTGACCGAAATCATTGCCGACATCAATTTAATGGGCGTGCAAAAAACGCTGCAACTTATCAACCTCCGGTTTCGCGGATTGAAATTGATACGACAATATTTTGCAGATACTTTAATTGATTATTCGGGCTGCGGTGGATTTG
>MKRO01000227.1:4245-8161 GCA_001896965.1 Sphingobacteriales bacterium 41-5 | reverse complement strand
ACGGCTTTGGTTTTACAAATTTCAACCATCTCGTTTTAAATCCGCTGGAAGGAGCTTTACATTCGGGAAAACTTTTACAGGTTTTATCGCAGATGGTTATTTCGAAAGGCGTACAAATATTTTATGGTACCGAATTACAGCAATTTGATGAAAGGGCTGATGGTGTTGAACTCCATACCAACCAAAAAATAAATTTCAGTACCGAAAAATTAATATTCTGCACAAACGCCTTCACCAAATCCATACTGCCCGAAATTGACATAACTCCCGCACGCGGCCAGGTTTTATTAACAGAACCAATTCCTAATTTAAAATTCAACGGCGTATTTCACTACGATGAAGGCTATTATTATTTCAGAAACCTGGGTAATAGGGTTTTACTCGGCGGCGCCCGAAACAGTTCTTTTGAAACAGAATACACATTCGACGACATCAGTACCATCCCTATTCAACAACAACTTGAAATTTTTTTGAGAAAAGTCATTCTCCCCAACCAAAAACCAATAATTACAAATCGTTGGGCAGGAATTATGGGCATGGGTTCTGATAAATTTCCGATCGTAAAACAACTGTCTGAAAAAACTTATTGCGCTGTTCGCCTGAGCGGTATGGGTGTTGCACTGGCGCCAATGATCGGAAAGATGGTTGCCGATATGGTTTAATGAGCTTATTGATTATTCAGCATCAAACCAAACCTTTTTTTCATTATTCCAGGTTCCATTATAATTAATGGTGAGCTCCTCTCCGGCTTTAATTTTACGCGTAGTTTTAATAGTGATGGTTTTATCATCGTAATCCATATCATACTCGCAATTGCTTTTGTAAGAATGATTGTAAACAGAAACCCAGCCCAGCGCCAGACAACATTGTTTTGTATCATCGCCCCACTCAAAAATATAATCGTGCAGCAGTGTTTGATCGAGTAATTGCCTTTCCTCGCCACTCATCACAATAACAGGAGCAATTTCTACGACAGAGTTTTTAGTAATGTCTGCGGATGAAAAAACCCCTCTGCCTTTCATATCAGTCTCAGTAATAAATAAACAAGGCGCTATCATTGTGCAAAGGTAATCTGAACCGGTTTTAAAAGATTCGAATGATTATGATGATCTAAAATTGCACGACAGTTTGTTATTAAATTTTCAATAAAACAAATAAATCCTGCAAATGAAGGTTCAGACTAATCGCCGAAAACCTTACTTTTGAAACATGACCGAAGAGGTGAAAGAAATAAGCCTCAAAGAGCAATTTGAGGAGTTATTGGACAGCGGCAAAAACCGGGAAATCAGGGATTTTCTTGATGACCAGAATATTGCCGATGTGGTGGATATTGTATACGAATTTCCCGAACAGGAAAGCCAGATCATCGCCAACATGTCTACCCACCGGGCTGTAAATGTTTTTAAGCTGCTCGAAGCTGCCAACCAAAAGGATATCATTCACGAATTGCCACCAAGCGTTACCGCTGCCCTGTTGAATGGAATGCCCGCCGATGACCGCACAGATTTTTTTGAAGAATTACCAAGCGATGCTGTTCGCGAACTCATTAAACTACTGGATCCTGACGAACGGCGCATCACGCTGACGCTTTTGGGCTATCCTGAAAATAGTATCGGCAGGCTGATGAACCCCGACTACGTTTATGTGTATGCCCACAATACGATTGAAGAAGTTTTTCAAACCATAAAAAAATACGGGAAGAACAGCGAAGCGATCAACGTTATTTACGTAATTGATGAAAAGGGAAATTTACTGGATGATATCCGCATCGGTGAATTTTTACTGAACGATCCTGAAACAAAAGTTTCAGACCTGATGGATGAACGGGTGATATCTTTAAGCGCTTACGACGATCAGGAATCTGCCAGCGAAGTTTTTAAAATGAATAACCGCGTTGCATTGCCGGTAGTAAGCAATAGTAACAAATTAATGGGCATAGTAACCATTGATGACGTGCTGTGGGTAGCAAGTGAAGAATTTAGCGAGGACATGCAAAAGATGGGCGGTACCCAGGCTTTGGAAGAACCGTATCTTGATATGCCGCTGTTTCAACTTTTTAAAAAGCGTGTACCGTGGCTTGTAATATTATTTTTAGGAGAAATGCTTACAGCCTCTGCAATGGCATATTTTGAAGATGAAATCGCCCGCGCGGTAGTGTTAGCCCTTTTCATTCCCCTAATCATCAGTAGCGGAGGAAACAGTGGTTCACAGGCTTCCACGCTTGTAATACAGGCGATGGCTGTGGGTGAATTAACCGTGAAAGATTGGTGGCGTGTACTGCGGCGCGAGATCGCATCAGGATTTTTACTTGGAAGCGTTTTGGGAATCATCGGCTTCGTCAGAATATTTGTTTATCATTCTTTATTCCCGCATTTGTACGGAGAGCATTGGGTTTTGCTTGGTTTCACCATCTCATTCACTCTTTTGGGCATCGTACTTTGGGGAACGATTGCGGGAAGCATGTTACCAATTCTTTTAAAACGTCTCGGCGCCGACCCAGCGGTAAGCTCAGCACCTTTTGTTGCCACACTTGTGGATGTAACCGGAATCGTCATTTACTTTTCTATTGCGTTTGCACTGCTAAGCGGAACGCTTTTATAAATTTGTACAGAGGCTGATTCAAAAATGTTAATTGCGATTTATTCATCACAAGCATTAGACAGAAAGAAAATTCAGTGCTTATTTAAATTTTAATTCTGGAATAACAAAAACTGCCGCGGCGAAGATGATACGAATCTTCGGTAAAAAGTTAAACTATTTTAATCAACCGGCGTAAATCTGAATTATTAAACTGGCTTTAAAAAAATCACTGGTTTGCCCCGCTTGCAAGATTTTCAGAGCCTGCAAAACCTTGCAATACCCTGCGCAAACTGCGCAAACGGTTGCGCAGATGCTAAAAACCACTATTTTTGCGCCTTCTAAATTAATCAAACCTTATGTGCGGAATAGTTGGATATACAGGAACTAAACAAGCTTACCCAATTGTTATTAAGGGCCTCAAAAGATTAGAATATCGCGGATACGATAGTGCGGGTGTAGCGTTGCAGCAAAACGGGAAAGTAAAATTATACAAAAAACAGGGCCAGGTTGCTGACCTTGAAGAAAACATCGGAACACAAAATGTAGAAGGCACAACGGGCATAGGGCATACGCGTTGGGCCACACACGGTGAACCCAGCGACCGTAACTCCCATCCCCATCTTTCGGCAAGCGGGAAGATAGCAATGATTCATAACGGCATCATTGAAAACTACGCCCAGCTAAAAAGCGAACTGCATCGAAAAGGCTATACTTTCAACAGCGATACCGATACTGAGGTGTTATTAAACTTCATTGAAGAAATCAAAATTCAAAATGATTGCTCTTTAGAAGAAGCGTTGAGGATAGCGCTCAAACGTGTAACAGGCGCCTATGTGATTTTATTAATTGATGATGAAAATCCTGACACAATTATCGCGGCTCGTAAAGGGAGCCCGCTTGTAATTGGCGTCGGCAAAAATGAACACTTTCTTGGCTCGGATGCTTCGCCAATGTTAGAATATACCAAAGAAGTAGTTTATGTAAACGATTACGAATTGGCGATTGTAAAACCCGATGAACTAATTCTGAAAAATATCGGTAACGAAAAAATAACGCCATATATTCAAAAATTAGATATTGAATTAGCGGCCATAGAAAAAGGCGGCTACGATCATTTCATGCTCAAAGAAATTTTTGAACAGCCTCAAACGATATTCGATAGTATGCGTGGCCGCCTTGATGCAAAAGCAGGAACGATAACCATGTCAGGCGTTCAGCAATATTCTGAGCAACTCATCAAAGCCAATAGAATTATTATTGTTGCCTGCGGTACGAGCTGGCATGCGGGCCTTGTAGCCGAATATATTTTTGAAGAAATTTGCCGCGTAAATGTTGA
>MKRO01000227.1:2213-4234 GCA_001896965.1 Sphingobacteriales bacterium 41-5 | reverse complement strand
AGACGTGATTATCGCAATCAGCCAAAGCGGCGAAACCGCCGACACGATTGTGGCTATTGAAAATGCAAAAGAAAAAGGCGCCATTATTTTGGGTGTTGTCAATGTAGTGGGGTCATCTATCGCACGTCTTTCGCACGCGGGTGCTTACACGCACGCAGGCCACGAAATTGGCGTTGCCTCCACAAAAGCTTTTACTGCACAGTTGGTTGTACTCACGCTAATTGCGCTGAAAGTGGCTTATATGAAAGGTTCCATTTCTAACGAGCGTTATAAAAAACTTTTAGCTGAGTTAGAAGCCATTCCCGAAAAAGCGGCGTGGATATTAAATCGTCACGAGAGCATTAAAAAAATTGCGGAAAAATATAAAAATGCGCGGGACTTTCTCTATCTCGGGCGCGGTTATAATTTTGCAATCGCTTTGGAAGGTGCTTTAAAACTTAAAGAAATTTCCTATATCCATGCCGAAGGCTATCCGGCGGCAGAAATGAAACACGGCCCCATCGCCCTGGTTGATGATGAACTGCCGGTGGTTTTTGTGGCTACAAAAGATGCCTACCATGAGAAAATAGTGAGCAATATTTCAGAGATAAAAGCGAGGAAGGGCATGGTCATTTCCGTAATAACCGAAGGCGATGAAGCGATCACAGAAATAAGCGACGATGTGATCTCGATACCCGAAGCAGACGAAATTGTCGCGCCGATGCTCACTGTGATTCCACTGCAATTATTATCGTATTATATCGGCGTAGCTAAAAACCTTGATGTTGACAAACCCCGTAACCTGGCAAAAAGTGTAACAGTTGAATAACCTTTAGGCTGAATCGTTAACTATCGAAAAGTTTAAACCCATCTTTAATACCCATTATTCAGTTAATGAACAATATAAAAAAATACCCGATTGAAAACCTGGGCTACAATTTTATCCCCCCGCAATATTTGCCCGAAGGGAAAGATGAATATTATTTACGTTTTCAACAAAACCCAGCAACAGACTACAGGCAGCTTACAAGACAGGAGCTAACGATTCTTGTTTCAAATGGTAATCGTAGCAACAATTGGGATAATGTTTTGGTGCGTGACGGTATCAACATTAACCTGATTGAAGAGTGTACTTTTTTCGGCCTCGTGAGAATTGGCAAACTCGAACCCTGTTATATGGAATTTTCCGAACTGCGTGTGCCTGTTGGCCTGTACCGCAGCCTGATAGTAAGTTGTGATATTGGCGACAATGTTTCCATTCAAAACGTACAGTTCCTCAGTCATTATATTTTAGAAGATGAAGTAATGATCGCCAACGTGAATGAAATGTCGGTCACCTCGCACAGTAAGTTTGGTAACGGTGTTATTAAAGATGGCGAAAAAGAAGACGTGCGCATCTGGCTTGAACTTCGTAATGAAAACGCAGGGCGAAAAGTTTTACCTTTTGATGGAATGCTCACCGGAGATGCCTGGCTTTGGAGCAAATATCGTGGTGATAAGGATTTGATGAAAGCTTTTGAAAAATTCACCGAAAAGAAATTTGACTCCCTGCGCGGATATTACGGAACCGTTGGTGCGAGGACGGTAATCAAAAACTGCCATATTATAAAAGATGTAAAAGTTGGCAGTGATGCTTATTTGAAAGGCGCTAACAAATTAAAAAACCTCACCGTCAATTCTTCCTCCGATGCTAAATCACAAATAGGTGAAGGTTGCGAAATGGTGAACGGCATCATGGGTTACGGCAGCCGGTCGTTTTATGGCGTAAAGGCTGTACGTTTTATTTTAGGTGATTTTTCGCAATTAAAATACGGCGCAAGATTGATCAATTCCCACCTCGGCGAAAACTCCACGATATCATGCTGCGAGGTATTAAACTCGCTTATTTTTCCGGCGCATGAACAGCATCATAACAATTCATTTTTATGCGCCGCTTTGCTGATGGGGCAAAGCAATATGGCTGCAGGTGCAACGATAGGCTCAAACCACAATTCACGGGGTGCAGATGGCGAAATACAAGCAGGGCGCGGTTTCTGGCCCGG
>MKRO01000227.1:1600-2141 GCA_001896965.1 Sphingobacteriales bacterium 41-5 | reverse complement strand
CGAGCTGGATATTCCTCTACCTTTTTCGCTTGTAAGCAACGAAGTGCATAGCGACACTTTGATCATAATGCCGGCTTACTGGATGATGTATAACATGTACGCCATCCTGCGGAATGAAGGAAAATTTGCTGCGCGTGATAAACGTAAAGAAAAACTGCAGGAAATTGAATATGACTTTTTAGCACCGGATACTATAAACGAAATAATAGCCGCTGTGGGGCTGCTCGAAAAATTTACGGGTCACGCCTTTTTACAAAAGGAGGAGGAGAATACCAGTGCTGCCGATTGTATTGAAAAAGGAAAAGCCCTTTTAGAACATGCTTCACCCGTTGTAAACCAGTTAAAGATTATGGCTTCAAGGTTCGAAAATTCTGAGAGACAGGGCGAGATTATTAAAGGTCAGCAGGCCTATGATATTTATAAGAATATGTTGGCCTATTATTACCACACACAGCTTGTTAAATTTATAATGAACGAGAGTATCTCTTCAGCAGAAGAATTAAAGGAAACATTGCCAACAAATATTTCAATCAACCGTTGG
>MKRO01000227.1:0-1493 GCA_001896965.1 Sphingobacteriales bacterium 41-5 | reverse complement strand
ATCCCAATCTGCGAATTATCATCACAATAAACTCGCACATGCGTTGGCCTGTTTGCTACAATTTGAAAATATCGGTTACCCGGATATTGACAATGCATTTATCAGAAATATTTTGCAAAGAATGCTTGATACCAAAGAATGGGTCACGCAAAAAGTTTATGAATCAAAAGCTAAAGATTACAAAAACTCTTTCCGCAACATGGTTTATGATTCAAAGGACGAAATGGAAAGTGTTGTGGGAACGCTTGATGACAACGGTTTCATAAAAGAGCAAAAAGAAGAACTGTCGAATTTTAAATTAACAGTTCAGCAATTAATGGAACGTTTTAAATAAAAGGGGGGATCGCATGAGACCTGGAACATACAAAAACTTATTCAGGCTCAAACGCATCCTTCCACGCCAATACGCCACCCTCAAGGTTTACGGTTTTTGTAAAACCCATTGTGTCTAATATAGCGCAGGCGGCAGCACTGCGTTTGCCGCTGCGGCAATGAACGATCACTTCCTCCTCTTTGAGGCCCTCCAATTCACCCACATCCATATTTTGAAAGCGGCCCAGCGGAATTAATTTGCCGCCAATATTATACTCCTCGTATTCTGCGGGCTCGCGGCAATCAATTAAATTTATTTTTTCGCCCGCATCAATTTTTTGTTTAAGCTCCTGAACTGTTATGGTTTCCATTTTATTTATTTAATGAATGAATGAATGAATGAATAGTTACTCACGGGTTAGAAAATACAATTTACTGAGTTGTGTCCTTACTTGGATCGCCGGTTTTTTCCTCTTCGTTCTCATCCTTTAAACTATTATCAATGCTCTTTTTCTTAAACGTAGGAGGTTTAATCTCGGGCTGCTCTACGCTTAACCAAATATCGAGCACCTGACCGGGCCGAATGGTTCTCAAATTTCCTTCTTCATCAAACCTATCAGGGTTTTGACGATATATAAATGCACTTTCCTGGTCTTTAACATCTGCCGCCGGGATTACTGATGCCAGCATAATTCCATTACTATCCAGCAATGCTTTTGCCTCCGCAAATGTCATACCTACCAAGTTAGGCACGCCCATTACGGCGCCGCCAAGGCCGTTGCCAATTACAAGGCTGATGGCGCTGCCTTGCCTTACCTTGGCGCCGGGTTGAATCGGCACACCATTATACAATTGTTCAAGAACGGAGTTTTTTGCAAAATCGGGTCTGAACGTTGTGTCACCCAGTTTCAAATGGGCATTAATTAAAACCATTTCCGCATTGCGAAGGCTATAACCCATTACGTTCGGCACTTCAATGAGGGGTGGCATACCCCTGTTAACTGTTAAATAAATAGTACGACTCGATTTCACCACTTCGTATTCATCGGGCACCTGCCTCACTACCTGAAACGGCTTGAGCGTGTCAATATATACGCTATCCTGAATTTCAACGGTAAATCCGGCCTTATCCAATATTTCCTGTGCCTGTGTTAAGGTCTTTCCTAAAACCGGTGGCACTG
>MKRO01000226.1:6285-6763 GCA_001896965.1 Sphingobacteriales bacterium 41-5 | reverse complement strand
TGAACGCAATACTCGGAGTTGTTTTTCATTTTTTAGGTGGTTTTGCATCAGGCAGTTTTTATATTCCATACAAGAAGGTAAAAGGCTGGGCCTGGGAAAGTTATTGGATTGTGGGAGGTTTATTTTCCTGGCTGATTGTTCCTCCGATCGCTGCATGGTTAACCATTCCGAATTTTTGGGAAATCATTAGCGATGCCGGAAGCTCGACAATAGGGTTTGCGTTTTTATTTGGCTTGCTTTGGGGCATTGGTGGTTTAACGTACGGATTGGGTGTTCGTTATCTTGGGGTTTCGCTTGGCAGCAGTATTATCCTTGGTTTGTGTATGGTGTTTGGTGCGTTAATTCCTGCTATTTATTATCAGTTCAATCAGGCGGAAGGAAAAGATACGATCGGTATGCTAACAGGCACAAACTGGGGTCTTACGATTTTGGGAGGTCTGGCGGTTTGTATCATCGGAATCATTATTTGCGGTCGTGC
>MKRO01000226.1:4410-6183 GCA_001896965.1 Sphingobacteriales bacterium 41-5 | reverse complement strand
AGATGCAACTTCGAGCGAGTCGCATTTATCAGGCAAAGACGAATATAAATTTGGGCTGGGTCTGTTGGTAGCGATCATCTCCGGTGTTTTAAGCGCTTGTTTCAATTTTGGCATTGAAGCCGCAAAGCCAATGGCAAATGTCGCCAATGATCTTTGGAAAAAAGCCAATCCCGGGCAGGGTGAATTTCTGTATCAAAATAATGTTTCGTATATCGTGATCCTTTGGGGTGGCCTGTTGACAAATTTTATCTGGTGCATGATTTTAAATGCCCGTAACAAAACTTTCAATGATTATACCAACGCCACAAGTCCCATTCTTCGTAACATTATTTTCAGTGCATTGGCGGGTACTACATGGTTCCTGCAATTTTTCTTCTATGGAATGGGCGAAAGCAAATTAGGGAACGGTCCAAGTTCGTGGATTTTGCATATGGCTTTTATTATTTTGATTGCAAATGTTTGGGGCCTGCTGTTGCACGAGTGGAAAGGGGTGAGCAAGAAAACAATGACCACTATTATGATTGGAATTTTAGTGATTTTAACATCGGTGTTAATTGTGGGTTATGGCAATTCGATCAGATAACGTATCATAATAAATTATAGTGGGTAACCCAACCCGATACGGAAATAAAAATTTAAATTATGCCTTCACAAAAAGATTTTCAACACGTTAGTTATTTATGGGATGCCTCCAAAGCTGCAGAACTCGCGGGCGATGAAGTGGCGCTGCTCATCTATCGCTCTAACTTGTTAGGGGCAGACCTGCGCCTCACCAACTACGGTGGTGGCAACACCTCCTGCAAGGCTGTGGCTGTTGACCCGCTTACAGGAAACGAAACCGAAGTTATGTGGGTGAAAGGTAGCGGGGGCGATCTCGGAACTTTAAAGAAAAGCGGCCTTGCGGCATTGTACGTTGACAGGTTGCGCAGCCTTAAAAATATTTATCATGGTATTGAATATGAAGATGAAATGGTGGAATTATTCAACCACTGTATTTACGATCTCAATTCAAAAGCTCCATCAATTGACACTCCTTTGCACGGTTTTTTACCTTTTAAACATATAGATCATTTGCACCCCGATGCAGCAATCGCAATAGCCGCGGCTAAGGACGGGGAAATAATAACGAAAGAATTATTTGGTGGTAGCATCGGCTGGGTACCCTGGCAAAAACCGGGTTTCGATTTAGGCCTGCAATTAAAAAAGTGCCTCGATGAAAACCCCGGTATTCGCGGTATCATGTTGGGTTCTCACGGCTTGTTTACCTGGGGCGATACAGCTTACGAAAGTTATGTGAATACTTTAGAAGTGATTGAAAAGTGCGCCGAATACATTGAGCAAAATCTTGAAAAGAAAGGGCCTGTTTTCGGCGGTGAAAAAATTCTGGCTATGCCGAAAGCGGAACGCCTGAGAAAAGCAGCGGCTCTGGCTCCTGTCCTGCGCGGCCTTTGCTCATCAAACCAAAAAATGGTAGGGCACTTTACTGATGACAACCGTGTGTTGCAATTCATCAACAGCAATGACTTGGAAAGACTGGCGCCTTTGGGTACTTCTTGCCCCGACCATTTTTTGCGTACCAAGATCAGTCCGTTGGTTTTAAATCTTGCAACTGATGAAAATATTGGCGACGCAAAAGCAGTGAAGGAAAAGATTACGCCGCTATTTGACGACTATCGAAAAATGTATGCGGATTATTACGAAACCTGCAAGCATCCAAACAGCCCGGCCATGCGCGATGCAAATCCCGTGATTATTATTTATCCGGGCGTCGGT
>MKRO01000226.1:0-4273 GCA_001896965.1 Sphingobacteriales bacterium 41-5 | reverse complement strand
AGTTACAACGCATGCCTAAACCAAAACCGTTAAGTGGCCGCATTGCATTGGTTACAGGCAGCGGCGGCGGAATTGGTAAAGCCATCGCTAAAAAATTTGCGCAGGAAGGCGCATGTGTTGTGATCAACGATATTAACCAAGAGAGGATTGATGCCACAGTAAAAGAATTTCAGCAAGATTTTGGTAAAGATGCCGTTGCTGCCGTAGCGCTTGACGTGACAAATACCGGTTCAATAAAAGCTGCGATGGGCGGTACTGCGCTGGCTTTCGGCGGCATTGATATTTTGGTGAATAATGCCGGTATCAGTATTTCAAAATCTATTACAGAACATACGATTGAGGAATGGGACAGGCTGTATAACATTTTAGTGAAAGGCCAGTTCGAAGTTTCAAAATATGCAATTGAAGTAATGCGCAAGCAGCACATTGGCGGTGATATTATTAACATTGTTTCAAAAAATTCTGTAGTTGCCGGCCCAAACAATGCGGGCTACGGTTCAGCAAAAGCAGCGCAGGCGCACCTTTCACGGCTTTTAGCGGCAGAATTAGGCGGCGACAAAATTCGCGTGAATAGCGTGAACCCTGATGCCGTTATATCTGACAGCAATATTTGGTCTGGCGGCTGGGCCGAAGGCCGGGCAAAAGCTTACGGCATCACTGTTGAAGAATTGCCTGCTTATTATGCAAAGCGCACTTTAATGAATGAAATTATTTTGCCTGATGATATTGCCAATGCCTGTTTTGCATTTGTTGGAGGCTTGCTCAATAAATCAACCGGAAATATTTTAAATGTTGATGGCGGCGTAGCAACAGCGTTCATCAGGTAGGTGGTTAAATTGCGCTCGAATGGGGGAGTAAAATTGTGTAAAACAGGAGAGGGGCGGGTTTAAGTTCCCGGCCATAATTTGCAGAATACAGCAGGGATAAAAGTTTTCTTTATATAGCAAGCAACAAAAGGGTTGATGATTGTCTAATCAGTCACCCCGCTTTTTTAAAAAATATTTTTTTTGGCAAGCTGTTAGTTGCACAGCGCAAAAGGGTGCGGGCCTCCGTCTGTATCATTCGCGCGGGCTGGTGTGAACGAACGGGCCGATAAGGATGATGAACTATGTATTGATGCTGATAACCCAAAAGTAAAACTTAAATTCGTTACGGTTCGTGAGGCAGGTAACGAGATCTAAATACAAAATCTAAAATAATAAGCTGATATGTTACTCGACAGACAACGGATTGAAAGCCACAACGAAAACGGGTTGCCCCATCACCAACAGAATTTTGAGTTTATCGCGCAGCGAATTCCTAACGCGGAAAATGTTTTACACAAGCTGATCGATTTTCAGGTTGCGATTCCCTCCTGGGCACTGGGTAGCGGGGGTACACGTTTCGGCCGTTTCAGCGGCGGTGGCGAACCCGGTACACTGGAAGAAAAAATGGAAGACATTGGCTTGCTGCATCAGCTGAATCGCAGCAGTGGCGCTATTTCGCTGCATATTCCGTGGGATATTCCAAAGGATGCTAACGCCGTTAAACAACAGGCAAAGGAATACGGTTTGAAGTTTGACGCGATGAATTCAAACACTTTTCAGGATCAGAAAGATCAAGGGTTGAGCTATAAGTTTGGCTCTATGCAACACATGGATAAAGCCGTGCGCCAACAGGCGGTAGATCATAATATTGAAGTAATCAGGTATGGGCAGGAGTTGGGTTCTGATTCACTTACAGTTTGGTTGGCAGACGGAAGTTGTTTCCCCGGCCAATCAAATTTCAGGAATGCGTTCAACAACACACTTGAAAGTTTGCACGCGGTGTATGATGCCCTGCCTGAGCACTGGAAGATGTTTGTGGAGTATAAAGCTTTTGAACCAAACTTTTACTCAATGGCTGTTGGGGATTGGAGCCAGTCGCTTTTGTACGCAACAAAACTGGGCAAAAAGGCCTACACGCTTGTAGACCTCGGCCACCATTTGCCCAATGCCAACATCGAACAGATTGTTGCATTGTTATTGAATGAAAAAAAATTGGGTGGTTTTCATTTCAACGATAGCAAATACGGTGATGATGATTTAACGGTTGGTAGTATCAAGCCTTATCAATTATTTTTAATTTTTAAAGAATTGGTTGAAGGGATGGACGCTCGTGGAATGAACCATGCAAAAGATTTGGGCTGGATGATTGATGCAAGCCATAATGTGAAAGACCCGCTTGAAGATTTGCTGCAAAGTGTTGAAGCGATCAAAATTGCTTATGCACAAGCTTTACTGGTGGATGCAAATGCACTGGCAAATGCTCAGCAAAATAATGACGTGGTGCTGGCACAAGAGATTTTACAGGGAGCTTTCAGGATCGATGTTCGCCCGCTGCTGGCTGAGGCGAGATTGCGTGCCGGCGCGGCTTTGAACCCTCTTGAATTGTTTCGCGCAGAAAAAATAAGAGAGCAGTTGATAACGGCACGAGGGAAGATAACAGTGGCGACAGGGTTGTAGCCGACGCAGGCGCCGGAAAACGGTCCAACATGAAGAGGGGAAAAAAGTAATATCTTTTTCTTAGCAAGCATTTGAGTTTTTGTGCCTTTGAGGCAAATTTTTATGAAACGTGTTATTGCGATATTCGATATTGGTAAAACAAACAAGAAGTTTTTTTTGTTTGATGAAGATTATCATATCGTTTATGAAACCTCAACGAGTGGCAACGAAATACACGACGAAGATGGTTTTCCCTGCGATGATCTTGTAGCGACGACTCAATGGATCAAAGAAAAACTTCATGAAAAATTAAATGATCGTTCTTTTGAAATAGTCGCATTGAATTTCGCAACCTACGGAGCCAGCTTTGTGCATATTGATGAAGGCGGAAATCCTTTGACGCCGCTTTACAATTACCTGAAGCCATTACCTGACGCGCTTGAGAAAAAATTTTACGCAACCTACGGAAACAAAGAACAAGTTGCGCTTGAAACTGCCTCGCCCGCTTTGGGAATGCTTAATTCAGGATTGCAATTATACTGGTTAAAACATGCAAGACCAGATGTATTCGCTCTTACCGCTGTTTCTTTGCATCTGCCACAATTTCTCGCCTGTTTATTTCATCAAAAGCGGCTTGCGGATATCACCAGCATTGGTTGTCATACGGCATTGTGGAATTTTGAAAAGAATGCCTATCATTCTTGGGTAATTGCTGAAATGATCGATCAAAAATTAGCGCCGCTGTTTGATTCAATTGAAGTGGTTCACTCAATCGTTGGTAGCAAAGCGATTTTATGCGGTGTTGGTTTGCACGATAGCTCGGCAGCATTCATCCCCTACATTCAAAACATTAAAGATCCTTTTGTTTTGATCTCAACAGGTACCTGGTGTATTACTATGAACCCGTTCAATACAAGTTCGATAACGGTGAAAGAATTGGAGCAGGATTGCCTTTGTTATATGAGTTACAAAGGTGTGCGGGTAAAGGCTTCCAGGCTTTTTTCGGGCTACGGGCATGAGCAGGAAGCTAAAAGAATGGCCGCACATTTTAATACAGGAGCAGAATATTTTGCAGAAGTAAAATATGATCCTACTCTCGTAGCCGGATTGGACTTCACCCCAGATGCCGGTAGTGTGTTTAATTGTGAAAATTATACAACTTACGAAGAGGCTTATCACCAGCTCATGTGCCGCATCATCCAACAACAAAAAAAATCAACTGACCTGGTATTGAGCAGCGATGTAAAAAAAATATTTGTAGATGGCGGTTTTGCCAAAAACGAAATATATATGCAACTGCTCGCGAAGGCGTATCCTGATCATGAAGTGTATGCAGCATCAGTATCTCAGGCAACAGCCCTGGGTGCGGCCTTAGCGATTCACCGGCATTGGAATACAAGGCCGGTGCCTGAAAATTTGATTGCCGTTAAAAAATATTAGAACCCGTTTTGGGTTGATCGGGAGAGTACAAAAAATTTCCGCAGGTGCGCAGATTAATGTTTCACATGAGACATCAATGCTACTATTTGAAGCAAACCGATGAGGATGTCGCTCATTTGCAATTTGCGCTTCAAAAAGTAATTTTCTTTTTCAGCGTAAACATTTACTTTAGTTAAAAATTAATGTACTAAATGGCTATAACCATTAACTGGCAATGCAAACATTTCAACGATCTTACTGTGAGCGAACTTTACAGCATTCTGCAACTTCGTACCGAAATTTTTGTGGTGGAGCAGAAGTGCCTTTTTCAGGATATGAATGGCTACGATAAAAAATGTTATCACGTAATGGGGTGGAAAGGTGATCAGCTC
>MKRO01000225.1:4871-9167 GCA_001896965.1 Sphingobacteriales bacterium 41-5 | reverse complement strand
GCTTTGGGGTTGCAATATTACAAAGTTTCTGCTAAACTAAAGCTGTATTTTGGATTTATTTTCGATCGGCATAGACGCGGCCGTTGAGTTTTCTGAAAACATTTTCTTTACTTCGCAGAAATTTAGTTTTAATGAGAATTGAAATTATTTCGGGCAGTGCGAGGGAGGAAAGCATTACTTTAAGAGCAGCGCTGGCAGTTCAAAATTGGCTGGTAAAAGAAACGGATCATAAAATTGGATTGATCGATTGCAGAAGCTTTAGATTTCCATCTTTAGAAAAAGTGTTTTCTTCTGTTGAAAATACGCCACCTGAGTTTAGAGATATTGCTGAACGGATGTTTGCCGCTGATGGTTTCATACTTGTAACGCCGGAATATAACGGAAGTTTCTCGCCTGCATTAAAAAACCTGCTGGATCATTTCCCAAAACAATTACACAAGCCTTTCGGAATTGTTACCGCTTCCAACGGAATGCATGGGGGTGTAAGGGCTACACAACAAATGATACTTTTAGGAACAGCATTATTCGGCATCGTGTCGCCGCAATTACTAATTATACCACAGGTAGATAAGAAATTTGCCAATGACGGCACCTTACTCGATGAGAGTTTTTACAAAAATATTCATAACTTTTTAGCTGAGTATCTTTGGTTAGCCGAAAGGCTTGTGTAAACAATCTTGTTTTACCTATCAGAAAAGTCGGAATCGTGTCGGAGCTTATCGACATCTGTAAATAAGTGCTTATTTTTATTAAAGTTATTGAGCATGTTCCGATAAAAATTTTGCTCCTTCCGTTTCATAAAACCCGTCCATCCAAATAGTTTGCCTTTCCACCCATATGCTGCATTAAGCCAGTCACTTAGCTTATAGCCATCGCTGTGCTCAACTATCTTTTCATCAATAATTCGCATATAAGATTTACCGTGCTGGGTTACTACTTTTCCCGCAGGCCTGTGAAAAAAACTTGTTGACCAATGGCAGGTTGCGTACTCTGCGTCAAGTTCTTCGATACCATTAAAACTGAACGAAAACTGTTTTAGACGCTCACACCTCATTTGCCACAGATCAAATACCGGTTCCCCCTCAAGCAAGCCAAACATTGGGTCGTGAAAAATAATATTCTCAGACAGCAAACCGGCCATTTGCTGATAGTTGAGATGAGAAAACGCGGTATAAAATTGTTCGATTACGTTAGAATTGGTCATTTAAATTAAATCTTACATGAAGTAGGCAAATATAATAAGTAGATAAAAAATATAACAAAAATAAACACCGTTTTTGATTTTATGTTTCAAATCCTTACTTTTGCACCCGCTTACAATGGAAGCGGGGAGTAGCGCAGGCCGGTAGCGCACCTGGTTTGGGACCAGGGGGTCGCAGGTTCGAATCCTGTCTCCCCGACCAATATCGATAAAAGATTGATAAACAGTCTCGCACTGTGTATCAATCTTTGTTTTATTACAGTTTCTTGTGTATCATTTTCATCCGTGCTATCAGAATAAATAAGTGACATATTTAACTACGCGATGATAAATGAAATTCAGCCCAGAGCGGATAATGGTCTGAGAGCATAAAGGATAGTTGCTGCCTGGTGAGACTTCGATTTTCAAGCGCGAGAGGAAGGAAATCGTAATTACCTCCATTTGCGAATGACATTGATATTTTATCCTCACCCTTTTTGTTTTTAAACCAGGCAATCTGATCATAGAATTTTGTTTTGTCAAATATGGAGCGGGTAACTTTATCATTTTGGAGTTCGGGAGGAATATACAGTCCGGTAGAAATGAAGGTCTCGTTAAGCAGATCGCCACGCTCTTCAATATTAAAATCACCGAGACAAATGAGGTTTTGATCGTATGCATTGATATCGGTTGCCCAGCGATACATCCACTTTGCTATGCCCCTGATTTCTTCGATTCTGTCAGCCGAAGCCTTTCCATATTTAATATGCAATGCAACCAGAATAAATGTGGTTGTATGGGATCGAAAACTTACGGCATAAGGAGCCCTTACGAATTGTTTTGTTAATGCTACATCTTTTACTGTGTCTCTCCATTCATCGGGTACCACCAGTTCGCCGGCCAAGCCTGATAGCTGAACACGTCGATTATCAAATATGAACCCAATTCTTTCGCCGTTTCCGGCACTCCCTTCATTTACATCTGTTAAAATAAAACTGTAATTATCTCCCAAAAGTTTCATTGTATCCCGTAAGCCCTTCAAACTGGCTCTTATTTCCTGTATTGCTATCACATCAAAGCAACGAATAATTTCGGCGATACAAAGAACAGATTGAAAATCCCTCCTGGGGCTATCTTCGGGTTCTGAAGCTTCCTTAGATGTGATGTCCCCGAACATTCGAATATTCCAGGTAGCAAGCAGGAGGTTCTTTTCAAGACGTTTGTCGGGAATTTTGGAATCAAGGTCTGTTTTAAGCCGAGCCAGATTTTCAAGCGTTGGCGGTAATGGTTTATCAAAGATGGTTTGCATCATATATTGTGCATTGTGGTGTACTGTGAAAATAAATAAATTTTCATTATTGTGAACTTGGCTTTCTAAAAAAAATTACTTTTTTCAGGGCGAGATTTGGCATCGTTCGGGTTTGGAATGAATTTAGATTTGCTTGCCCCGGTTCTAAAGAAATAAATAATCCGAAAAACTAATATTTCTTTTATTTTGTGCGATAAATAAAGTTTTATGAAGTACGGATTCTTTGTCTCTATCGTCATTGCATTATTAATATCTTCATGTGGAGGAAAAAAGAAAAAAAGCATGACCGGGATCGACGAGGTGACTGCGGAAGATTTTATTGAATTTTATCCCGAAATCAAACTACCATTCGCCTACAGCGATACTTCGTTTCGCCAAAACGACACTGATTCGTCGTTGATATCTCAGGATATTTTCGACAATTTCATTCCTGACAGTACAGTTAATTCTTTTTTTGGTCAAAACAGTAAGCCTGAATTTTATTCTTTGGGCAGGTTTAATAACGAGGAAGAAGAAACCTACCTAATTACTAAAGGAATTACTAAAGACAAGAAATTGCTGCTGCTATCTGCTTATGACAAAGAAAAAAAGTTCATTGCTAACCTGCCTCTGATTCGTTCAGATAAGAGTACGTCATTATCTTCAGTTTTTATAACAATTGATCCCAAATTTAACATCACTAAAAACATCTCTAAAAAATTACCGGGAGATGTTGTGGTGCAGGGCAATGACGTTTATATTTTGAACGCAGCGTCTAAGAAATTTATGCTGGTTATGACGGACTCGCTGGGTGAAGCCTCCGGCGAATTGATCAACCCAATTGATACGTTGCCGCGAGCTTCAAAATACGCGGGGGACTATGGTGATGGAAAGCAAAACCTTATTTCGTTTCGTGACGGGCAACGGGAGGGCAGGATGCACTTGTTTGTTCACCTAAATAATGAAAAAGAAGGTTGTTCCGGTGAAATTAAGGGCGAAGTAACGTTAATAAATCCAACAACAGCCGAATACCGCCAGGGCGGCGATCCTTGTGTATTACGGTTTGTTTTTAATAAGACGGGAGTCAACATTCAGGAAGTTGAGGGCTGTGGATCCCGATTAGGTACGCTACAGTGTACATTTAATGGGAGCTACCCTAAACATAAGGTAGTGAAACCGGGTTCGGAAACTGGAAAAAAGGCAATTCCCGCGCCCAAAACGGGCAAAAAATAAAAGGTTACCGGCTTAGAGGGGTAACCTTAAATTAGAGGCATTGTCCGTTTTTTTATATTTGAACCTTAATAACTTTATCAGTTATTACGTAGTACTTTTCTCCGTTCACAACCTGTTCATGCCATATCCAGTCCTTAAGATCAATTCCTTTTTCGTTTGCTGAAGATAAATACCCAATAGCGTTACCTGTAAAGCTAATGTTCATAGATACAATTACTCCGTCCTGTGTTTGACTACCTCTTGTGCGGGGGTCATTGTTGGTAATTCGCATCTTTTTTTGTTTTAAAGATTTTAATAATGAAATCAAAATCTCCTAAACAGTATTTGGTCGGTAAAAATTATTTAGGCCAATTAACATTGAAATAAAAGCGGGCAAAACGGTTGCATCAATGTGATATAAATGTACGACTTTTTTGTGTGCTATTTTTTAATTTAACATATTTAAAAATCAGTTATTGCTAAACCATTAGTTTATAAGGTTAACGAAAAAATAAAACCGTTTTACAATTGTGAAATTGCAAAACGGCTCTAAAAAATTATAGTAAAAATTACTTGCTAATGCCTTCAAGCCTGAACAAAAATGCGAGAACCAGCG
>MKRO01000225.1:1395-4835 GCA_001896965.1 Sphingobacteriales bacterium 41-5 | reverse complement strand
AATAATCAAACCTGCCACTGGCGCCACCGTGCCCATAATCCATATCAGTTTTGAGCAGAATTAAATTATCGCCCACTTTCATGTCGCGAAGCTTTGCTACCCACTTTGCCGGTTCAAAATATTGAACCTGGCTATCATGAAGCCCGGTTGTAACGAGGATGTTCGGATAATTTTTTTTCTGAATATTTTCATAAGGCGAATAGCTCTTCATATAAAAGTAAGCGTCTTTATTGTTGGGGTTTCCCCATTCATCATATTCGTTGGTGGTAAGCGGAATGCGTTCATCAAGCATCGTATTCACAACATCAACAAACGGAACCTGTGCCACAATTCCATGATACAACTGTGGCGCAAGATTTGCCACGGCGCCCATTAATAACCCCCCGGCGCTTCCACCCTGGGCATACAAATGTTGGGGAGATGTAAATTTTTCCGCTACCAGAAATTTTGACACGTCGATAAAATCAGAAAACGTATTTTTCTTTTTCATCATTTTACCATCTTCATACCATTGACGGCCCATTTCCTGCCCACCTCTGATGTGTGCGAGCGCGTAGGCAAATCCCCGGTCGAGCAGGCTAAGACGGTTACTGTTAAATGACGCATCCATACTATTGCCATAGCTCCCGTACGCATATTGAAGTAGGGGAGCAGTGCCATCTTTTTTGAAGCCTTTTTTATAAACAATTGAAACCGGTATTTTGGTTCCGTCAGTTGCAGTGGCAAAAATCCTTTCGGTAATGTATTTTGTTTTATCGTAGCCGCCTACAACCTCCTGCTGTTTTAGCAGCGTTCGTTTTCCTGTTGTGAGGTTTTGCTCATACTGGGTTGAGGGAGTGATTAACGAAGTATAGCCAAACCTGAAATTATCGGTATTGTATTCAGGGTTGCCCGATGGGTAAACGGCATAAGCCGGCTCGTCAAATTTCAAATATTCAGTTTTGCCGGTTTGCCGGTTTTGAATGGCTAATTGCGTTAATCCATTTTGCCTTTCTGAAAAAACAAGATAGTTTTTAAACTCGTCAACACCCTGCATCAATACATCTTTTCTGTGAGGAATAAAATCCTTCCAATTTGAAACACCGGTTTTATTTATCGGCGTTTCCATCACTTTAAAATTCAGCGCGTCTTTATTAGTTGTGATGAGAAACTTGTTCTCGAGAGGTGTGACATCGTACAACACATCTTTCATGCGCGGCTGAAACGATACAAATTTGCCTGTTGGCTTATCAGCAGCGAGCAAAAAAACTTCGGATGACATTGTTGCCGAAGAGTTGATAAGAATCCACTTTTGATTTTTTGATTTATAAACACCGATATAATTCGATTTATCCTTCTCTTCATAAACCACTACATCTTTGGCCGCGCCAGTACCGGTAACGTGGCGCATTATTTTTTCTGAAAGTAGTGTAACAGGGTTTTTTGCAGTATAAAAAATTGTTTTATTATCTGCGGCCCAAACTGATCCGCCCGTGGTATTTTTAATGCCGAGGCTTGTGATTTTGCCGGTTGTAAGATCTTTTAAAAATAGGGTGTACTGCCTGCGTGACACAACATCTTCACCAAATATCATTTTATTATTATCTGGGCTGATGTTGAAACCGCTTGCTGCGTAATAAGGATGTCCTTCGGCCATTTTGTCAATATCTAATAGAATTTCTTCTTTTGCTTTGAGGCTTCCTTTTTTGCGGCAGTATTTATAATATTGCTTGCCTTCTTCTGTTTTGGTATAATAGTAATAGCCATTTTTGAATACAGGAACACTTTCATCCTTTTCTTTAATGCGGCCTTTCATTTCTTTAAATAACTCATCCTGCAAGCCCTCCGTGCCATGCATCATTTCTTTCAGGTAATCATTTTCAGCTTTTAAATAGTTAACAACGTTGGAACTGTCCGGGCCTTTGCCAAAATAATCGTACATCCAATAGTAATTATCAATCACGCTGTCATCATGAATATTTCTGATGTGTTCTTTTTTTTCAGCAACCGGTGGCTTTGCATCCGGCCATTGTACTTTTTGCTGGCTCATAATTCTTATTGATGGAATTGAAAAAAATAGTAAAACAATGCAACATTTTTGAAGAACAGTAAGTGGTTTCATACGCAAAAAATTTTAGTTGGTAAATTTAGTAAAAGAGTAGATAGTAGGGTTGAATTTTTCAAATATAAAAAACGGGAACTGATGAGGTTCCCGTTTTATTAATTGTATTGTTAAATTAATTTTTTGCAGTGGCAGGTTTCTGAGCAGCGTGGATGTCCACTTTTTCCTTCTGCTTTCTAATACCGCCTTTCAGGTCAACCAGAACCGGCGCCGCTACAAACACTGTGGAATAAATACCCGTCACTACACCAATTAGCATGGCGAACGCAAATCCCTGAGTGACTTCTCCTCCAAAAATGAACAGGATAAGAATCGTAAGGAACACGGTTAACGATGTCATGATCGTTCTGCTCAGCGTTTCATTGATCGCTTTGTTGACTAGTTTCTTCTGGTCCATATCCGGGTAAAGGGCTACGTCCTCACGAATCCTGTCGAAAATTACCACGGTATCATTCATCGAGAAACCGAGTACCGTAAGGATTGCCGCAATAAAATGCTGGTCAATTTCAAGAGGGAATGGTACAATGTTTTTTGCGAATGAAAACACGATTAACATAACCGTCGCATCGTGAACGAGCGCGAAAATGGTACCCAACGAATAACGCCAGTTACGGAACCGGATGAAAATGTAAAGGAAAATAGCCACTAATGCGATGACCGTTGCTTTCAATGCCCCTTTTTTCAGGTCATCAGAGATGGTTGGGAGTATCTTCTTCGAACCTTTATTATAAGAAGTACTAAACTCTTCCCACGATGTATTTGCAGGCAGATGGTTTTTTAGCCCCTGGTACAATTTAGTAGCAACCAGCGAGTCTGCCAGTTGGGTATTAGGGTTGTCAATTAAATAAGACGTTGTAATGTCGAGCGTGCTGGCATCCCCAACAGTTTTTATAAGAGGGCTCTCATCATCAAAAGCAGTCCTGAGGTCGCTTCTTACCTGTTCTACATTCACTTGTTTTGCAAATTCAATTTTGTAACTACGGCCGCCCTGAAACTCTACACCATAATCGAACCCGTGGAAAATGGTAGCAATACCAAGGCCAAGCACAATAATTGAAATGATGTAGGCTGTTTTTCTGAACTCGATGAATTTAAAGTTCGATTTCTTTTCAATGGTATTACTAATCTTACTGAAATACTTAAGGTGCCTGTTTTTATCGGTAAACCAATCGGTAACCCAGCGGCTCACTAATATACCACAGAAGAGAGAAAGGAACAGACCCAGGATTTGCGTCGTTGCGAAACCTTTCACAGGTCCTAATCCAAAATAATAAAGAACGAATGCCGTAATTAATGTAGTAATGTGGCCATCAAGAACAGGCGGCAGCGAACGATTATA
>MKRO01000225.1:741-1301 GCA_001896965.1 Sphingobacteriales bacterium 41-5 | reverse complement strand
CCAAACCCGCAATACCCGGTGCAGTTAACGTAGCGCCAAGACCGGCCAGTACACCAATTGTGAACAGAAGGTTTAATATTAAAGCGATATTAGCAACCATTCCCGCAGTATTATAATAAACAAGCATCAATCCAAATATCACAAGGAATGAAATTCCGAAAGACATTAAGCCACCTTTGATTGCCTGCTGGCCCAGTGTTGGCCCCACAGTTTCTTCTGCCACAATTTTTGCAGGAGCGGGGAGTTTCCCAATTTTTAGAATATTCGATAAATCCTGGGCTTCTTCTGTGGTAAAATTACCTGAGATCTGAGTTCTGCCGCCTTCGATCGCTCCCTGTCCAACTGGTGCAGAATACACCGTGTTATCCACTGCAATTGCAACAAATTTGTGCACGTTAGCGCGAGTCATGTCAGCCCAAATACGGCTTCCTACGCTATTCATTTCAAGCGTAACGTTTGTTTTACCGCTTTGGTCAAAATCAAATCCTGCATTTGTTACGGCATCTCCTTCTAATTTTGCTTTTTCACGACCGAAGGTTTTTATTGCGTATAAAGCCACG
>MKRO01000225.1:0-552 GCA_001896965.1 Sphingobacteriales bacterium 41-5 | reverse complement strand
CCAAATGTTTTTTAGCCTCTGCTTCCTGATTGGAAGGGGTTGCGGCCGGTGTTTGATTTGCCTGGCCTGCCAAATCTTTTAATTGGTTGCTTTGATTGGTATCTGTAGTCGAAACAATTGCGGTTTTCGCAGTATCGGTTGTTGCAGTTGTAGTAACTGTAGTAGTTGCATCAGTTGCTTTTGTAGAATCTGCCAATGCTGTTTTGCCACTGTTTTGCGCAAAGAATATTTCATCGGCTTTGGAAATGCTCGCGCCAAGTTCAGAAATATTATATAATTCCCAAAACTGCAAATTAGCCGAAGCCTGTAAATTTTTTCTCACCCTTTCCCTGTCCTGAACACCCGGTAACTCAACGGTTATTATTTGTTTGGCAGCGTCTGCGTTAATGTTCGGCTGTGCCACACCAAATTTGTCAATACGGGTGGTGATAAGGCGTGCTGTGTTATCAAACGCAGTCTTTGCCTGTGTTTCCAGGTAGCTAATCACTTTATCATCGGAATCTGAGATTTTTATTCCCTCGTTATTAGAGGAAGCAAATAAAGAGGCCAGTT
>MKRO01000224.1:533-4821 GCA_001896965.1 Sphingobacteriales bacterium 41-5 | reverse complement strand
GGAAGTGCAACTGGAACGGTATAAAGAAAACGGTATCTTTTGTAATGCACAAATGAGCAGCAAACAGCTCAAAGAAATTTGCGTAATTGACAACATCGGCCAGGCATTATTAAAACGTGCCATGGAAAAACTAAACTTATCAGCCCGTGCTTATGACAGGATTTTAAAAGTTAGCCGCACCATTGCCGATCTTGAAGGAAGTGAGGATATTAAACCTGAATATTTGGCAGAAGCCATACAGTACAGGAGTTTGGACAGAGAAGGCTGGGCGGGCTGATTTCCTAATCAAACATTTTTCCGCCTCACCCATAATTTTCTCATCTTTGCAGCCTCATGAAAATTTTAGTAAACTATCTCAAACCTCATAAATGGCTGGTGGTGATTACGCTGGTACTGGCCGGCCTCAATATTGGTTTTTCTTTGATTGACCCGATCATACTCGGTAAACTAATCAACCTTGCTGCAACCTACGTTCACAATCCGGAGCCGATGCAACCCTTTTGGTGGAACTTTGCCGGACCTGTGATGAAACTTTTATTGCTTTCGATTGGTGTGGCCATGGTGAGCCGCATTGCAAAAGCTTTTCAGGATTATTTTTTAAATACCATCGTACAAAAATTTGGCGCCGGGCTTTTTACAAATGGGTTACAACATGCCATGAAACTGCCTTACCACGAGTTTGAAGACCAGCGCAGTGGCGAAACACTTGGTATTTTACAAAAAGTAAGAACCGATACCGAGAAGTTTATCAATTCATTTATCAACGTGCTTTTTCCCATCATTGTCGGGATCATTTTTGTGAGCATTTATGCAGCCAATATTCACTGGAGCCTGCCTATTATTTATTTCGGCGGCATCGGTCTGTTGATTGTGATGAGTAATTTTCTCACGAGGAAAATTAAATCGGTACAAAAACAAATTGTTACCCAAACCGCCGCGCTCGCCGGCGCCACAACTGAATCTTTAAGAAATATTGAGTTGGTAAAAAGCCTTGGCCTTACTACGCAGGAGGTGGACAGGCTGAATAAAAATACCTATAAAATTCTGGGGCTTGAACTCAACAAGGTTAAGCGTATCCGAAGCATCAGTTTCGTGCAGGGAACATTTGTAAACACGCTCAGGCAAATTATTTTATTCGTACTGATGTATGTGGTTTACCAGGGCAAAATGGATGCAGGCCAGTTGACAACGATGCAGATATTTTCCTTCTTTATTTTCGGGCCACTGCAGGAAATTGGAAATATTATTCTTTCTTATCGCGAAGCGGAAGCGTCTTTAATTAATTTTGACAGCCTGATGAAGAAGGCGCCAGAGCCATTAGCTACTGATGTTAAACCCCTCGGGAACATCGAAACTCTTGAATTTGAGCATGTGGGTTTTAAACACCAAACAGCAAGCACTGCGGCTATCAATGATATTAGTTTTAAAGCGAAACGTGGCGAAACCATTGCGTTTGTGGGGCCTTCCGGTTCCGGAAAATCGACTTTGATGAAATTATTAGTGGGCCTATACCGACCGATGAAAGGCGAAATTTTATATAACGGGCTTGATGAACAGGAAATCAATTTTGAAGATTTGCGTAAGCAGATCGGTTTTGTAACGCAGGATACACAACTGTTTTCAGGAACGATCCGCGAAAATCTTTTATTTGTAAACCCAACAGCAAGTGAAGGGGAATTGAATGATGTGATCAGGAAGGCATCGGTAACCGGTATTTTATCACGTGCAGAAAAAGGCCTTGACACAACAATTGGTGAAGGTGGTTTGAAACTTTCAGGAGGCGAAAGGCAAAGGCTTTCGATTGCGAGGGCGCTTATTCGAAAACCCAATATTTTAATTTTTGATGAAGCTACCTCTGCGCTTGATTCAATCACCGAAGAGGAAATTACCAAAACGATTCGTGACGTTTCCTCACTTCAAAACCAGATTACGATTTTAATTGCCCACCGCCTCAGCACCATCATGCATGCCGACAGGATTTATGTATTAGAAAGAGGTGATATTGTTGAAACCGGCAGCCACGAAGAACTAACAGCGGCTAAAGGTTTGTATTATGCCATGTGGAGGCAACAGATAGGAGAAAGGCGGCAAAATAATATTTTACAAACGCAGGAGTAGCTTGCTCTTTTTTGCGTTTTAAGACTTATAATGACCAACCGCTTTTTTTACACTGCCGTGATCAAGCAATAATTGTTTTGCCTGCTCGTAATCTTTAATTCCTGTTTGTTCCATCACCATTTTTGTTCCGCGGTCAACCAGTTTTTCGTTGGTCAGTTGCATATTCACCATACGGTTGCCTTCAACGCGGCCCAGTTCGATCATTGCAGTAGTTGAAATCATATTCAAAACCAGTTTTTGAGCAGTTCCGCTCTTCATTCTGGTACTTCCGGTAACAAATTCAGGGCCTACGATTACTTCAATGGGATGATCGGCAACAGCACTCACCGGTGCATTTGGATTACATGAAATACTGCCCGTTACAATTCCATTTTTTTGACATTCGCGCAAAGCGCCAATAACATAGGGAGTGGTACCGCTCGCTGCAACACCAACAACGGAATCTCTTTCGTTGATATCAAAACTTTGTAAATCGTACCAGCCCTGCATTTCATCGTCTTCTGCATTTTCAACCGGGGTGGTTATGGCTTTGTTTCCGCCGGCAATCACACCAATCACCACGCCCATTGGGAGGCCGTAAGTTGGCGGAATTTCGCTGGCATCCAAAACGCCGAGCCTGCCGCTGGTGCCCGCGCCAATATAAAATAACCGGCCACCTGTCAGCATGTTGTCAACAACGGCATCTACCAACTTCTCGATTTGTGGAATGATTTTTTCTACTGCAACCGGTACTGATTGGTCTTCTTTGTTTATAGCGGTTAGCAATTCCAGCACCGACATTTTTTCTAAATGGTCGTACCTGCTTGGTTGCTCCGTAATCTTTACTCCCGACATAAAATATTTTACTTTCGTTCTTTTCTAGTTAGAATGATATTCAATAAGGCCCGTCATTGGCTTTTGTAGTACAGTTCCCAGTTCAAAATTATAGGAGTTGCACAGTTCTTTTATTACATCTTTAAAGCCAAACGAAATGCCCCCGACAAAGTTTATGGGATAATTCCAGGCTTCAGAATATTTACAAAGATGCGTAAAAAAGAAGTCGTTGAGTCCATCTTCAATAATGTTTTCGATCATGTAATGACCTCTGTTATCAGCCAAAAACCGCGCAAAGGTAGCAAGATATCTGTTAGGTAAAGGCTTTTTATAAACGTTTTCTAAGATTTCAGTACCTGTTGTAACAAAAGCAGCATCGAACCGCGAGCGAAGGTCTTCATCGAAAGTGTTGTACATGAAATATTGGATCACTTTTTTACCAAGATAAGCACCACTTCCCTCATCGCCAAGTGCATAACCCAGGCCGGGGCGGTTTTTCACGATCTTTTTCCCGTTGTAAAAGCAGGAGCTGGAGCCCGTACCCAAAATACATGCAATGCCTTTTTCTCTAACACACAGTCCTTTAGCTGCTCCGTCCACATCGTGGGTTACTTCCACTTTAGAACCGGGGAATACCGTTTGAATGCTTTTTTTTACAATTCTTTTATTATCCGGATTCGTGCAACCGGTTCCGTAATAGAAAATTGCGTCCGGCTCCAGTTTTTTCATTTTTGGCGTCAACTCTTGTTGCAGGAGTTCGGTAATTTGAGCGCCGCTTAAAAAATAGGGGCTGATCCCCTGGGTAATGATAGTTTTTGCCTTACCATTTTGTAAAAGGCACCATTCAGTTTTGGTTGCGCCTGCATCTGCTATCAGGATAATTTCGGGCATATCAATTTCTTTTGAAAATTATCTGCTAATATAAGCGTAAAGTTTTGAAATTTATTCTGTTTAATAAGTATAACACATTTTTTATGTGTTACCAACGGCAATAAATTGTAATTACGTAAACCATTGCTAAAGCCTGCGGTGGCCTTTTTATCCGGCTTTTGTGTTTTAAAATCCGGAAGCAATACAAACCCTATCAGAAATAGTTTACAAACCCGAAATGAATTTTGGACTGGCGGAGGTTAAAATCGGTATCATTTCTTTTCCCGATGGCCCAGGCAAGATTGAACAGGCCGATCTTTGTCTCAAAAGCCATCCCTAAACCCGCAGCAATATAAGTGTAGGTATTATTGAAACCTCTGCTGGCGTTGCGCCCCCAGCCGCCATCAGTAAAAATATTGAAGTAAGAATTTTCGCCGACAAGGTAACGATATTCCAAAGTACCAATTGTGTATTGGGAAAGATACTG
>MKRO01000224.1:0-455 GCA_001896965.1 Sphingobacteriales bacterium 41-5 | reverse complement strand
CCGTTGATCGCAGCTTTAACAGTACTGCGCATTATACTGCCAATGGGGAAATACTTTGCGGCGTTCAGCAAAGAGCGGAACTGGTAAGATTTTGTTTTAACGGTATCGTACAAAGTTCTAAAGTCGAATGCAGGATCATTTTCATCTTTCAGTTCAAGTAGCTGGTTATTCGGCTTGATCCTTTTATTACCCGCGGTGGAAACAAAAATAATTTCATACCCGTTGACAGGGTTATAAATGTAGTTTGTGTTATTAAAGCCGTATTCAAAGCCCAGGTTGGTAAGCTTTACGTCAGCCTCCGGGGGCAGGCTGCGTGTTTTCAAAACAAGGTTCGTGTTGATATCGCTGAGAATGGTATTGAACTGCTGTACAAAAACCTTTGCATATTGCCGTGTATCAAAAGAGTACTGCGCGCCAAGCCTGAAATCAAAGTTCAGAAAGCTGGAATCCTTTTT
>MKRO01000223.1:2428-6738 GCA_001896965.1 Sphingobacteriales bacterium 41-5 | reverse complement strand
TTGAAGAGGCTAAGAGGCTATGGATGTGGATGTCGTGATCCTCTCAGGAAATCCAAGAGTTTATGTTACTGACCTTTTAAAAGTTGTGGAACCCAAGCAAATTGTTATTTCATCATCGGCTCCGGCCTGGAAAGCGGGCTACTGGCAAAAAGACTGTGATTCGCTGCAAATTCCCTGTCACAACGTTTCGGCAAAAGGCGCTTTTGTAATGACCCTGCGATGACTTACATTTGCGGCTCAATTACTAAAAACAGCCTCAACAGCATGAACAAAAAAATTCAATCTGCACTTATTTCAGTTTTCTATAAAGATGGCCTCGAACCAATTGTGAAAGAACTTTCAAGACTTGGCGTTACCATCTATTCCACAGGCGGTACACAAAAATTTATTGAAGATTTAGGTATTGAAGTGGTTCCTGTTGAAAACCTTACGGGCTATCCTTCTATTCTTGGCGGCAGGGTTAAAACCCTTCACCCGTCAGTATTTGGCGGCATCTTAGGCCGCAGGGATTTAGATACTGACGTGCAGGAAATGAACGAATATAAAATTCCTGAAATTGATTTGGTAATTGTTGACTTGTACCCTTTTGAAGAAACACTTGCTTCCACCAACGAAGAAAAATTAATCATTGAAAAAATTGATATCGGCGGGCCGTCAATGATTCGCGCGGCAGCGAAAAATTTCAAAGATGTTTTAGTTGTAGCAGCGAAAAAAGAATATGCAGCCCTTGAAGGTTTGTTGAAATCGCAAAACGGTGAAACCACTATTGAACGACGCAAAGGCTTTGCTGCAAAGGCTTTTGAAGTGGTAGCGCATTACGATGTTGCGATCGCCCATTATTTTAACCAGGCCGGTTCAGAATATTTTCTTCAATCGGCAAACACTCCCAAAATAATGCGTTACGGCGAAAACCCGCATCAGCAGGGGGTTTTCTTCGGAAATCCTGAAGAATTATTCGACCAGTTAAACGGTAAAGAACTTTCGTACAATAACCTTGTAGATGTTGACGCGGCTATTCAGTTAATAAGTGAATTCTTTTCCCCTCATGCCGAAAGAGGCAAAGAGGACGCTATTTTTGCGATCATTAAACATACCAATGTTTGCGGTGTAGCTTCCCGAAATAATATTTCAGATGCCTGGAGGGATGCGCTTGCCGGCGACCCGGAGAGTGCTTTTGGTGGTGTGTTGGTAACGAATGCCACCGTTGATGAAGCAACCGCAAATGCAGTTAACGAGTTGTTTTTTGAAGTGCTGATTGCTCCTGCTTTCGAAGAAAAAGCGCTGGGTATTTTGAAATCAAAAAAGAACCGCATCCTTCTGAAATTAAAGAAGGTGCCATCAAATAAACAACAATACCGCTCTATTCTTAATGGCGTTTTACAGCAGGATAACGATGAGGGAAATTTTGCTGACTGGAAAGAAAGCGGCGGCCGTGAAACGACTCCCGAAGAAAAAGAAAACCTGGAATTTGCAAATATTATCTGCAAGCATCTTAAAAGCAATGCCATTGCCCTGATTAAGAACAAGCAGCTTGTGGGCAAAGGTTGCGGGCAAACCAGCAGGATTGACGCATTACGCCACGCGGTGGAAAAAGCAAAACAATTCGGCTTTAGCCTTACCGGCGCTGTAATGGCCAGCGATGCATTTTTCCCTTTTAACGACTGTATTAAAATGGGCCACGCAGAAGGTATTGAAGCATATATTCAGCCGGGTGGTTCCATTCGCGATAACGATTCTATTGAGTATGCACAACAACATTCCCTTGCAATGGTTTTAACGGGTATGCGGCACTTTAAACATTGACAATTCTTTTAGTGTTTTTAAGAACCATCCCTTGTAAAATTTTGTTATTGGTACAGAACTTGCATCGTTTACCATAAAATTTTAATAATGGAGATTAAAGTAAATACCGACAGCCACATTACAGGCTCAGAAGCCATGATTGAAAAATTCTCTTTAGAGTTGAAGAAAAAACTAAGTCGTTTTTCTGAGTACATAACCGGCGCTGATATATTTTTTGCTGACGAGAACCGCGGTAAATTTGGTACTGACGATAAAAGATGCACAATTGAGGTGCGCCCGAAAAACATGAACAACGAGGCGGTAACGCACTATGCCGATACTTTAGGTCATGCGTTTAACGGTGCCGTTGATAAAATAAGAAGCCTGCTGGATACACAGATCGGGAAATTGCAGAGCAGGTAATCCTCACTTCTACACAACTCTTGTTCCGCTTATACCTGTGGAGTTGGCTGCAAATTTTTTTGGCGGAATTTTATTTCTTTTCAACCGGGCATCCGGTAAGAAATCCTTTGCCTTATATTTGTTGCAAATAATAATTATGGAATTAACAGCAACCCTTGTTCAATTATTGCCGCTTCAAAAAGGAGTTGGGAAAAATGGCGAATGGAAGAAACAGTATATCATTGTACAAACCGAAGGCCAATACCCGAAAAAAGTTTGCATATCAATTTGGGGAGATAAAATAAACGAGCGTGTACTACAGGTTGGTTCGCAGTTGAATATTTCTTTTGATGTTGAAAGCCGCGAATTTAATGGCCGCTGGTACACCGATGTAAAAGCATGGAAGGTTGAACCGGTTGCTGCAGGCGGTGGTGGTAATACTTATTCTGATCCGCCACCAACTGATACTTATTCCGACATAAGTGAGCCTGCGGATGACCTGCCGTTTTAGTTTCTTTAAAAATCAATCTCCTATCTTTATAAAAATTTCTATTACCCATGAAGAAATTTTCTGCATTCATTTTGGCAGCAGCAGTATTCAGTAGCTGTAACCTGTTTAGCTCGAAAGAGCCGCAGGCCGATGATGATACCGCAAACATTGACCTGACTGAAATTCACGACTCGCTGAAAACCATGCATCCGGATTCTGTTGGGGTGGCGATCGTTGACAAAGATTCCATGCTGATGAGTCTTACCAAAGACATTCTCACTATTTTCAAAACCCGGGAATACGCAAAGCTCGACACTTTTATTCATCCCACAGAGGGTATTCGTTTTTCTCCGTACGCCACGGTTGAAGCATCCGATAAACATTTCACAAAAGAGGGGTTTCATTCACTGGTAACCAGCGGAAGAAACAAACGGATTACATGGGGCAGCTATGATGGAAGCGGCGACCCGATTGTGTTAACCCCCAATGCATACTTTAAAAAATTCGTGTACGATGCCAATTTTGTAAACCCTGAAAAAGCAGAAGTAAATGATTTTATAGGAAGGGGAAATTCAGTTAATAATCTGAAAAATTTTTATGGTGGCAGCGATTTTACTGAAAGCCATTTCTCCGGCAGCAAACAATCAGGCGGAATGGATTGGAAATCGGTAAGGCTGGTTTTTAAACCAATAAATGGAAAGTACTATCTGGTGGGCATTGTACACGATCAGTGGACAATCTAATATTGGCTCAATTAAAATGTAAAAGTTTAATAACATATAAATAAATTTGATAGCGGGTTATTATCATGATCCGCTATTTTATTTTTACAGAAATTTTTTTGAACCAGTTGAACGCAAACCGTAATTATGATGTGGCAATTATTGGCGCCGGAATTGGCGGCCTTACCGCTGCCTGCCTGCTTTGCAAAAGCGGGTTGAGGGTGGCACTAGTAGAAAAGGAACCACATGCGGGTGGCTACCTTGCCGGGTTTCAACGAAAGGGCTACAGGTTTGATACCGCCATTCACTGGTTAAACCAATGCTCCGAAAACGGCTTGGTTACAAAGATATTCAGGCTTATTGGCAGCGACCATCCTGTTTGTAAAACGCACCAAAAAATACGAAGGTACAAAGGCGAAAGAAACGATTTTCTTTTAACGGCTGATCCTGAGCAGATGAAAGCTGCCCTGATTAAAAAATTCCCCGATGACAAAGACGGCATTGAAAGATTTTTCAAGACCTCAAAAAAGATTGGGAACTCGCTGAACCATTTCAAAAATTTCGTTCGCGCATCGGAAACATTGTCGTTTACAGAAAAAGCCAAAAACGGCTTGCGAATGTTGAGGTTTGTAGTTCCGTTTATTCCGCTGGTGAGATACGAGGGCGCAAAAATGAAAAACGGCCTCAATAAATATTTCAAAAACGACGAACTCAAAAAACTTTTTGCGGCAGAAACCGATCTGCTCTCGTGCATCGTTCCGGTTGGCTGGGCTTATCATGCCGATTACCAATACCCTCCCGAAGGTGGCGGGCAGGTGATACCCGAATGGATGATACACTATTTGAAAACGCAGGATTGCGAAATGTTTTTCAATGCCCCTGTTCAAAATATCTTAGTGGAAAACGGAACTGCA
>MKRO01000223.1:0-2407 GCA_001896965.1 Sphingobacteriales bacterium 41-5 | reverse complement strand
ATATGTGATTGCCGCCTGCGACCTGAATTTGATTTATAAAAATCTTTTACCTCGTGGTACGGTTCCGCAGGAAAAAATAAAAAAATTAAACGAGGCAGAAATCTATGCTTCATCGTTTACCGTAAGCATAGCGCTCAATTGCCCTACAGAGCAATTGGGGTTGGGCGAAGAAATGATCCACTTGTTTAAAGAAGATGTGGCCAGGGAATTGCAAAACAGTGGCGACCCTGAAAAATCAGCGCTCACAATTCTAACACCGTCAATAACCGATAAAAGTCTGGCGCCGGATGGTTGCGGCACTTTGGTGATTTTTATGCCCGCGTACATGCATCAACACAATAACTGGCAAACGGGGTCTGATTTAGAACGAAGCAGTGATTATATTGATTTAAAAAAACAGGTTGCCGAAAAATTAATCAAACGGGTTGAGCAAGCAATTGCACCGGGCCTTAGCAATCACATCGTATTTTACGATGCGGCCACACCCATTACGCACTGGCGCTATACAGGTAACCAATTCGGCACCATGATGGGTACTAAGCCGGGCCGAAAAAATATGCAAACGAAAGTTGCAGGTTATGTAACGCCGGTTAAAAATCTTTTTATTGGAGGCCATTGGGCCGAACTGGGCGGCGGCGTACCAATTGCTTCAAAAGCTGGTATGAATGCGGCATTGCTGGTATTAAAACAGCATCATAAAAAAGCGTTTGACGAATTAGTTGATTATTTTGAGGATAAAAAAACGGCGTTGGAGATCAATCAGCAAAATATTTTCAAGCCTTATTCCAACGATTGGAAACGCCGGAAAACTGCAGCGGAAAAATACTTTCAAAAAACCTGAATTAAACAAGCTCCTTTCTCAGCCTGGCAACAGGAATATTCAATTGTTCGCGGTATTTGGCAACTGTGCGGCGGGCAATATTGTAGCCTTTCTCCTGCAAAAGCTCAGTTAGTTTTTCATCGCTAAGCGGATGCCGCTTACTTTCACTTTCAATAAAATCACTAAGGATTTTTTTTACTTCGCGGGTTGATACTTCCTCGCCGCTATCAGTGCTTAAAGATTCGCTGAAAAAGAATTTGAGCCGGTAAGTGCCAAACTCAGTTTGAACAAATTTGCTGTTGGCAACACGGCTTACCGTTGAAATATCAAGATTTGTTTTTTCGGCAATGTCCTTTAAGATCATCGGCTTGAGGTTCGTTTCATCACCTGTTAGAAAAAATTCCCTTTGGTGGTTCATGATCGCGGTCATCGTATCAAGCAAAGTATGCTGGCGCTGTTTAATCGCATCAATAAACCATTTTGCCGCATCAATTTTTTGTTTGATGAACAGTACCGCTTCTTTCTGTTGCCGGTTCTTTTTGCTGCCGCGATCGTATTCTTTCATCATATCCCGGTAACCCTCACTAATGCGCAATTCAGGTGCGTTGCGGCTGTTGAGCGTAAGTTCCAGCGTACCGTTGTTATTAATGATAAAAAAATCCGGCACCACGTAGCTTTCAGCCTTGTTCACCGAACCAATATTACCGCCGGGCTTGGGGTTAAGTTTCACAATCTGCATCATCACTTCCTTCAGTTCTTTATCACTCAGGCCAAGCCCCCGTTGAATTTTCTCGTAATGCTTTTTTGTAAACTCGCCAAAATATTTCTGAATAGCGAGTATAGCCATATCCACGTCCTTGCCCTCGGCTTTTTGTCTTTTCAGTTGCAGCAAAAGGCATTCGGGCAAATCCCTTGCACCAACGCCTGGGGGATCAAACTGCTGAATTTTCTTTATGATTTTTTCAACCTGATCCCCGGTGCTCTCCACATTCTGCCTAAAAGCCAGGTCGTCAACAAGTGCATTCGTATCCCTGCGCAGGTAGCCATCTTCATCAATACTGCCAATGATATGTTCAGCTATTCTGTGCTCCTTTTCATTCAGGCGTAACATGCCAAGTTGATTCACAAGCGTATCATAAAAACTGATTTCGCTTTTTATCGGCGTATGACGGGGCTCATCATCATCGCCATAATTATCGTCCCGGGTTTTATAATCAGCAATATCGTCATCCCCTTCATGCAGATATTCGCTCACATCCACGTTTCCGTAATCATCGTCGCTTCCATCACGCTCCTGGTATTCTTCGTCGGCATCTGAAAATTCGTCTTTATATTCATCAGTGTCCTTGGTATCACCTTCATCAATTTCCAGGGCAGGATTTTCCTCTATTTCTTCTTTGATTCGCTCTTCCAGATTGGCTGTAGGCACCTGCAGCAACTTCATTAATTGAATTTGCTGGGGAGAAAGCTTTTGTAAAAGCTTTTGCTGTAAAGATTGTCCTAATGTCATGTTAACGAAAAAAGAAAAGCTCGCCTTTCCACAAAAACCAAGCCGAACTCATGCGAATATACAAAAACCATGACTTT
>MKRO01000222.1:11232-11744 GCA_001896965.1 Sphingobacteriales bacterium 41-5 | reverse complement strand
TGAGGGATAGTAATATTGGCATCTATTTCAGCATTTATTTCAGTTAAGCCTTTTTGTGATAAAAGCGATTGCGCGATATTTTCCGCTACAGGCTGAAAATTTATATTCTCCAGGTCGTTTCCTTTATATAACTGCCGATGTACAGTTGAAATAGCGATGATTTTATTGTCGATATTGGCAAGTTTTTCAGGATCAATATTATCCTTGTATTTGTTAAGTAAACTGCTTACCAGCCCCAGGCTGTTATGCACCCGGTGATGTTGCTCTTTTTGTAAATTTTCCAGGTGTTTCTTTTGCCTGCGTATTTTATTATTTTGAAAAAACAGGATGGCCATGAAAGTCATGGCTAATAGCAGCACCGGCAAAATATATTTAAATAATTGCGTGAACAACAAGGTTTCTTTTTGTGTGTTTTCAATTTTTGTGAAGCGATTATTAAGGCTGTCAATAATATTGTTTCTTAAAACGAAAGTTCTGTCACCGGCATTCACAATCTGGTTGAGCGAATCGAG
>MKRO01000222.1:7091-11156 GCA_001896965.1 Sphingobacteriales bacterium 41-5 | reverse complement strand
AGGGTCGATTCTAACGTTAATGGAGGATGGAGTGCCATAACCGTAAACGGGTTTAAAAATAATCTTATAAAACCCATAAGGCAATTTGCTGATGTGGTCTCCGGCCGATAACCAGGTTTTACTATTGTCGAAACTCCATTGGCCTACTCCATTAGGCGAGAAATTAATCCGTATTGAAACATCAGGCAGCACATCATTATATCTATCAAAGGCTATAAAAGGGCTTGCGGGATCCACGAAGTATTCCGGCCAAACGGGATCACCATTGCAAGTACAATCTTTTCCCTCTTCTGGCACTGAAGGAAGAAATCCTCTTTTATGATAAGGATTTACCGGAGGTGCACGCCGGATGCCAAAACCGAAGAGTGTTCCATAACTTTCTCTATACACATTCCCTAAAAGCTGGCCGGCATAAATATATTGCCCAGATTGCACAACAGGTTTTAAGCCAATGTAATTGGTGGTTAAAATCTCGCCATCAATCCATATTGCATCATTCGTCTGGTTATCTTCCAATGCATTGACAGAAGTATAAATATTGATAATTCCCGAATGGGCCGCAAAAATTGGTTCACCATCTTTTACCACATAAACAGAAACTGCAGATCTTCGCTTTCTATCGTTGCAAGTGCGGATCGTACTAGTGTCTCCGAATGAGCCACCTTTAACTTTTTCTTTGAATCGGGGAGAATTATTTAAAAATGGAGAAAATAACGACAACCCTTTGCCATCATTCAATTCATAACATTGGCAGTAGGAAGTTATTGGTAAGATAAACAATATCGCAATCAGTAGTTTCACCTTCTAACAGGAAAAATACTACTCTTTTCAGGATAAATATAATTTTTTAGGATATATGTTGCGTTTTTTAGGATAAATCAAAAAGGAGATTGCTCTTTGAAACTCTAATTTTCTTAGCGCTACAAACTTTTAATCAATCCGCCATCCACAGCAATGCTTGCGCCTGTTATATAGGATGCTTGTTCTGACGCTAAAAACGCAATTACACTGGCCAACTCTTCAGGCCTGCCCAGGCGTTGGGCAGGAATTTGCCGGGTTGTAGTTTCATAAATTTCTTCCAACGGTTTTCCCTGGCTTTCAGCCTGCATCGTAAATAAGTGCTTTAACCTTTCCGTATCAAAATTTCCGGTGAGGATATTGTTTACAGTGATGGCATCTTTCGCCACTGCATTTGCCAGAGTTTTTCCCCAGGTGGTAACAGCCGCGCGGATAGTGTTTGATAAAGCAAGCGTATCAACCGGTTCTTTAACCGTTCGCGATGTGAGGTTGATAATTCGTCCCCATTTATTTTGTTGCATGTGTTTTAATGCCAGCGATGTTGTGAATTGAACTGTTTGAAACAACATATTAAAAGCCGCTTGAAAATCTTCAACCGTCTTTTCTAAAACTGACCCGGCTTTCGGGCCATTGGTGTTGTTGACTAAAATATCAACAGCGTTATTTTTAAAATATTCTGAAATGGCTTTTTTGTAGCCTTCAAAGTCAGAAAAATCGGTAACTAAAAATTGGTGCTTTTGCCCTTCGCCGGCTGGCAGCTCTAAAACAGCCTGCTTCAACTTTTCTTCATTCCTTGCTAAAAGTGTAACGTTGGCGCCACTTTCAGCTAATTGAACGGCTATTGCTTTACCGAGGCCTCCACTGCTGCCACCAATTAAGGCATTTTTATTTTTTAGGGAAATGATCATTAAAAAAGTTTTATGTTTTCAGATTTGTCGAGCAATGCAAAAAAATCAGTAAGGTTTCGAGCCAGCGCTTTTTCAAAAGAATTCTGCATGTCTTTTGGCGTTGGATGTTTGCCGTTCCAATCTTTAAAATATTGCTGAAAGGCTTTATCAACGCCTTCGCGGCCCACCATCATTTCAAGTTTATAAAGCCATATCGCCGCTTTCACATAGGAAATTAAACCATATTCTTCTGAGGATTTAAAATCGGCCGCTGGCTGGTCAATCTTTGCTGTCATTGGAATGGCCTGGCTCATAAAGTTGTAAAGTTTAAACTGAAATTCTTCGGCCGGTAAAGATGTTAACTCCTTAGGAAGTTCGCCCACCATTGAATTGGCCCTGTATTTATCAGCTTCGTACCTAAACTGGTAATACGTATTTAACCCTTCGTCCTGCCAGGTATGGCTTCTTTCGTTGCTGCCCAGCATTCCCATAAACCAGTTATGGCCTACCTCGTGCGTGATAACGCCATCAAGGCTTGCAGGCTTCGCATCCGGTTGGGTAATCAATGTAATCATTGGGTATTCCATGCCCCCGCTTGCGTTGTTTTTTGGCCCTTCAAAAGCCTGAACGGTTGGGTATTCGTAATCACCAATCCATTCACTGTATTTTCTTGTGGCGTCTTTCACATAATCAATGCTTTTGTTCCAGATGGTGTTCGGTTTATTATGATAATAAGTAAAAGCATCTACAACTTTATTTTTTAATTGAACAGTGTCGTATTGAATCACCATGTTCTTGTCAGCAAACCAGGCAAAATCCACAACGTTTTGAGCAGTGTAGAAAAGCACTTTATTTTTAGTTGAAGCAGGTTTGTACAGTTGCGGGGCACTGTTTTGATTGGCAGCATTTTTTGCGCCTGCCAGTTTATACTGTTGCAGTTCGTCAGCCGTTTGCAGCACGCCGGTTGCGCCAACAATATAATCACCGGGGATTGTAATATTTATTTTGTAATCCGCATAATCGCTGTAATATTCGCCCATATCCAGGTAAGGAAACTCGTGCCATCCATCCTTGTCATAAACGGCCGGTTTGGGATACCATTGTGTCACCATAAATTCGCCATCGGCATAACCCGACCGTGAAAAATAGGAAGGCAGTTTCACTTTGAAAGGTGTTGTTATTGTAATGGTCTCGCCGGGTTTTAATGGTTTAGGAAGGTTCAGTTTAACCACATCAATATAATCAGGATTACTATGCGGCGTGGTAGTAGCTTTCGAACCATTCACTTTAAAATCCAGCCCTTCAATCCACCCGGCTACTGCGTCTTTTTCTTTTGACTTTCGTGTCGCATCAGCATCAATTTGTCTAAATAAGGCGGTATTCCTGTTTTTATAAGCGTTCGGCCAAATGTGGAACCAAATAAAATCAAGTGCATCGGGAGAATTATTAGTGTATTTAATAGTTTCAAATCCTGCCAAAGTTTTGGTTTGATCATCAAGTGCCACGTTTATCTCATAATCCAGCTTTTGCTGAAAATAATTTTTTTGAGCTGAAGCTGGAATGCTGTAAACAAAAATGAATAAAAAGAAAAAATACTTCATGTAATCAATTTTAAATAAAAAAACCTGTTTCAAGAAAATGTCTTAAAACAGGTGATAAATATAATGAAGAATAGTTTAAACCCTGGAAGGTTGTCTTGAAGCAAAAAATTTAACGAGTACAACACCTGCCAAAAACCCTCCTACGTGCGCTGCAAAGGCAACGCCGCCGCCTTCTCCTGTTTCCTGGCCAATCACGCCAATCCAACTGATGACCTGCATGGCAATCCAAATACCAAGCGCCACTACTGCAGAAACATTGATCACGCCTCTCAGTGCAAAAACCCGCACCTGGTTTCTGGGGAACAAAACCATGTAACCACCCAACACTCCCGAAATAGCGCCCGAAGCCCCAAGGCTTGGGATATCCATCCCCGATTGTAAAATTTGCGAGGCGAAAACGTGGGCAAGAGACGCAAGTATTCCACAAATCAAATAAAACATAAGGTACTTAAAATGCCCCATCACGTTTTCGAGATTATCACCAAAAATCCATAAATAAAGCATGTTACCGGCAATGTGCATGAAGCCGCCGTGCATAAACATAGACGTGAGAATTGTTAAATATACCGGCTCGGGTGAAGGGCCAAGAGGGCCGGCTATAATATCAGTACCTGTTAAAATTTCGCGCGGCACGGTTGAATAACTCATCAAAAACGCTTCGTTGCTGCCCATTCCCTGGGCGAAAACAAAAACGATAATATTAATGGCAATTAAAAGATAATTGACAAAGGGGGTTCTTGTTCTTCCCGAATTGTCGTCTCCAATCGGCATCATGGCAA
>MKRO01000222.1:6731-7085 GCA_001896965.1 Sphingobacteriales bacterium 41-5 | reverse complement strand
TTTAGGGTTTAATAATTTTTGAAAATTAACGATTTTTAACAATAATAGCACCGTGAATGTTGCAGTATTAAATGGCTTTGTGCTCTCAGGCCGAAGGTTTGCTTAACATGAAAATTAAAGCACACAGAAGCAAAACGACGAGCGCAACAAGCCAGGGTTGTAATCGGTTCATCAACGTATGGAGATTGTTTTCTTTTTCAGCCTTGTGAATTGCCTGAGCCGCGGCGTCAGCACTTTTTATCCTTTTTAATTCTTCAAAAATCCTTTTTCGATCAGCAGGCTGCAGCACTTCTGATGCAAGAATCGCCTGCCTGACAATTTCCGTGTTAACCTGCGTTTCATCAAACTCATTTA
>MKRO01000222.1:5982-6589 GCA_001896965.1 Sphingobacteriales bacterium 41-5 | reverse complement strand
ATTGTTTCCGGTGTGTTGGTTGCAGTTTCAAATTGTTCGTTATTTGCTTTTGCCAACCAACGTTGCTTAAGGTAATTTTCTTTTAAAGTTTGGGAGGACAGCGTTTCGTAGGCTTCCTTTACCAGGTAAAATTGCGAAATCGCGTACCTGTCGCCGGGGTTTTTATCAGGATGGAACTCCAGCGCCATTTTTCTGTACGCAGCCTTTATTTCAGCACCGTTTGCCGTTGGCTCTATTTTCAATATTTTATAGTAGTCTTTTATCATGAAGGGGCAAAAATCTACTGTTTTGCTCAAATCTTGTGAATTGTTAAGAATTTTTACAAAATATTTTCTTAATACTTTAAAAAAGCCCTCTAAAACAAACAATTGTGAGCAACTTTGTTTTTGAATTGCCGCCATATTTATAGCAAATAAATCCGAAAAAACAGGGAAGGATAAAATTGCAACAAGATTTATAACAATTTAAACAACTGTACAAATGAAACGAATCATCAAATCCTTAGGTCTTAGTTTATTCCTTGCGATGGCGATGCAGGTATCAAAGCCAGCAGATGCACAGCCAAGGATAGGAGTAAACATTTCCTTTCACACTTTTTATGATGAAC
>MKRO01000222.1:4945-5948 GCA_001896965.1 Sphingobacteriales bacterium 41-5 | reverse complement strand
CGGATACACCTGGCGCCCGAGGGTAGGTTCCGATTTCAGGCCTTACTCATCCAACGGTTATTGGATGTACACCGATGATTATGATTGGATGTGGAACTCCGGTTACGATTGGGGTTGGGGCCCTTTCCACTACGGTCGTTGGTTTCAGGATCCCTTTTACGGCTGGATGTGGGTTCCGGGGTATGAGTGGTCTCCCGCGTGGGTAGCATGGCGTGGCGGTGGCGATTATTATGGATGGGCTCCTATTCGTCCGGGCTTCAATATCAACATAGGTTTTAGCAACTACAACGCCCCTTATGATTACTGGACCTTCGCTCCGGGCCGTTACATGACATCAAGATACATCAACAGGTATTATTATCCATGGAGGAACAATACCACAATTATTAACAATACAACTATTATAAATAATTACTACGGAGGCCGCAACAGTGGAGGAGCTTACAATAACCGGAATAACGGCAGGTACGACAGAACTTACACAAATGGCCCACGCCGTACAGATGTTGAAAGGTATACCGGACGCATCACCCCTTACAGTGTACGTGAAAGCAACCGTGCAGGCAGGGCTTCGGTGGAGCGCAATTCAGTATCAGTTTATCGCCCAACAGTTCAAAGAGAAAGCCGTGGCAACGCAACAACTTATAGCCCGCGCCAGGTGCAGGCATACGACAGAAGTGCCGCCAGAACAGATGCAAGATCTACCCAAGGCCGTGATGTTGCAAACAACAGAACCACTGATAGGCGAAGCGGCGCCACAGAAAGTGTTCGTAATAACAGCCGCAGAAGCGTGTACAGCGAAAGAGGCAACAGAAATACTGGGGGAGAAACAGTTCGGGCAGATCGCGAAAGAGTGAACACTTCTCCGCGTAGCGTAGATGCAACGAACGAGCGAATCAGCCGTAGCCGTGAAGCGTCAAGGCAGGACGATGCGATGCAGAGGGCCAGGGAAAACCAACGCTCAGTTGATGTAAGGCAGCGTAACACTGAAATGCAACGCCAA
>MKRO01000222.1:515-4866 GCA_001896965.1 Sphingobacteriales bacterium 41-5 | reverse complement strand
CGTTCGATGGAAATGCAAAGACAGCGCGCTGAAACGCAACAACGCCAGCAGGAAAGCATGCAGCGGGCGAGAGAAAGTCAACAACGTTCGGTGGAATCGCAAAGGCAACGCAGTGCTGAAGTGCAGCAGCGCAATGCACAAGTACAACGCCAGCCCAGCGCAGCAACGCCTCAAAGGCAATCTTCTCCATCCTACGAAAGCAGAAGTTCAAGAAGCTCTGAAGGAGGTGGCAGAAGTTCGGGCCGGTCGAGGTTTTAACAGAGCTACATAAATTTTTTAAAGACAGATACAGCATACGTATTTGTCTTTTTTTTCAGTCAGGGTTCGTGCCAACATGAACCCTGACGCAGCTAATTTAGGATAGTATTTGTGGAATACTTTGATAGCGCCCTCTCCCGCGATGCTGCCTACAGCGATTGACGGAATTAAAAAAAAACCCGTTTTTTATAGCGGACCGGCAAAAACCTGCGTCCAGTAATTTCCTGACCGCGCCGCGCCCATTTCCTTCGCGCCTGCGCTCATGATATTTTTGCAATGGTTCGGGCTTTTCAACCAGCTATCCATAACCTGCGTAGTTGTGGTTTGTCCTGCTGCAATATTTTCAGCAACGAATCTCCAATTGTAACCCGCGCTTTTGACCCTTGTTCCTACTGTGCTGCCATTGCTTTGCGTATGGCTGAAATTGCCGGTTGTATGCATATAATCTGAGTGTTGTTTGGCAGCGGCTTCTAATTTGCTGTTCCATGTAACGGCAGGCACCGGGGGCATTTGCTCTGTACCACATTTGCAACCTTCGGCCCGCACCTTATTAATCATTTGCAGCATATCAACATTTGCTGCCGGCGGATCGTTAGTTGGGGAAGTTAAAGTATCTGATTTTTGGCAGGCAGCAAAAACGGGTATCCAAATAAAACACAAAAAAATTCTTTTCATCTTTGAGAAATTTAGTAACATATAAACAAGAATTTTACCAAAGTTGATTCAATAAAAAAGGGGAATAAAACTTAATCTGATAATGTAAAAAATCTACCCATTATCATACATACTCAGCTAAGAACCGGACTGTAAAATTGAAGATCAGAGGTTTTTTCTTAAAGGGATTTATTAATACCGCTTCATTCACAACGAATTTGAAATTGTTTATCGCAGGGCCATCAATTCATCAAAACTATAAATGTGAACACCTTTTATGTTTAACTTGCCTGCCGCAATCATTGCCTTTGCCACATCAGCCCCTTCGATAGCACGGTATTGCCGCAGGCTGCCAAAAAGCAAGTCTGACAGGTTTTTGAAAGCAACCTGAAAGAATTTTTCGGCGGGGCGGTTTTCTTTACGATTGCCCAGTAACATGCCCGGCCTCATGATGTGCACCTCGGGTATTCCGGCCGCGATCACATCTTTTTCGGTTTGGCCTTTCATTTGTGTATAGAAAATTTTACTTTCAGCGTTTGCCCCGCTTGATGATACAAAAATAAATTTCTCACAACCCGTCTCTAAAGCAAGCCTGGCAGCATTTACAGGAATATCATGCTCGATCTGCCAGTATAATTTTTTGTTGCCCCGTACATTTTTATTAGTGGTGCCGATACAACTAAACACCACATCGCTGCCATCCAGCGCGAGTTTAACAGACTCGAGGTCATCAAAATTTACCAGCTTCACTTCTAACCGGTCGTTGGTGATGGGCGCCGGCCTTCGCACCAAGATTCTGATATAATCATAATAATCATCTTTCAATAACAAATCCAGCAAATAAGAACCGAGCATGCCTGTGGAACCAATAATTGTTGCGGTGCGGTCACCCATAAAATAATTTTAAGAGCTAAAGTTACTAAAAAACAAAAGGCGCAATTACTGCGCCCCATGCTTTTACTAATTAATATCTCTATTTTAATCGATATTTCTTTTGCACTTTAGGGCTGTCAAAATACCTATTCAGTTCCTCAGCAGACATGTTGTTTGCAATGTCTGTAGGCACTTCTGCAAGTTGAATCTGGCTTTGCCTTAGTTCTTTTTTTAAATTTTCGGTTTTGGCAGCAATATTTGGATCTTTTTCACCGGAAAGTTTGTTATCAAACTGTACATATTCTAACCTTTTAATAGTTGAACGTACTAAAGAAGCCTGATTCTGTTCAGCGGTTTTCTGAGGAGCAGCAGCTTCTTTAACGGGAATTAATACCACACCTGCACTTGGCATAATTTTTCCTGCATCGGCTTTCCAATCATTAACAGTTTTATCCTTATTTGCAGTGGTAGCAAAAATTGTTCCCGTCACAGTTGAGGTTGCAGTAGTTATGTCAAAAGCAGATCTGGTGCTTTTCGTTTTTTTCACACGTTTATCCAACTGTAAAAAAGTATACTTTAAATCCAGTATCCATTTGGTTAACCTTTCATTTACGTCTTTAAATTCGCCCGTAGCAATATCGTAGTTCAAACTTTCTTTCACAATCACGCGTACCCTTGCCGTATCCGAAAAATTGAATTTTGTTGTGCCAATAAAAAACAGGTCAATAGTTTTTTCCTTAGCCTTATCAGCGTCGGTTACAAAGTCGTAGGGCGGCACCCACTCAAAGCTATCATCGCAAGATTTTGGCAGCTTATAGTTGCTAATGGTTTGGCTGCTCGAAAATAAAATTTTGTCAATAGGGAAATTTCCGTCTTCACACATCACATTGAAACTTAATTTATAACCCTCCTCAACAGTAACGGGGCTTACCACACTAGGTTTTACACGCGGCACCACCACATCAGTATTATACCAGGTAATTGAAAAAGTAGTGTCCACTTTGTCATTGGGATTTACAAGGCTTTGCAAACCAATATGAACGGGATACTCGGTGTCGTATTTCAGTCTTCCCGACCGGAAAATATTTTTATTGGATTTAAATGACAGGGTTCCGTTGTCTTTGTCGATCATAAGTCCGGCGGGCGCGTTTTTCAGGTACCAGTAGTAATTTTTCTGAGGCCTGTTTATCAGCAACCGGTAACTAAGACTGGAATCAACATGCAATGAAAAATACGGGTTCAGGTTTAAAATTCTCAGGGTAGTATCCACAAAAGTTACCACAGGAACGGGGACGGGTAAATGTGTGGTGTCTCTTGCCTGAGGCTCGGGTATTGTCTGAGCCTCAGCAAAAAATGTAGAAATAAGTAACCCAAATATTAAAAATTTTCTATGCATCAGATTAATACTTAAAAAGTTGTGCGAAGTTAGGATATAGCGTTGGTTCATTCAAAAAATAAGTCGTATTCTTTATTCTTTGTACCAACTGTTCGCAGACAAGACGCAATTAAAGTGCAAAAGGTTTACAAAAATAAAGCCCGGTGTGGAAACACCAGGCTCAAACCAAAACTAACTGCTTATGAGAAAAACTTAACTACTGTATTTCTATATCTTTTGACGCTGTTTTTTCTTTTTCCTTTTTGCTTAATGATACGTTTAAGATTCCGTTAACATATTTCGCTTCAATCCGCTCAGTATCAATAGTATGATCTATCGTAAAGGTTCTTTTAAAGCCTCTTAGCTGAAATTCTTTACGCAAATTCTTATTATTTTCAGCATTTTCTTCAGTCTTTTGCTCTGCAGAAATACTTAAAATATTTTTTTCAAGATTGATCTTAAAGTCGCCTTTTTCATAACCCGGCGCTACTACATCCAGCAAATACGCATCATCTGTTTCCGAAATATTTACCGGCGCATGGCCGCGGTAATTGGGCTGCTTAACTTCTGTTTTTAAAAGAGCGGGCACTTCCGTGAAAAAATCATCAAAAAGGCTTGTTAACGTGCGTTCAAAAGGCACTCCATTAGATTTAACGTTTGTCATATAAAAAAGTTTGTTTTAAAAAAATCGTTTTCATGAGGTATTCATCAAAATAAGTACCATCCACTTTTGTATGACATTATTTCACATTTTTGAAATAAATAAAGACAAAATGTCCGCTTCCGCTCTAAAATTGATTAGAAATTGGCATGATTTGATGCAAAAATTACACAGATCAGTTGTGCAAATGGCCAGCCTGATAGCAGCTAATACACTTCGTTTTAGCTGAAGATCAAAAAAGCAACAATTGAATTGCTATTGAGGTATTTCAATCTTTTGAGCGAGCCAGCTTTCTTTCACTGGAATGATCCAGTTTTCTTCAAAATCCTTTTTGGTCGCAACCAAATTATTAAAGTACAAAGAATCAGGGAATAAAAAGTTATGGTCTAACGCGTATTGAATTTGTTGGTAAGGCAATAATTCGATGCCTTCGTTCACTACAAAAGCCAGTTGATTGCGGTCGAAAAAGTCAATCCCCAGCTTTTCGCCCAAAGTTTTAATAAACCGCTGTGAACTATCGGTACTGCAAC
>MKRO01000222.1:0-477 GCA_001896965.1 Sphingobacteriales bacterium 41-5 | reverse complement strand
CGCCTACATGCGTTTGAGTATCATCTGCAATCAACACTACAAAATATCCAAAGATGATCAGCCCCTGCCCTTTCACAGGCTCGCCATGGCTTTGCCAGTTTTCCACAAACGCTTTCACCATTTCTTCCGCGTCAAAAGCTTCATCAATCCTCAACAGGCGATTTGCCTGATATACCCAAACCTTTGAATTGGGCGAAAAATCTTCTCTTAAAAATTCTTTATAATCTAAGTTCATATTAATTTATTGTAATCTTATAAATTAGTTACAGTTGCGCTAACCGGAAACCGGTAACTTGTAAGCCGAAATTTGCAACCTGTAATGCTTATTCCATCTCCCTTTCAATCAACTCCGCAATATCAAGCACCTTCACGGCTCCTTCCTTTTCGGCGTTTTTAACGCCGTCGGTGAGCATGGTATTACAAAACGGACAGGCCGTAGCAATTACATTCGCTCCGGTTTCAAGAGCTTCACGGCTG
>MKRO01000221.1:4977-6267 GCA_001896965.1 Sphingobacteriales bacterium 41-5 | reverse complement strand
TTCCGGAAAGGCGATGATCGTTGCTATGAGCCGCCGTATTGCCGCGTTACTTTATGAGGAAATCATTATACTACGCCCGGACTGGCATCATGAGGATCTGGATAAGGGAATGATCAAGGTAGTGATGACGACCAGCAGTTCGGATGGCCCTGCTATAGCAAAGTTCCATACTAACAAAGACCAGCGCCGAAGTCTTGCCGACCGGGTAAAAGACCCGGATGATCCACTGCAAATTGTGATTGTGCGGGATATGTGGCTCACCGGTTTTGATGCCCCATCTCTCAACACCATGTATATTGATAAACCCATGCGCGGCCATAATTTGATGCAGGCCATAGCAAGGGTGAACCGGGTGTTTAAGGATAAAAAGGGTGGCTTAATAGTAGATTACCTGGGTATTGGCAGCGACCTTAAAAAAGCGTTGTCGTTTTACAGCCAGGCAGGTGGTAAGGGCGACCCGGCAGAAATGATTGCACAGGCCTTTGATGCATTTGTTGAAAAGTTTGAAGTGGTGCAGCAGTTCTTTAAAGAAGAAACGGCGAACTATAAGGAATTGATAGCCGCCGAGCCGGAATCCTATTATGAAAATAGCTTTGCCTTTAATTACAAGAGAATCTTTAAAGCCGAAGCACAAGAAAAGCTATCGATTATTTTACAGGTCGAGGAACATATTTTGGGACTGGACGATGGCAAGGAGCGATTTATAAGAGAGGTGAGTTTGCTGGGACAGGCATTGAGCATTTGTATTACCAAAGAAGAAGTACAGCCTTATCTGCCTGATGTGGCATTCTTCCAGGTGGTGAAAGCAAGGTTACAAAAGTTTGATACGGTGCTTGGAACCGGCAAAAAGAAAAGTGATATAGATACGGCGGTTAAACAATTAGTGAACGAGGCCATCAGCAGCGACCAAGTTGTGGACGTGTTTGAGTCTGCGGGAATCGAGAAGCCGGATATTTCCAAACTCGAGATACTCTCTGAGGAGTTTCTGGACGAGGTGCAAGGCATGAAGCATAAAAACCTTGCTTTTGAGCTATTGAAAAAGGTACTAAACGATGAAATTGTCAACCGGCTTAAGATGAATGTGGTTAAAAGCCGCAAGCTGTTGCAAATGCTTGAAGGCTCAATTAAGAAATACCAGAATAATTTGCTCACAACCTCCGAAGTAATCCAGGAGCTTATCAATCTTTCTAAAAAGGTAAAGGAAGCGGAAGAGGAAGGTATCAGGCTTGGCCTTAATAATGATGAAGTTGCTTTTTATAATGCTCTTGAAGTGAACGAAGGCGCCGTGCA
>MKRO01000221.1:4515-4942 GCA_001896965.1 Sphingobacteriales bacterium 41-5 | reverse complement strand
GATCGCTGATAAAGTGCGAAAAAATTCTACCATCGACTGGACTGTCCGGGAAAGCGCCCGGGCAAAACTTATGGTTTTAGTACGTCGTACATTGAATAAATACGGGTATCCCCCGGATAAACAGCAAGCGGCGATCGATACGGTAATGAAGCAGGCCGAGGTGATGGCGGATTATTGGGTGGGGGAGTGAGATATATTGCGAGTTTTGGAATTTTAATTTAATAATTTGTGGATAATATTCTTAACAGATTAGAAAGTGCAATGATCAATCAAGATGCTGCAGAATTAGAAAAAATTCTGGATTTTAAAAACGAGCCGCTATTTAATAATAATCATACAGCAACTTTGTGCAACCTGCTATCCGAAACCTGGCACGCACGGCATGAAGACATAATAATGACATTAGATGTCATTAAGGATCCAAAAT
>MKRO01000221.1:0-4467 GCA_001896965.1 Sphingobacteriales bacterium 41-5 | reverse complement strand
TATTATACTGGAAATGAAATACCAAGAAAAGTGATTTGGGCATTGCGTTCTATTAATACACCTGAAGCAAGGGCTGAAATAGAAAAGCTGACGAGGTCAGAAGATAGTTTTACAAGGAAACATGCGTTCCTAAACCTTGCATAGGCTTTTTGATCAACACAAAAGAAATAAAGAGCCTTTATGAAATTTGCACTTGTTGATGATATCAGGGCACAAGCTACTAAAGGAGCGAAGGCGATTTGCCCAAATTGTGGTTCGGAAGTAATCGCCAAATGCGGGGATGTTAAAGTGCACCACTGGGCACATAAGAGCATGCGAAATTGCGATCCATGGTGGGAGAATGAAACGGAATGGCACCGGGCCTGGAAAAATTACTTTCCTGTTGATTGGCAGGACAGAATACATTATGATGAGCTAACGGGAGAAAAACATATTGCAGATTTAAAAACAGAACATGGACTAGTGATCGAATTTCAGCATTCTTTTTTAAATGCGGAAGAACGCGGTAAACGGGAGGACTTTTATAAATATATGGTTTGGGTGGTGGATGCGACAAGGTTGAAAAAAGACCTGACCAGATTTATTAAAGGGAAAAATGGGTTTCGCTCATATAATGATAAAGCATCAATGTTCGCGATTGATTATCGGGAAGACAGCTTTCCTTTCATCTGGATAGATAGTGACAAGCCTGTTATTTTTGATTTTAAAGGGATGGAAGAAAATAATGATCCCGATTTAGCCTGGAGAGAATCGCTGTTTATCTTATTCCCTAAAACTAATGTCAGAGAGTCAATTGTAGCTGAAATTAAGCGCGAAATATTCATAAACGGGGTTATCACAGGAAGTTTGTTTAAGCACCGTGAAAAAGATAAAAAGGAGACACCGCTTCCGTCTCCTCCAATTCAGAAGGCTTTGGGCACTTCAGTGAGGCAGAGTCAATATATTCTTCAAAGAGGAAAATTTGTGAAGAGCAGCAGATGGTGAAAATGTTTTATCTTTGAGCGGTGAAAAGATATTAAAGAGACAGGGACACCCTGAAAAGGGTGCCCTGTGAGGGCTACATTAGTAGCCCTATTTTTATTGTAAATCCTTTTATGAGAAATTTCGAAGATTTATTTGGGAGGCATATCTGGTTACATTAACAGATAAAAAATCAAGAGAGAATTGCAAGGCGCCAAGCACTTGTTGTCGTGTTGTTAATAATTTGGTTATGTAAAAATTATGAGCGATGTCTTTGATCGAATTATTGATTTTTCATAATTAATGTAACGGGTAAGCTTTTTATATAGTGACGATATCCACAAAACGAGTTTTGTGTGTCAACCAAAAATCATTGTTGATGTACCGAAATCTAAATCTATTTCGTTGTTAATAATTTGTAATACTTCCTTTGGGTTGCCTAATATTTGCCATCCCTTTATCACGCATGTACCTCTGTTTCACCAATGGAATTAATTATTTTGGTTTTAGGCATATCATCAATTTTGTGATGTCTGCAAAAATGGCTTTCTTTTACGCCATAACCAAGGTTCAATTGGATTTTCGGAACCCGCCCACAGCCCTAATTTTTTAGACCTCGCTTCTTTTTCTTTAATACTCCATTGAGGATTTCTATCGTAACGGAGAAAATGCCAGGCGAGGCCAGCAGAAAGTAATTTTTCGTTTAGTAACGAGCTATCGGGTAAATAAACCAGGGCTACCATACGGCCATAACGATCAGTATCGGTTTGTTTGAGGAAAACTTCTTTTCCAAAAATTTGAGAAGAGGTAAACTGCTTTGCATTATTTGAAAATGGCTGTCCGCGCTCGGGGCAATCTATCCCATGTAAACGTATGCGTTGTGTAGCGTGATCTGCGAATAAAGCAGTAAAGCTGTCGCCATCGGCGATACCGACCACTTTTACTTTTTGGGAAAAAGCAGTAAGAGAGAAAAGGGCAGCGATAAATAGCAGATAAAATTTCCATATCATACCTGCAAATGTAAAATAAATTTTGAAATGCTAAAATGATTAGATAATATTTGCTAAAATATTTAGTTTTAAAATGTACATCAATTGTAAAACATATTACAGCTTCAGGTATGGAACCATTAGTACAAAAGATTCTGTGGAAATGGCTGCGGACAAAGGTATTTGCGCGCTCACGCTCACAAACATTAATAATACCTATGATGCCTGGGAGTTTGTAAAGCTTTGCAAAGAAAAAAATATCAAACCCATCGTGGGTACAGAAATAAGAAACGGTGACGACTTGCTTTACATACTGATTGCTGCCAACAACAAAGGTTTAGAATGGATCAACCGTTTTTTAAGTAACCATCTTACAAATGAACAGGACTTTCCATTACCCGGCGATGATCAAAAATTCTTTGATAATACCTGGGATGGTTTTGTGATTTATCCTGCCGGTACAAAAAATGCAGCAGGCCTGATGGTCAATGAAAAGATCGGCATCAGGTACCAGCAACTGCACCTATTAAACAGGTACGGATATTTTAAGAACGAAGAAAAATTTGTGCTGCTGCATCCCGTCAGTTTTCAGAGCAAAAAATACTTTAACCTGCACCGCTTGCTAAGATGCATTGATAAAAATATATTGCTCTCCAAATTACCTGCAACAGCCCATGCTTCTGCCGATGAACTATTCCTGAACCCTTCCGAACTCCTTGAAAAGTTCAGGGGTTATCCGATGCTCGTTACCAATACTTACAGGCTGATGGATGATTGCAATATTGACATGGAGTTTTATAAGGATAAAACCAAAAAGACATTTGGAGGCTCTCCCGAAGATGACCGCATCTTGCTTGAAAAACTGGCGTTGGATGGCTTTAAAACACGATACAGCCCAAAAAACAATAAAGCACTTGAACGGTTAAAAAAGGAGCTCAATATTATAAATGATCTTGGTTTCAACAGCTATTTTTTGATCAATTGGGATATTGTAAAATATGCACAGGGTAGGGGCTTTTACCATGTGGGGCGTGGCAGCGGCGCCAATTCAATTGTGGCTTATTGCCTGCATATTACTGATGTTGACCCTATAGAACTAAACCTGTTTTTTGAGCGTTTTTTAAACCCGCACCGAACCAGCCCTCCTGACTTTGATATTGACTTTAGCTGGACTGACCGCGATGAAGTGATGGATTATGTTTTTAAAAGATATGGAAAACAATATGTAACTCTTTTAGGTTCTGTCAGCACTTTTAAATATGATGCTTCTGTTTTACAATTAGGAAAAGTATTAGGTTTGCCGCCAGATGAGATCAAGGCACTTCAACGATCCTCAACACCACAGGATGAAATTCAAAAGCTCATATTGCAATATGCAAAGCTATTGTATGGCTTCCCCAACATCATGAGCCTGCATCCATGTGGTATGTTAATAGCAGATCAACCCATGACCAACTATGCGGCGATGTTCATGCCGCCCAAAGGTTTTCCCACCACACAAATGGACATGTTCAGCGCTGAAGATATTGGCCTGAACAAGTTTGATATCCTTAGCCAGCGGGGATTAGGGCATATAAGGAGTTGTTTGGAGATCATCAAAGAGAACAGGGGTATTGATGTTAATATACACGCTTTTCAGAAGTTTAAAAAAGATGAGCGCATCAAGGCAATGATTCGCAATGCCAACACTATAGGATGTTTTTATATTGAAAGCCCTGCCATGCGCGGGTTGCTCAAAAAACTGCGATGTGATGATTACCTTACATTGGTTGCAGCTTCATCCATTATACGGCCCGGTGTGGCTGAAAGTGGTATGATGCGCGAATATATTACGAGGTATCATAACCGTGAAAACATCAAATACCTGCATCCTTTGTTTGAAGAACATTTGGGCGAAACTTTTGGGGTGATGGTTTACCAGGAAGACGTGATAAAAATTGCCCACTATTTTGCCGGGTTGGACTTAGGCGAAGCAGATATTCTGCGCAGGGCCATGAGTGGCAAATATCGTAGCATGAACGAGTTTAACATGATACGTGATAAGTTCATGAGCAATTGTGAGAAGATCGGGCACCCCAAAGAATTAGCAGAGGAAGTATGGCGGCAAATGCACAGCTTTGCAGGGTATAGTTTTAATAAGGCACATAGTGCTTCTTTTGCCGTGGAGAGTTATATGAGCCTGTACCTTAAAACTTATTTTCCCAAAGAATTTATGGTGGCTGTCATCAATAATTTCGGAGGGTTTTATTCCCGCGAATTATATTTTTTAGAACTGCTGAAATGGGGTGGTGACATTCATCCGCCCTGTGTGAACCAAAGCGATCAGTACACCAATATTAACGGCGATACTGTTTATGCGGGATTTGTACACATTAAAGGTTTACAGGATAAACTGGTTGATAAAATTTTAGATGAAAGAAATACAAACGGGCAATACCTGCACCTGCATGATTTTATTGAACGCATCAACCCGGGACTGGAACAATTAAATACTTTGATTAGCGTGGGAGCATTTTGG
>MKRO01000220.1:9784-10966 GCA_001896965.1 Sphingobacteriales bacterium 41-5 | reverse complement strand
GCAGCCTGATTAATGAAAACTAAAAGCCCCGCCAAAAGCGGGGCATTGTGCCCGAGACTGGATTCGAACCAGCACGCCGTATTACCAGCACTACCACCTCAAAGTAGCGTGTCTACCAATTTCACCACCCGGGCGTTACAGTACAAACTTTTTAAGAACTCTTTGCCAATCTCCCCAATTTTTTAGAACTAAGGAGGGCAAAGTTAATCAAATTAGGCAAAAAGATAAAATCATTCCTTGGCTTTATTTAATCCTAAGTTCAACTAATAGGGGCAACACCTTCTCAACCGCCTGGGCGGGGTACTCCCGCTCACATGAAGGATAATGCGGTGTTTCATGTTACAAAAGTATTGGTTGGCAGAACAAAGAAAAAAAACGTGGCTGGTGTACTCAAAAAACAATACATAACCGTTGGAGTGAAACACAATGGCATTGAACAGGAGCGTTTAAAACTTCGCCGTATTACCTACAAAGCAAGGTGGGTAAGGTGTAGCATTTATCTCCAACAATTTTAGTCTGCCGGCAAATCAGGCAGCCGCCATTTAGAAAAAACGGCGGATGATCGAATTGTTGTTCAAGCAGATCAAGCAAAATTTTCCGTTGCGGTATTTTGGGGTAATAGTGTAAACGCTATTAAAACGCAAGTGTATTGTGTATTGATCGCGCAGTTGTTGATGGTGGTGATCAGAAAAAAGCAGTGACTAAAAAGTCATTCGCCAATATGATTACCGTTATCCGGCTGCATTTAATGAGCTATGTATCTCTTGTTGAGTTTATCAAAGATTATTATTACGCATGAAGGAAAAAAAATGCAGTACTATTTGCCTTTCTACCATAAAAAACAAAAGAGTACTCCTTTTGACTTGAAATATGCATTTTTTCGTTGTAACCCTTCGCAGATAATGATTACAGCAAATTTAACCCGATCTTAGTCCGACAATAATGATTCTAAAACCTAACTTTGTTGCACACTAATTGAGAATTTTATGTCAGTAAAAGTTGATCAATTTCAAAGTCCGGATTATTTTAGAGTAGATGAATTGCTTACCGAAGAGCAATTGATGATTCGCGACGCGGTGCGCAGTTACGTAAAAAAAGAAATCTCCCCGATCATTGAAGATTTTGCGCAACGCGCAGAATTTCCCGAACAGATCGTAAAACAACTAGGTGAGATAGGTTGTT
>MKRO01000220.1:6503-9686 GCA_001896965.1 Sphingobacteriales bacterium 41-5 | reverse complement strand
CGTTCGACAGCTTCGGTACAGGGTTCGCTCGTGATGTTTCCGATTCATGCTTATGGCAGAGAAGATCAAAAACAAAAATATTTACCAAAGCTTGCCAGCGGCGAATGGCTTGGCTGCTTTGGCCTCACCGAACCGGATCAGGGCAGCGATCCCTCGGGCATGACAACAAACATTAAAGGCGCTGGCGATCATGTAATACTCAACGGGGCTAAAATGTGGATCAGCAATGCGCCTTTTGCGCAGGTGGCCGTGGTTTGGGCAAAAGACGAAAACGGAGAAGTGCGAGGGCTGATTGTTGAAAGAGGCATGGAAGGTTTCAGCACACCCACCACACACGGCAAGTGGAGTTTACGCGCCTCGGCAACAGGTGAGTTGGTTTTTGATAACGTAAAAGTTCCGAAGGAAAATATTTTACCCGGCGTAAAAGGTTTAAAAGGGCCCCTGAGTTGTTTAACAAAAGCCCGCTACGGTATTGCCTGGGGCGTAATTGGCGCGGCGATGGACTGTTACGATACGGCATTGCGATATTCAAAAGAAAGGATGCAGTTTGGAAAACCCATTGGTGCATTTCAGTTACAACAAAAAAAACTTGCTGAAATGGTCACAGAAATTACCAAAGCCCAATTACTAAACTGGAGGCTGGGAGTTTTAATGAATGAAGGCAAAGTAACGCCGCAACAGGTGAGCATGGCTAAAAGAAACTCCTGCGAGGTAGCTACGAACATTTGCCGCGATGCCCGCCAAATGCTGGGCGGCATGGGCATTACAGGCGAATATCCTATTATGCGTCACATGATGAACCTTGAAAGCGTGATTACCTACGAAGGCACACACGACATTCATTTATTGATCACAGGTATGGACGTTACAGGGTTAAATGCGTTTAAGTAAAAAGCCAAAAATCCACCCCGGTCCCGGCCCTATTCAATTCGTAATACATGCTTTGCGCTTCCCAAACGGAAGGGTCATAAGCGTTTCAAGTATTAGCTTATCTTCGGTCAGCGAATTTTAATTCCCCTTCGGCGCTAAAGATGTTGAACTCTTTCGAAGGGAACCTGAATTTTGAATAAAAAAACTCTTTCGGGGGCAATGAGAATTTATTTAATCGGCTTTATGGGCGTGGGCAAAACCCACTGGGGAAAAATTCTGAGCAATAAACTCGGGTTGCCTTTTTATGATCTTGACGAGTTGATTATTGAGCAGGAAGGCCGATCCATCAATCAAATATTTGAAGAAGACGGCGAAGAATTTTTTCGAACGAAAGAACGCGATATCTTGCGTGAATTCTCTGAAGAAAACGAATCAATGCTGCTTTCCTGCGGCGGTGGCGCACCCTGCTTTTTTAACAATATTAATTTCATGAACGAAATGGGCGTTACGGTTTGGATCAATACCCCCTTTGAAATTTTATTGGGCCGGTTACGACAGGGGAAAGAAAAAAGGCCGCTGCTAAAAGACCTGTCCGATGAACAATTGAGAGCTTATATTGTTAAAAAAAATGCCGACCGGCGTATGTATTACGAGCAGGCAAAAGTGATCGTAGAGGATCGCGTGATTGAAATTGAAAAACTAATTAAACAAATACTTCATGCATAAATTATTTCTTTCATGGGGGGCTGCATTAGCAGGATTGGGCGTTGTGCTCGGTGCATTTGGCGCCCACAAGTTAAAGGAGATTGCTCCCGAATCTGTAAATACTTTTCAAACAGGCGTACAATACCAAATGTACCACGCCTTTGCGCTAATCCTTGCTGCCATTGTGTTTGAGAAGGTGTCATCAAAATATATCGTTTGGTCGGGCTATTCTTTTCTGATCGGAATACTGCTTTTCTCAGGGTCGCTTTACGCATTGTCATTATTAAAAGCAACCGGTGAAGTTGGTTTGGGACGCGTGGGAGTTATCACGCCAATCGGCGGATTATTTTTTATTGCAGGATGGTTGCTTTTTCTGTTAGCCGTGTTGAAGAAATGATCAATGGTTATGGGTGTGGCCTTCGGTTCCGGCTTTGCTGCAGCAACTTTGCACTTCCTTTTTTTCACTCTGCGCAAATGAGGGGCTGACGTAAGGAATGCCTAAACCCAACCCCCGAAGAATCATCAGGCAGGCCATCACGCCTACAAAAACCGGCACCAGCCTGCGCATTTTTTGCCGCACCGCAAGCGAAACATAACGGCCGGCAACCATCAATGCAAACATTAACGGAATGGTTCCAAACCCAAAAGCGAGCATCAATAAGCCGCCACCCAAAACAGAACCGGTGGCCACAGCGCTGGCAATTGCAAGATAGACAAGGCCGCAGGGCAATAAGCCGTTCACAATGCCAATCAAAAAATAGCTGAAAACATTTTTTTCCTGCGTTAACAGCCTGGCTAATAAAAACTTTATCTTATTGTGAAAACGATTGATAAACCCAATGTTGGCGCTGAGTTTGTTGCCGAAAATTAAAATCATCAAAATGACCGCACCGATAGCAATAGAAACCGCCTGCTGATAACCGGTTAAAAAAAGTGAATTTCCAATCGCGCCAAAAATCAATCCCAGCAAAAAATAAGTAACGGCGCGCCCAAGGTTGTACAAGCTAATTGAAAGTATACGCCCTCCCCTGCTTTCATTGTTCAATGGTAGCGATAATGCAAGCGGGCCGCACATTCCAATGCAGTGAAAACTGCCTGCAAGGCCAATGCCCAACCCTATGAGAATGTTTGCAAACATTATTGCATCATTACTTTTCGTTCATCGTAATACTCAACATTATTACTTTTCCAACGCGCACGTAACTTATACTCGCCTTTTGAAAAATTACTTTTTGGCAAAAGTTGTGTGCCGTTTACATCAGTAGCAATCGTAAGTTTCCGATCTTTATTTTTATCATCATGGCGCAGAAACTCAATGTAACCTTCCGAAATATTTTGCGCCGCCAGCGCAGGAATTTTAATCCTCACCATTTCGCCTTCCTGAGTCACCAGTACCGAATCATTCAGTTTTTCAAGATTCGTTCTTGCGTCTATCACGCCCTGGTATTGTAATTCTTTCTCGTAGTAGTTATCGTCAATCATCACCACATCCTGCTTCATCGCAATATAAACCATGGTTAAAATGCCCACCACAAATACTGAAAGAATAATGATAACCCTGTAACCCCAACTCATAATTAAAATATAGTTTAGATGGAAAAATAACAA
>MKRO01000220.1:3130-6370 GCA_001896965.1 Sphingobacteriales bacterium 41-5 | reverse complement strand
CACTCTGTAACCGTTCACCGTTGCTGTACACACCCACTTTAATATCGGTTGTGCGTTTTTTTATTGCGCTCTTAGGAATATCAATAAAAAATGTTACATCGTTGATGCTTTCACCCTTCAGCTCCATTTTATGCGCGTTTACCATTCGAATCCTGCCTGAAATATCTTCCAGCCTGAACTCGTAAGGCATGTCTTTTTTTGTTTTGTTAATAATTTTTGCTGAAAACAAATTACTTAAACTATCCGTCCCAATTTCCTGGTACAACTGCCCTTTCACCCTCGACATACTTGTATCAACACTCTTACGTGTAATGATTAAAAACGCCATGAGCGCTATGAGCACAAGCAATATAACCGTGTAAGCTTTCATTCTGAAATTGAAATGGAACTTCTCTTTCTTTTCAATTTCGTTTTCAGAAGCCATTCTGATCAATCCCAACGGCCTGTTTACCTTCTCCATCACACCGTTACAGGCATCAATACAAGCCGTACAACCCACACATTCCATCTGCACGCCATCCCTGATATCAATTCCTGTGGGGCACACCTGCACGCAAAGTTTACAATCAACGCAGTCGCCCAGGTTTTGCTCAACACCTTTTACAATTTTTCCCCTTGGTTCACCGCGAACGTAATCGTAAGAGACCTGCATGGTGTCTTTATCAAACAAAACGCTTTGCAGCCTGCCATAAGGGCAAATAGTGGTACAAACAATATCCCTGATGTAAGCAAAAACTATAAAAAATAGTGCAGTGAAAAACAGCAAGCCGAAGAAGATGCCGACGTTCTCCGAAATCGGCTGTGTAACTAATTTCCACACCTCATCAATTCCTAAAATATAAGCAAGAAAAGTGTGGGCGATAATAAAAGAAATAACGAAGTAGATGGAATGTTTTAAAACTTTTTTAAATATTTTACTGCCTGTCCACGGTGCCGCATCCAACTTTTTTTGCTGCGCGGGATTTCCTTCAATCGCCCATTCAATGGGCCGGAAGAAAAATTCGAGAAAAACCGTTTGCGGGCAAATCCACCCACAAAACACACGGCCGTAAATAATGGTGAATAAGGCAATGAAAATGATCATCGCGATCATTGCTACGGCAAAAAAGAAGAAATCGTTTGGCCAGAAAATTTTTGTAAAGAGTATGAACTTGCCTTCAGTAAAATTAAATTGAACCAACGGCATACCGTTCACCTTAATCAAAGGCAGCGCAAAAAACAACGCGAAATAAAACCAGGAAAGCCATTTGCGGTAATTGTATAGTTTACCTTTTGGCTTTAGTGCATAAACCCATTTTCGTTTGCCTTCCTTTGTTGTATTACTATGCCTGTCCCTAAAACTTTCTGTTACCTCATCGGGGCCGACTAATCCATCAGCTTCATAACTCATTTAAAAACCTCCATTTATTTTGTAGTAGCAGAATCGGCAGCGGGCATTGCTCCGGTACTGTCTCCCGCCGGAGTTGCCGGAGCCGCATCTTCTTCTTTAAACGCGTCGCCTTGCGGGGCTTTAGCACCCGGAGGATTTGTACCATGTATCGATTTAATATAACTTGATAATTGAGCAATTTGTGTAGCAGAAAAAACGTCTTTCCAGCTTTGCATCCCCTTTTCAACCACACCCAGTTTGATGGTCTTAAACACATCATTTATTTTTCCGCCGTGAATCCAAAAATCATCGGTAAGATTAGGGCCAACACCACCTTCACCTTTTGCACCGTGACAGGCTACACAACTCGCAACGTATAACTTTTGTCCTGCTTCAATATCGGAACCTCCCAACATTACCACATTATTTTCATCAACAGCGTCGCCTTTTGAAGCAAGGTAGGCATCTAATTTCATTTTTGCCTGCGCTACAGAATGCTCATATTCCTGGTATTGATCCGGCGCCGGGTTAGCCGATGCATGGAACCTCCATAAATAAATAAGACCAAAAATTATGGTGCCGATAAAGCTCCACGTAAACCAGGGCGGCAACACATTGTCAAGTTCGCGAATGCCGTCATAGCTGTGGCCCATATCAATTTCAGCTTCGTCTTTAATGGGTTTGATCTTATTGAATTTTCTCCACCAGTTGCTAAAAGAAAGACCCATAATTCCTTTATGGCCTTTGGCCGTTTGCAACTCCTCAATACCTGTAAAAAACCTGATCCACTTAATGATCGCAAAAATGGCAACCAGTTCCATGAAAATGATAAAGATGAGAAGGTAACGCAATAAGCTGCTGTTTCCAAACACCGCTTCCTTTGCAGCGTTGGCCGCCTGCGCATTTGCTGAAAAAGCCGAAAAAACTATAATTCCCACAATCATTGTGATGACCTTAGCGAGATTTGACTCGTTTTTTTGTTCTTTTTCTTTATCATTTCTTAGCTTATAAACTTCCATTGAAGATTTTAGCGTAATACCTAAAACACCTACGACGATGAGCAATAAAATTGCCACCACAGCTAACACGGTATTAATATCGAGCACAAACTGTGAACCAGGAGGCACAGCCGGAGCTGCAGCTTTCGCAGCATCCTGCGCCAAAACAGCAAAGCCCGAAAAGACAGCCGCAAATAATGCTGAAATTTTAAGAATATGTTTGTTTAAGTTTCTCATCTTGTAAGTTTTAATTTTCATTATCTAAAGGCAAATTCTCCATTTCTTTTACCGTCTCGTTGGGTGTGCGGATTGCATAGATTACAACACCGATAAAGAACAATGTAAAGACGATCAGGGAAATCATGGGATATACGCCCACTCCTGTAATTTTTTCGAGATAGTTTACAAATTTCATAATGATTACTTTTGACTTAACTGTTCTTCTTTTGGTGCTGCTTTAATATCCTTACCCACTCTTTGTAAATAAGCGATTAAAGCGATGATTTGTTTATCAGCCCCAATAGTGATCTTTTCTTTCTTTAAACTTTCAACAATCTGATTGGCCTGGGCTTTTAAATCTTCGTTGGCAATTGCTTCGTAGCCCTCCTCGTAAGGTACGCCCATTTTGCGCATGGCGTAAATTTTTGAATTTGTAGAACCGTAGTCAATTGACTTTTCAAACAGCCATGGATAAGGCGGCATAATTGAACCGGGCGCCATTGAAGTGGGTTCCAGCATGTGGTTAAAATGCCAGCTATCAGGATATTTGCCGCCGATACGCGCCAAATCAGGCCCGGTGCGTTTGCTACCCCATTGATACGGGTGATCATACACAAACTCACCTGCTTTTGAATATTTGCCATACCGTGCTAC
>MKRO01000220.1:0-2995 GCA_001896965.1 Sphingobacteriales bacterium 41-5 | reverse complement strand
CCGATCGCAACCACGATCAGGCTTAGCACCAGAAGAAGGATTGGTTTTCTTTCAACTGCCTGATGCCAGTGAGCTTTTGCTGGCGCCACATAATTGGGCGACAACGCGGGTGCCTCTCTTTCTTCAATTGCTTCAAAGCTACCCTGTTTGGCGGTTTTCCAAAGGTTATAGATCATCAAAATAACGCCGATAAGATAAATGGTTCCGCCAATCGCCCGTAAAATATAAAATGGTACCACCGAATTCACAACGTCAATAAACTGGTACTGCAACTGGCCCTCAGGGGTAAAAGCGTTCATCATAAAATGAGTGCGGAACGCTGACCAATACATTGGGATGGCGTACAACACAATTCCTAATGTTCCGATGAGGAAATGCTGGCTTGCCATTTTGGTTGAATACAATTTAGTTTTAAACAATTTCGGGAACAACCAGTAAAGCATACCGAAAGTTAGGAAACCGTTCCAACCCAATGCGCCGATGTGCACGTGAGCGATTGTCCAGTCAGTGTAGTGAGAAATAGCGTTCACATTTTTCAGCGACATCATCGGGCCTTCAAAAGTGGCCATACCGTAACAGATAACTGCTAAAACGTAAAACTTGAGTACAGGATCTTCACGAACCTTATCCCAAGCGCCACGTAAGGTGAACAGGCCGTTCAACATTCCACCCCAGCTTGGCAGGATCAACATTATAGAAAGTGTAGTACCTAATGCCTGCGCCCAACCCGGTAAAGCGGTGTATAATAAATGGTGCGGGCCTGCCCAGATATAAATAAATATCAATGACCAGAAATGAACGATACTTAACCTGTAAGAATAGATCGGGCGATTGGCTGCCTTAGGCAGAAAGTAGTACATCAACCCGAGATAGGGAGTTGTTAAGAAAAAAGCCACTGCATTATGCCCGTACCACCATTGTACCAGTGCGTCCTGCACACCTGCGTACCATGAATAACTTTTCATAAAGGATACAGGATATTCGAACGAATTTACAATGTGTAACATAGCCACGGTAACCCATGACGCCAAAAAGAACCAGATCGCCACATATAAATGCCTTTCGCGGCGGGTTAAAATAGTGCCGATCATGTTAATACCAAACACAACCCAAACTAAAGTAATCGCAATATCAATCGGCCATTCCAACTCGGCGTACTCCTTGGCTGTTGTGTAACCGGCCAGCAATGTTACAGCCGCCGATACAATAATTAATTGCCAACCCCAGAAATGAATTTTCCCCAATAATTCGCTCCACATCGGCGTTTTTAAAAGCCGGGGCAGCGAGTAATAAACTGCGGTAAAAATACCGTTGCCTACAAAGGCAAAAATAACGGCATTTGTGTGTAAAGGGCGAACCCGGCCAAAGGTTGTGTACTCAATGCCAAAATTCAAAGCAGGGAAAGCGAGTTGAACCGCAGCTATCACACCCACCAGCATTCCAACAGCACCCCACGTAATCGTTGCGATCGCAAATAGTTTTGAAAGCCTGTTGTCAATTGTGTACTTCTGTAATTCCATACTTTAGTTTTAATTTTTATCGGTTTTGGTATCTGTTTTATTGTCGAATAATATTCGGTTAGCCGGTGAGTAATCATCATCATACTGCCCGTCTTTTACGCTCCAAATCAACCCTACTAAAAAGATACAAGCGATTAATAGACTGATGATTGCGGTAATTATTATTACACTCATAATGCGACGCAAGTTGTTTTATTGATAGCTTAAATTAATTGATATCCCTCATACAAAAATATGACTTTTGTCATGAAAATGTCAGTGACATTTTAGTTTACTCGTGATAAATATTTTATGTATTCAATCGCATCCTCCAGGCCTTCCACTCACTCATGCCATAAGTTAACAAAATAATACTTATTGAACTTGCAGGCATTAATACCGCTGCAATAACAGGCGCTAATAAACCCTGAACAGCAAAATAAAGCCCGATGATATTATATAATATTGAAACCACAAAACTTACAAGGATAATATTTTTTGCAGATCGTGAAAACTCAATGAATTTATGCAGCCCTGCAAACCCTGATGAGTGAAAAATTCCGTCACAGGCCGGTGTAAAATTGTTGTTTTCTTCTGTAAGCGCTAATCCGACATTGCTTTGTTTCAGAGCGCCTGCATCATTCAATCCATCACCTATCATCATAACCTTCAGGTTTTTTGCTTCCTGCAGATATTTTATATATTCCAGCTTTTCTTCCGGAGATTGATTAAAAAGCATTTCACTGTCACTGTTCATTATTTTCCTCAGATTTTCAGCTTCCGCATCATTATCTCCGCTCAAAACTGAAATTGTATAATCGTTTTTTAACCGGCTGATGATTTCACTGAGGCCAAGCCTATAACTATTGCTGATCACAAATTCGCCAAACACTTCATGATCGATCCTCACACTAACCACGGATCCTTTTTTCTCATCAGATTGCTCAAACCCGTGTACAAAATCTTTACTCCCGGCTTTTATATAAGTTTCATTAATCCATCCTTCAATACCCTGGCCAGGAATATTTTTAAAATGCGCCACAGAAATCGTTTGCGGTACGTTAAGATATTTTAATACTGCCTTGCTTAAGGGATGCGTGGAGTTTGAAAGAAGAGAAGCAAGTAACACTTTGCTACTGTCGTTTATGGGTTTCCCTTCATACCTGATATGCAATTTTTTACTTTGTGTTAATGTTCCTGTTTTGTCGAAAACAATATGGTTGATATTCGTCATGTGTCCTATCACGTTTGGATGGCGCAGGTACAGTTTATTTTTTCCCAGCACACGAAGCACGTTGCCGTTGGTAAAAGTTGATGAAAGCAGTAATGCACAGGGGCACGCAATGATCAATATTGTTGTAAGCGCGTTCCACATTGTAGTGGTTTCGCCTTGACTCAGCCAATACGCTGCCGCAACAGCACTGATGATGAAAACGAGGATCGTGAAATAATTACTGAGATTATGCAGAAAGCCCGCCTCCTTCTTTTCCTCCTTA
>MKRO01000219.1:13756-14874 GCA_001896965.1 Sphingobacteriales bacterium 41-5 | reverse complement strand
AGAGCTTATAAATAAATTACAACAATTAAAATAGCAAATAAATGATGAAAGCAATTTTGATATCTTCAGTAGTGCTATTACTTGCGTCCTGCGCGTCGGTAAAAAAGCAAACAATAAATCCTGATTACTCCGATGCTCACAGGCCGCAAATTCATTTCTCCCCCAAAAAAGGTTGGATGAACGATCCAAATGGAATGGTTTACCACAATGAGACCTATCATTTATTTTTTCAGCACTATCCTGATGGTACAAAATGGGGGCCTATGCATTGGGGGCATGCAACCAGTAAGGATTTAGTACATTGGCAGGAACAAAAAATTGCCTTATATCCTGATAGTTTAGGAACGATATTTTCCGGTAGCGCTGTAATTGATAAAAACAATACCGCAGGTTTCGGTAAAAACGCAATGGTGGCAATCTTCACGCATCATAATATGGAGATAGAAAAAACGGGGTCTGATAAATATCAATACCAAAGCCTTGCTTACAGCCTCGATGATGGTAAGACCTGGACAAAATACAATGGTAATCCGGTGCTTCCCAACCCTGGTATTCGCGATTTTCGCGACCCAAAAGTTTTTTGGTACGAGGAAGGCAAAAAATGGATCATGACATTAGCAACATTAGATCATATCACCTTTTATTCTTCACCCGATTTAAAAAACTGGAAAGAAGAAAGCAAATTTGGCAAAACCATTGGTGCTCATGGCGGCGTGTGGGAGTGCCCGGATCTTTTTCAGTTAACTTATAATGGTGAGCAGCATTGGGTTTTAATTGTTAACATTAATCCCGGCGGCCCGAATGGCGGATCGGCAACTCAGTATTTTGTCGGTGATTTTGATGGTAAAACTTTTAAACCCTACCAAACCGATACACGCTGGCTGGATTACGGACCCGATGAATACGCGGGTGTAACATGGGATAATACCGGTAGTCGAAAATTATTTATTGGCTGGATGAGCAACTGGCAGTATGCTAATGAGGTACCCACGGAGAGCTGGAGAAGCGCGATGACAATTTCAAGAGAATTGGGATTGAATAAAATTGGCAATAAATATTTGGTCACCTCCAAGCCTGTTCAGGAGCTAAAGGTTTTAAACCAAAAGGAGTTTAAAATA
>MKRO01000219.1:13293-13626 GCA_001896965.1 Sphingobacteriales bacterium 41-5 | reverse complement strand
ATTGGATTTGATACGAGGAAGAATGAATATTTCATTGACAGGACCCAATCCGGTAAAATTGATTTTGAAAAAGGCTTCGCAGCCAAACATGTATCTCCGCGTTTTAGTCTTAAAAATGAAATGGATTTTACCTTGGTTATTGATGATGCATCAGTTGAATTATTTGCTGATGAAGGATTATCTGTTATGACTTCTATCTTTTTCCCAACTAAAAATTATACAAATATTTCAATTAACAGTAATGATGGTTTTGTCGTAAAAACGTTGACGTATACTAAGATGAATCCTATTTGGAGGTAATAAATCTTTTTGATGTCATCTAATAGCAAAAAA
>MKRO01000219.1:9895-13144 GCA_001896965.1 Sphingobacteriales bacterium 41-5 | reverse complement strand
CTCCTTTTCTTAAAAGCATAGTTGAAAATGAATGACGTGCGACATAGGTTGTTATAGGCATTTCAATTCCGAGTAATTTACCAACTTTTTTCATCCAGTCGTTTGTTACTTTTACAAATTGATTTACTTTATCTTTTACATCATAGGCTGAATCGTCTTTACTTATTATATCAAAAACAAAATCATTTTCTGTAGCATTTATATTGCCCCACATTTTTATTGTTTGATTTATTATTTCGTTTCGAATTATTGTGATCTGTCTTGGAGATTGTCGATTTGATCGCTTTGTTTTCTGTCTGCTAAAAACAATCGTATCTTCAAAAAGGTCTTTTTTTCTAAGATTCGCAATGTCCATCATATTAATGCCATTTGCCAGATATGTAAATTTCCAAAATGCTAAAGACCTATTAAGGAAATAATTCTGAGGATCCGATTTGTAATCGAATATTGCTTTTAATTGTTCTTTATTAAGGCTTCGTTTATTTTTTGAACCTGTTGGGATTTGATATTTGTTCCTTCCAAAAGGATAGAATTTTGGATCGAACTGTCGTTCGACAATTGCTTTGTTGACCAGAGTTCTAAGTGTTCTAAGATAAATGCCTGTGGTTGTTGAACTATTACCTTTGGTTTGCATCCATATATCGAATTCATTTAATAATTTGACAGTTATGTTTGATAATTTGAGATTTGGTTTAAATTCTTCAAGAACATTTATTGTAGTTTTAAAGCATTTTGCAGTGCCAATTCTTTCCTCTCTTTCGAGTTGTACAATTGCATCTTCAAAAATGGATCGCAAAGATTTATACCTAATAGGTTGTTCAAAAAATTCGTCTTGAAAACTTTGAAAAGAAAATAGAGAAAGTCGGCTAATTTTTTCTTCAGCTTTTGATTCTATTTTCACAATTTCATTTCTAATTGTTTTTAGTTTGCCTTTTACCGAAGAACTATTGATAATTAGCCACTCATCCTTTGTGGCGGAGTATCCGGTCGCATAATATCTACGTTGTCCCTTAAATGTTATTTTAAGTTTTAGGGGATATTTTTCATTCTGTAACTTACGGCGATAATCCGGGCAAACTGCGACTATTATTTTGTTATTATTCATAGCTATTAATTTGATACATAATTTGAGACATGTCTTACAGAAATTAACTGTTATCAATCTTTAGCTAAAATAAAGACAAAAATGATGGAATCCTTACCAGTAAAGGGTTTCGGAGAGTAACAGAATGTTAATAAAAGTAACTGAAAGTGAGCCTTAACGAACTCTTAATCAGCGGGCCTAGGGTTCGAGTCCCTACGAGGACACATTGATTATAAAGAAGTTATGCAATGTAACTTCTTTTTTTGTTTACTATAATTTTGCCATTTTTTGGGCAAATGTTCAACGATTTTTGAATACACCACATTCTTAAATTACAAGGAACAATTCTAAAAATTAAACCGCGGATGCGTGAGCTGGTAAAAAATACCTTCAAACAAGTGAGGTTGCAGGGCAGCCACTAACGCGATTGTAAACAGCAGCCCGAAAAGGCTTCCCCAAAGATGTGCATCATGATTAATATTATCATTGCCGCGTTTTGACATGTAAACACAGTACCAAATGTAAAGTACTGCGAAAATAATTGCCGGCATGGGAATAAAATATACATACAGCGTGCTCCAGGGACTGAAAAGAACGCTTGCGAATACCACGGCAGACACAGCGCCCGACGCGCCAAGTGCACGATAACCGTAATTATCTTTATGTTTTAAATAGCTGGGGATACTCGCCACAATTAATCCTAAAAAATATAATAAAAGATAAGACAACTTTCCGCCAAGGCCAGCTCCTTCAAAAAGGCGTTCGATAAGCCTGCCAAAAAAATAGAGCGTAAACATATTGAAGAAAAGGTGCATCCAGTCAGCATGTAAAAAACCGGAGGTAATGAACCGGTATTGCTGGTTTTCACGCGCCTGCCTGTACGGCCAGAAAATAAATTTATTCACGAAATCCGGATTTGAAAATCCGATCATGGACACTATTACATTAATCGCAATTAAAACGAAAGTGACAGGAGAATCCCACATTTAAAAAATTTTGCCCAAAGCTAAGGGTTTTGGTGTTTTTGAAAGAGGTTGAATTAATAAATGCCTGTTTAAACTTACGCGCATAATTTTTAAGCAGCCCTGAGAGCCTGTTTAAAAATTTGTCTCTCTACCAGTTTGTAAAAAATAGGTTGGTCTATTGCCGCAGATGTGCAGATTACCTCGTGTTGGGGAAATTTTCATTATTCCGGAATTAAAGAGGTAATCAAGTTTTAAGAATGATGATATTTTTCATTTCGTAAAATGGTGCAGGCCCTGTAAACCTGTTCTGTGAGAATGAGCCGCACAAGTTGGTGCGGAAACACCAGTTTCGACAGGCTCCACTGCATGTTAGCTCTTTGAAGCACCGCAGTGTCAAGGCCATATGCGCCACCGATTAAAAAGACTAATCTTTTGGTTCCGGCATTGGCCCTGGTTTGTATAAACGAAGCGAGTTCTACGGATGATATTTGTTTGCCACGTTCTTCCAGGGCGATTAAAAAATCGTCTTTCTGCAGTTTGTTTAAAATGATTTCGCCCTCTTTTTTTTTGAGTTCGGTTTCAGAAAGGCTGGCTGCATCTTTCAGGGGAGGGAAAAGTTCCCAAGCCTGTTTAAAATAATTGTTGATGCGTTTTGAAAAATCATCCACCCCGGCTTTTACGTAAGCTTCGTGTGGTTTGCCGATTGACCAGAATTGTATTCTCACCAATTTTTTCGGGTTGAAATATTTGAAAAGCTTTATCGCAATGACGGGTCATTAAAGGTATCGCCCTGGTTAATATCACCGGTAGTAAAACCTTTTTTAAACCAATACATTCTTTGAGCAGAAGTTCCGTGCGTGAACGCATCTGGCACAACATAGCCCTGTGATCGTTTTTGAATCATATCGTCACCAATGGCATTGGCAGCGTTCAGCGCTTCTTCCAAATCTCCCGGATCAAGGATAAGGTTTGATTTTTGCGCATGGTTTGCCCAAACTCCTGCAAGAAAATCAGCTTGCAACTCCATTTTTACAGAATATTTATTATACTCTGCTTCACTTATCCTGCCACGCAGCCGCTGCACTTGTTCAGCCGTTCCGTTGAGGTTTTGAATATGGTGGCCAACTTCATGAGCAACAACATAAGCCATGGCAAACTGTACCTGATTCTGGTTTACGAGCCGTTCAAGTTGTTCGTTAA
>MKRO01000219.1:9364-9827 GCA_001896965.1 Sphingobacteriales bacterium 41-5 | reverse complement strand
CGCAGATTGTACCTGGCCGCGGTATAATACCAAAACAGGCTCCTTATAAACGGCTCCCTGTTCGCGAAAAATTATTCCCCAAACAGTTTCGGTTTCGGCTAAAACCTGTTTAACCAGTTTTGCCCTTTGTTCATCTTTTGCCTGCTGCTGCGGCGACAGCGGAGCGGTTTGTGCCTGGGGTTCGGGCAGTGGTATTTGTGACGGGTCGCCACCTAAAAAGGCTACGAGTAAATAAATGATCAAACCAGCAATGCCACCTCCGGCAACAATCTGGCCACCGCTAACGCCGCGCCGGTCTTCAACGTTTCTGCTTTCGCGATCAGTTCTCCATCTCATTTTGTGATTTTTATTTTTATCATTAGCAAAGACAATGCTAAAATATGAGTTTGAATACTAAATTCAATAAAAAATATGAATACCCTTTTTAAGACATGCAAGGCTTGAAAACCAAATCACGGCTATT
>MKRO01000219.1:8808-9308 GCA_001896965.1 Sphingobacteriales bacterium 41-5 | reverse complement strand
AGCATTGATCTTTACATAAATTTTATGCGCCAGCCCTGTTGATGTCAAAAACATTTAAGCGAATATTGGATTGAATGTGTAGCTTCGCCGTAATATTCGTTTGTTTGTTGTATTAGCCGATGCATTTGAATGAAAAAAAATATCATGAATTAAAACTTATTTCTTTGCTGAAAAACGGCAGTGAATATGCCTTTCAGTTAATTTACGACCATTACAGAAATCGTGTTTATAAACAGGCGCAAACCTATCTGAAATCTCCTTCGTTAGCTCAGGAAGCTTTGCAGGACGTATTTCTTAAGCTGTGGTTCTCACGTGAAAACCTTCATTCAGATACATCGCTTGAGCCATGGCTGATGACCGTTACAAAAAATCATTTGCTCAACCAACTGAAAACGATCGCCCACGAATGGATTAAAGTTGCCGATGAAAAGCTATTGGAAGGGATTGGTTACAATGATGTGGAAAGCGATTTAAAACTGAAAGAATATAAAAGTCATTTC
>MKRO01000219.1:4279-8754 GCA_001896965.1 Sphingobacteriales bacterium 41-5 | reverse complement strand
CCGGGAGGGAGGCCTGTCTTATCAGCAAATTGCAGAAAAACTTAATATATCTCCCCTTACCGTTAAAACCCACATGGCCAGGGCTCTCGCCGCAATTAAATCGTATTTTAAAGAGAGTAAACTTGTTTGCGTATTTGGCTTTTTTTAATTTCTTTTTATATAGATGTACTCCTTGCGCCGTTTTTAGTTGTATATACTATTGAGGGTCGTTCTAATGATTGATGATAATCGTTTTTTTTATTTGCTTACAAAGTACAAGGCGGGAACTTGTTCAGGCGATGAGTACAACGAATTTTTTTCACTGTTGTTAACAGATAATTTTGATGAAGTTGTAAAAGACCAAATAGCCCGGGATTTTTTAAATGAAAACAGTTCTCACGCAGATTTGCCGCCACATATTTCCCAGGAAATTATAAGGAATATTCTTTCTGCCGATAAGAAAGTTCATCAGTTGGTTCCTCTAACCAGGCGTTATAATAAAATCGTTCAGTGGTTTGCAGCAGCCTGCATTTTGGCTTTAGTTAGCTCAGCATATTTAATATATTTTAATACCAATAAAGAAAACAGGTTCACTTCGATTATTCCGGTAAAGGATATAGTTAAAGAAAATAATGGTAAAGAACCTTTGCGGGTAAATCTTCCCGATGCCAGTTATGTTCTTTTGCAGCCGGGTAGTAAAATTCATTACCCAGATAGATTTGATTCTGAGCAAAGGGAAGTGTATCTGGAAGGCGATGCGCATTTCGACGTTAGCCACAATCCCTCTAAGCCATTTTTTGTTTATTGTAATGATATAATTACTAAGGTATTGGGTACAAGTTTTGACGTTCATACAAACGAAAAGAACGGCGATGTGGAAGTGGCGGTAAAAAGTGGGCGGGTGCAGGTATACGAAAACGAATCTCTAACGAAATCTGTACAAAACGCTAAACCCGTTATATTAACCGCAAATCAACGCGTGCTTTATTCAAAAGATGCTGAAAAAATAACATCTACGCTTGTTGAAAAGCCAGTTATGATCATCAATAAGCCCATTGCAATCGATTCTTTAAATATGGAAAAGAATCCCCTTGTCAGCATTCCTGTTACACCTTCATTTGTGTACGACCAGGCCTCTTTAGCTGTGGTTTTTGATGATATTCAAAAAGCCTATGGTATTGATGTTGTGGTTGAAAATACAAACCTGAATAACTGTCAATTTACCGGCGATGTAAGCCGTAAAGACTTGTTCGTTTTGCTAAAAATTATTTGCCTTTCAACCAATGCCGGGTACGAGGTTGTAGGTACTAAAATACTTATAAAAGGAAAAGGGTGTAATCCCTGAAACTATATCATTCAAAATAAAATTATCATTGAATATGAAATAGCCATAAACAGTTCTTGTTTGCCAAACGGAATGAATATTTGGCGTATTCACTGTCTGCCGAAACGCAGGCATGCGACCATTAAAACCCGTCGGAACGGCATTCAGCCGGGCGAACATAAAAGATATACGAATGAAAAATGACACATCCTGAAAACCGGTAACAATAGCTCATTAAATAAAAGGTTGATTATGCTGCAACATAACCAACCCGTAAACTCAAATTAATGAGTTATGATTTCTGCTGTGAAACCAAATTGTTAAACAGAAACCTTACTAAATTATGAAAAATAAGCACATGTTGCTTAATTCAATTAAAGTTCTAATGAGAATAAGCATTACACAAATTGTATTAACGATTGTTTTTGCGTTTAATCTCAACGCTACAGAAGTGAAAGCCCAGGAAGTGCTGGACAAAACGTTTTCGCTGAGCGTTGAGAATACGGCGCTGAACAAGGTTTTCAAACAAATTCAAAGCCAAACGGGCGTAAAGTTCGTTTATAGTTCTAATTCGATAAACGCGTTCAGGAAAATCGACTATACTGCCAGAAATCAGCGGATCTCTGATTTTCTAAACGATGGCCTGAAGAATTACAATATAGCCTACCGCGTTATTGATGACCAGGTAGTTTTGTACTCCGGCCGGGCACTACCGCTGTCCGCACAATCGCTTCGAACGGCTGAACGCCCTGCCAGCGTTGTAACGGGGCGTGTTATTAACGATAAAGGAGAACCATTGCAGGGTGTAACGGTTTCTGAAAAAGGAACACGCAACGCAGTAGTAACCGGTGAAAACGGAAACTACTCAATAAATGTTGGTGATAACGCCGTTTTGGAATTCACTTACGTTGGATACCAGGCAAGAGAAATTCCTGTTGGGTCATCAGTTGTGATAAATATTCAAATGACCAACAACGTTCAGGATATGAGTGAGGTAATAGTGGTTGGTTATGGAACACAACGGAGAGGATCAGTCACGGGCGCGGTGGAGGCCGTTACAAGCAAAGCGCTTGAAGGCAGGCCATCAGTTAATATGGCTACAGCCCTGCAGGGCACCGCTGCCAACCTGATTGTTCAGCAAACCAATTTTGAACCAGGTCAGGGCCAAAGCATCAACATTCGCGGGGTCAGCACTTTGGGAAATAATTCGCCGTTGGTTGTAATTGACGGAATAGTTGGCGGTAATCTTAATCTTTTAAATCCAAACGATATAGAGAGTGTATCTGTTTTGAAAGATGCAGGAACGGCCGCAATTTACGGCTCCCGGTCGGCAAATGGCGTTTTATTGATATCCACGAAAAAGGGCAGAAAAAATGAAAAAGCCTCTGTTACTTATTCCGGGATGTATGGTATTCAGATGCCGCGTGTTACTTACAAACCGGTTGATGCCTGGGCGAATGCCTATTATAAAAACCTCTCTCTGGTGAATTCCGACCTCGCCCCGGCCTATACGCCTGAAGATATTGCAAGGTTAGAGGAGCGCGGTAATGGTGATTGGCGGGTAGAAAATATTATCGGAAATGCCCCCCAGCAATCACACAATGTTTCTTTTCGTGGTGGCGGCGCTAACAATACTTACATGGTTTCTTTGGGTGTGATGGATCAGAGGAGCAACTGGGTCGTGCCGAAATACGGATACACGCGTTACAATGCCCGTTTGAACCAATCAACTGAAGTTGGCAGGTTTAAAGTGACAACAATTCTTAGTTACACAAAAGTTAATAACAGGGATCACTCATCAAACACCGGAAACCTGATTGTTGACGCAGGCAGGGTGCCGCTTTATTATAATTTTCAGGATAGCCTTGGCCGGTATTTAACGAACCCTGTTTCGGCAGAGTTGAACCCGCTTGGTATTTTAAGAAACGGGGGATATAGAAAGTTTGATGATGATGAAGTTTTTGGAAGCTTAACTGCCGAGTTCCAAATATACAAAGACCTCAAGTTGAGAGGTATTGCCGGTGGAAACGCAGTTTCAAACAAATCCTACGAACAACAGAACCCCATCAGGTTTTACCCGGGAGGTGGTTCGGGATTGGATAGCAGGGTAAGCGATGTAGCATTTAAAGGCCTTTTCTCAAACCTGCAACTCTTACTCGACTACTCTAAAAAGATCAAAAGAAGTGAAGTAAATCTTCTGGCAGGCGCTACAAATGAATCTTACCATGATGAGCAAATGCAGGTTGTAAAAAGGTTTACAGATGCTGAGCTTCATGTTCCTGTCGACGGAACCGAAATTGATCCCGGGGCAACATATAACACTGTAAACAGAACAAAAGAATCGAGCCTTAACTCTTACATAGGACGCGCGGCATATAATTTTGATAACCGCTATTTTGCTGAACTCAGTTTCAGGTACGACGGGTCCTCAAAATTTCCGAAAGATAAAAGATGGGGCTTTTTCCCCTCAGCATCAGCTGGCTGGAGAGTTTCTCAGGAATCATTTTTTGAGCCTGTAAGAAATATAGTAAACGATTTAAAACTAAGAGCCTCTTACGGCGTTCTCGGAAACCAGAATGTTGGGAACTATCAGTATCAGACCACCTACTTTTCCTGGGTAAATGCTTACGCGTTCAATAATACTGCAGTTGCAGGCTCTGGATTTAGTTTTGGGAACCCTGACCTTACCTGGGAAAAAGCTGCTACCACCAACCTGGGCCTGGATGTTTCGCTATTTAAAAAATTCAGCCTGAACTTCGACTACTTCGATAAAATGACAAGCGATATTTTGATCAGGCGGGAAGACGTGCCTCTGATCTTTGGCGCCACATTTCCCGATTATAATTTTGCCAAAGTACGAAACCGTGGTTGGGAAGTGAAGGCTACTTATAATTTATCCGGCAACGCAGTCAACCACTCATTCTCCTTAAACTTTGCAGACAATCTTAATGAGCTTATTTCGCTTAATTCCGGTGTTGATCAATACTCACCCTACGGAAAGGAAGAATTTAAGTTGTTAAGACGCGTTGGTCAGCCGGTAACGGTTTATTATGGATATAAAACCAATGGATATTTCCAGAATTTAGACCAGATCAATGACCCCGCCGGGTACCCAAGATTTGCAAACTCCGTTGTTGGCCCAGGTGATCTCAGGCATGTTGACAGAAATGGT
>MKRO01000219.1:2237-4228 GCA_001896965.1 Sphingobacteriales bacterium 41-5 | reverse complement strand
TACTGAAGAAGATATGTACATTCTTGGAAACCCTTTCCCACGTTATACCTACGGCCTGATGTACAATATGAATTGGAAAGGAATTGACTTGCAAATATTTATTCAGGGTGTTGGCAAGAGGGCCCAAATGATCAGAGGTGAACAGGTGGAACCGTTCCATTACGGATACGGCGGCACCATGTATCAGCACCAAACGGATTTCTGGACGCCTACAAATCCTGATGCAAGATGGCCGCGTTTAGCGGAAGCAGGGTCGGCTTCAAACCTTAACAATTACCGCAGAGGCTCCGATATCTATTTGTTTAATGCGGCCTATGGGCGGTTAAAAAATGCCCAACTGGGGTATACACTGCCGCAAACTATTTCAAAAAAGGCAGGAATGCAAAAGGCAAGGTTATACCTGACCGGACAAAATCTGATCACGATTTCCAAACTTGATTTCCTCGATCCTGAAATGTCTGAATTCAACAATAATGTTGACCCGAACTCGTCAGGTGCCAACAGTGCGCGGGCCTATTTCATGCCAATGTTTTTTGGGATGGGTCTTGATCTCACTTTTTAAAACCTGAAAAACTTACAAAATGAAAAAGAAATTTTTAATACAATCTGTTTTGAGTTTTTTGGCCCTTTGTGTATTGCTTTTTGCAGGCTGTAAAAAACTTGATCTGTCGCCACGCGACAGGTTTTCGGAACTTACCTATTGGAATACTACCGCCAATGTGAACCTGGCGTTGAATAATATCTATTCATGGCTTTATACCAGTGATTATGTGTTAATGAATGAGGGCCTCTCTGATAATGCCTACCGTAGGGGTAACGACGTGACTCTGATCGCAACTGGTAACTTTACGCCTGATCTCGGGCGCTTCAGGGATGAATGGAACCGATATTTTACAGGATTGAAAGCTGCGAATCTCTTTTTAGGGAATGTAGATAAAAATCAAACGCTTGACGAACCTACAAAAGAAAGAATGAAAGCTGAGGTGAGATTTGCCAGGGCCTGGTTTCATTTTCATCTGACAAATTGGTGGGGTGATGCTCCTATCGTTAATAAGGAATTGTCTGTTGACGAAGCTAAATCCATCTCGCGTTTGCCGAAAGCAGATGTCGTGAAATTTATACTTGACGAACTGGATGCCTCCATTGCCGGGCTTCCTAAAAAGGAAAATTACACGGCTACGGATCTTGGACGAATTACAAAAGGAGCGGCGCTCGCTTTAAAGGCAAGAGTGTTGCTTTATGAAGGGAACAGGATGCAGGAAGTTGTATCGGTGTGGGAGCAGTTGATGAACAACCAGGATGTTAACGGGGCGTATTCACTTGAAAGCAATTATGCAAATCTTTTCAGTGATGAAGCAACTAATAAAAGAAATACCGAATCGATTTTTGCAATACAATACGCACCTGTAAAAAGAACCTGGGGAGAGTACTTCGACCTCGCTCCAATTTCAGAAGGGGCACGAACAAACGGCCTGGCGCCTTTGCAGGAGTTAGTGGATAGTTATATCATGCTGAACGGGCGATCAATTCACGAAGCAGGTTCCGGGTACGACGAAAACAACCCCTATGTGAACAGGGACCCACGCCTTACGGCAACGATAGTTTACGACGGTTTTAAATGGAAGCGGCCAAATGGCACCGAAGTTATGATTTACATAAAACCGGGTTCTACGCCGGCGGGTGGTAATAGCGCTAACGAGTACAAAAATGACGGGCAGGGAAGCCCTACAGGATATTATTGGAGAAAATACTGGGATCCGCAATATACAACTCCCGGTATCAGTTCGGGGCTAAATCTTCACCTTATCCGTTACGCAGATGTTTTGCTGATGTACGCAGAAGCAAAAGAAAGTTTAGGGCAATTCAATACTGATGTGTGGGATAAAACGATTAAGTTGACTCGGCAGAGGGCAGGATTTACTGATGCGGGAGCATTGAACTATCCGGGAGCCACAAATATCAGAAACGTTATCAGGAATGAAAGACGTGCT
>MKRO01000219.1:0-2132 GCA_001896965.1 Sphingobacteriales bacterium 41-5 | reverse complement strand
AACGGTTACATAAGAGTGCAAAGCCGAACATTTGACGTTTCAAAACATTACCTGTGGCCAATACCTCCTTCAGAAAAAGAATTGAACCCCAATCTTACTCAAAATCCTAACTATTAAAAACTAAGAATATGAAAAATTATACGATACCTAATTTAATCTTTGCTGCGTTAGGCGTTCTTGTTTTCTTTTCATGCAAAAAGAACAGTAATGAACTTAACCTCAATCTCAATCCTGTTACTAATTTAACTTCGCCAACTGACGGAGCTTCTATTAATCTTGAAACATCCCAGTCTAATGAGTTTATATTTTCCTGGCAGACAACCCAGGCAGAAGACGGAGGGCTGGTTTTATACGAGGTGTTATTTGATAAAGAGGGTGGCGATTTTTCGAAACCTTTGTATACATATTTATCAGACGGTAAAGGTGTACAAAATCATCTAACCGTTTCAAAGGCTCAGTTAGATGCTATTGCAGCACTCAATGGTGCTGCGCCGCTTGGTTCAACAAAATTGAGCTGGACCGTTAAAGCATCGAAAGGCTGGAACGGGGTCAACGCCACCGAGCATAAATTCTTTACAGTAAACAGGATGTTACCATTGCCTTCTGAGCTTTCAATAACGGGTTCCGGTACCGAGGCCGGTACAAATAAAATTAAAATGACCAGGCTGTCTGATGGTGTTTTTGAAGTGTTCGCAAAAGTTCGGGCAGGCGATATGGCTTTTATTTCCCAGGATAACTCGCAATACTCTTTACAATTATCCGGTACGAAATTGAATATTGTGGGCGGGGCTTCCCCCACGGGTTTGAGTGGAGCAGCCGAAAAGGTGTTATGGGTCAGGCTTGATTTTGGTGCCAAAAGTGGGCGGATTATCGAGGTAAAAAATATGGCGTTATTCTATCCAAATCAAAATAAAACAGTATTTGAGTTGCCATATATTGGCAATGGTATCTGGCGCAAAAACGGGCAGCCCGACTTTCTTTCCCCGGCTGGATGGACCTCAAGGGAAGAACGATACAAATATGTAATGCTGATAAACGATGGCGCAGTGGATAAGGCCTATTACATTAATTCGTTTATGGGCGACCCGGGTGGGCAGGACGGTGCTTATCCAAGTTCTCTTGATTACCGAGCCATTAACCTTGATAAAAACCAGGGCGATTGGGATTGGGGTTGGAAGATTGACCGAAATTATATCACTGCGGGCACTGTTGCTGATTACTGGGTTCAAATGAACTCCACCGAAAAATACAATCAAAATTATAAAAAACCGTAAAATTTGAAAGAAGGGGGCCGGCTTTATCGCCGGCGCCTATTTGTAGTAAACTTTTAAAAAGCCTGTTGAAAAAATGAATAAATTATTTTACGTTGTGCTATTGCTGTTACCTCCGGCCCTTTTTTCTTGTTTAAAATCAAAAGATGACGTACCCGCGCCACCTCCAGCGCCGCCTTCGGGGCAAACAGTTTTTCAATGGAGTAAAATTGCAGATTCGGCGCAATCCTCATTGCCTTTATTTTACAACGCAGGCGGGAAATATTATACCGTAAATAATAATTCGGCAGACTGGACACAGTATTGGCCGACTGCTCATGTTTTGGATGTTTTGGTAGATGCTTATTTGCGTACAAATTCGGCGTCTGTGAAATTAAGGATGGACGACCTGTTAACCGGAATGTTCGCAAAAAACGGCAATACCTGGGTGAATCATTTTTATGATGATATGGAGTGGATGGGTTTGGCAAGTCTGCGGGCTTTTCAGGCAACAAACGATACAAAATATAAAACAGTTATAAATGTCTTGTGGTCCGACATCAGGAATGGGTACACTAATGATTTGGATGGCGGGGTTTGGTGGAATAAAGACGGGGGTTCAAAAAATGCCTGTTCCAACGGACCAGCCGCAATACTTGGAGCAAGAATGTACCGTCAGTTCGGAAACACCGGCGATCTGGATTTTTCAAAGCAGGTGTATCATTGGGAAAAAGCAAAACTTTACAATGCTGTTAGCGGCGCCGTGTATGATAATATTGATAAGAACGGTGTCATACAATCCAGCCCTGGTTGGGTTTTTACTTATAACCAGGGTACTTTTTTGGGCGCTGCGTATGAATTGTATAAAATTACCAATGATGT
>MKRO01000218.1:5367-5932 GCA_001896965.1 Sphingobacteriales bacterium 41-5 | reverse complement strand
GGCCGATACAGGCACTAAGATGTTGCACCTGGGCAAGAACACGCGTAGCCGTGTGGTGAGCAAAGGTATTTCTGCAGGGCGTAGCCAGAACAGCTATCGCGGCCTCGTTCATGTGGGCAGGAATGCGAAAAACGCCCGTAACTTTAGCCAGTGCGATTCATTGTTACTTGGCGATCAGTGCGGCGCACACACATTCCCTTACATTGAGGTGAAGAATAACACAGGTGTTGTAGAGCATGAAGCAACTACCTCAAAGATTGGCGAAGACCAGATTTTTTATTGCAATCAGCGAGGCATTGATACTGAAAAAGCCGTGGCACTCATCATTAATGGTTTTGCAAAAGAAGTGATGGACCATCTTCCCATGGAGTTTGCCGTGGAAGCTAAAAAATTGCTCGAGATTAGTTTGGAAGGAAGTGTGGGATAAAGGGAATTGCAGATTGCAGGTTGACTGATTGGAGATTATTATTCTTGGGCAGTATCAACTTCAAAATGCCCGCCTGCACCATTCCAACCGACGCGGTTTTCGATTCTACTAAATAAGCTCTATTTGAATCAGGCCGAT
>MKRO01000218.1:1763-5357 GCA_001896965.1 Sphingobacteriales bacterium 41-5 | reverse complement strand
GTAATCTGCAATCAGCAAATTTATAAATGGCAAAGATTCAGCGATACGAAGATTTGGAAGTTTGGAAAATAAGTATGGATTTGTGCCGGAAATATACCGGCTAACGAATTTGAGTTTATTATCAAAAGATTTTAGTTTAAAAGATCAAATCAGACGATCGGCGTTTCAATTTCGTCGAACATCGCGGATGGATTTGAAAGAGACAACAAAAAACAGTTCTTATATTTTTTATTAATTGCTAAAGGTTCTTGTGGCGAAATGGGAACTCAGTTAAAGATCGCGCAAATGCTTGACGATGTCACATCAGAGGATTTCGCAACAATTAACGAGAAGTGCACCAGCACAAGCAAACAATTAGCAGGATTTATTAACTATTTAAAAAACTACAAATCAGATCATTAAAAAAATTTGCAATCTGCAATTTGTAATCTGTAATTCAAGATGCTAAGTATCAAAAACCTGCACGCAGGTATCGAAGGAAAAGACATTTTAAAAGGTATCAACCTTGAAATGAAAGCAGGCGAAGTGCACGCTATTATGGGCCCGAACGGCTCTGGCAAAAGCACTTTAGCTTCTGTGCTGGCCGGCAAACCTGATTATGAAGTAACCGAAGGTTCTGTGGAATTCAATGACAAAGACTTGTTGGAACTGGCTCCCGAAGCGCGTGCCGGCGAAGGCGTGTTCCTGAGTTTTCAATACCCGGTTGAGATTCCGGGACTGAGTACTACCAATTTCATGAAAACAGCGGTGAATGAAGTGCGCAAATACCGCGGACAAGAAGAACTTGACGCAGTTTCATTTTTAAAGTTGATGAAAGAAAAAATGAAACTGGTTGAAATTGATCAGTCGATGCTCAGCCGTTCTTTAAATGAAGGGTTCAGCGGCGGTGAGAAAAAACGTAATGAAATTTTTCAACTGGCAATGCTGGAACCTAAACTCGCAATACTTGATGAAACTGATTCCGGGCTCGACATAGACGCTATCCGCATTGTTGCAGACGGCGTCAACCAACTGAAAGGCCCTGAAAATGCCGTGCTGGTGATTACCCACTATCAAAGGTTGTTAGATTATATCGTTCCCGATTTTGTGCATGTGCTTTACAACGGCCGCATTGTAAAATCTGGAGGCAAAGAACTGGCTTTGGAATTAGAAGAAAAAGGTTACGATTTCATCAAACACGAAGTAGCGGTTTAGCAAACCGAATGTCATGGTGAGCCTGACGAACCATGTTTATTTTAGATGTCATCCTTCGTCAAGCTCGGGACGACAACCAAGGAATAATTTCAATGGACACAATTACATATTTTAAAGAGAGATTTGAGCAAATGCAGGCTGATGCCGTTAACACGCACATCAAATCCTTGCGTGATGAGGCTTTCAACGAGTTTAGCGAAGTTGGCATTCCCACCGTAAAACACGAAGAGTGGAAATATACTCGTATCAATGATTTTTTTAGCAAGGATTACCACTTCTCAACCGATCTTAAAGAACAAAGTTTTAAGAAGGAAGATTTTGAAGCAATCAAACTTCCCGCTCACGATGAAGCAAATGTGGTCACTTTCGTAAATGGGCATTATCATCCCGAGTTGTCGAAGCTCCGTTCCGATGAGTTGGAAATAATGCCGTTGCAGGAAGCAGCCCATAACGAGTTCGCCTCAATTGTTGAAAAACATTTAGGCCACAGTGCAGATTATCATAAAGACGGCGTGAACGCTTTAAACACGGCCTTTATACAGGAAGGAGTTTTTGTTCATGTACTGAAAGGAAGAACAGCCAAGCATCCTGTGTATTTATATAACATCACCGATGCCCGCGGCGGCAACATTTTTGCGCAACCGCGTGTGCTGGTTCATGTTGATGAAAACGCCCACGTTCAAATAGTTGAAACCTTTGCCACCATTGGCGCCGATGAAAGTTTTACCAATCAGGTGATTGAAATGGCTGTTGAAAAAGATGCTGTGCTGGAATTTTATAAAATTCAGAATGACGCTCCAAACTCAACTGTGGTAAGCACCACGCACGTTCATCAGGTTGGAACGAGTATTGCAAACGTAATCACCGTTTCCTTAAGTGGCGGTTTAGTGCGTAATAACCTGAACATGGTGATGAGTGCGCCAAACAGCCTTGCAAATATGTATGGCCTTTATCTGCAAAATGGCAATACGCATGTGGACAATCATACGGTGGTTGATAACCGTGAGATTAATTGCGTGAGCAATGAATTATACAAAGGCGTTTTAAACGGCAATGCAACAGGAGTGTTCAATGGAAAAATATTTGTAAGGCAGATCGCGCAAAAAACAAGTGCCTACCAGAGCAATAAAAATATTTTGCTTTCGGAAAATGCTTCTGTAAATACAAAACCTCAGCTTGAAATTTTTGCGGATGATGTAAAATGTTCCCACGGTTGTACTGTGGGGCAATTGGATGAGGATGCTTTGTTCTACATGAAATCCCGCGGCATTGCTGATCACACCGCGAAAGCCTTGTTGTTACAGGGTTTTGCGCTGGATATACTTGAAAAGATCAAGCCCGGTGAGATCAGGTTGTACGTAGATGAGTTGGTAAAAAAGCAATTGAACATGTAGTCTGCATGTGTTGATAGAAAAGAATCTATATATCATTGCTGGTTGTAACGGTGCAGGAAAGACAACGGCGTCTTTTACAATTCTACCAGAAATTTTGGATTGTAAGGAATTTGTCAATGCAGATGAAATTGCGCGGGGACTTTCTCCTTTTCAACCCGAAAAAGTTGCTAAAGAATCGGGCAGGATAATGTTAAACCGGATTGATGAACTTTTGAATATTGGTGAAAATTTCGCTTTTGGAACTACTTTGTCTGCGAAAAGTTATAGAAACAAAATCCTGGACGCAAAAGAGAAAGGATATAATGTAGTGATTCTATTTTTTTGGCTCCAAAATATAGAACTGGCCAAACGTCGTGTAAGAATAAGAGTGCGGGAAGGCGGCCACAACATTCCTGAACACGTTATCGAAAGGAGATATGTCTCCCGAATCAAAAATTTGTTTCAAAAATACCTGCCAATTGTTGACGAAGTATTAATTGATAATTCGGAAGGGGTTTCTGATCTGATTGCAGAAAAACTAAACAGTACTGATATTCAAATCAAAAACCACCTTACATTCAACTCTTTAAAATTGTAATGACAAAAATTGAAAAGAGCATTGAAAGACGCAATAAAATTACCAAAGGCTTAAACAAGTCATTTAAAAAACTCGTTGAGTCTAAAAAAAACAAATGGAGAACTTGTTGTCATGAATGACAACAAGATTATTACAATTAAAGCAAAGGATATAAAACAATAATGATCGATTTAAAAAACATACGCGCTCATTTTCCCATCCTTAACCGTCAGGTTAAAGGCCACCCATTAGTGTATTTTGATAATGCGGCAACCACGCAAAAGCCACAACAAGTGATTGATGCGCTGGTTCATTATTATACCAACACCAATGCCAATGTACATCGTGGCATTCACAGCCTGGCCGAAGAGGCAACTGCCGATTTTGAAGCGGCACGTGATACGGTGCGGGCTTTTATTACTGCGGCTCAAAGCGAAGAAATTATTTTCA
>MKRO01000218.1:0-1755 GCA_001896965.1 Sphingobacteriales bacterium 41-5 | reverse complement strand
GGCCTATACCTGGGGCAGGCAAAATATTAAAGAAGGCGATGAGATCATTATATCAGGGATGGAGCATCACAGCAATATCGTTCCCTGGCAGATTTTATGTGAAGAAAAAAATGCATTGCTCAAAGTAATTCCTTTAACAGATTCCGGCGAGCTGGTGATGGAGGAATTTGAAAAATTATTATCGCCAAAAACAAAGCTGGTTTCGGTTGTTCATGTGTCGAACGCCATGGGTACTATTAATCCGGTTGACGAAATAATTTCCAACGCTCATTCAGTTGGCGCGAAGGTTTTAATTGACGGCGCACAATCGTCAATGCAGCTTGACATTGATGTGCAAAAAATGAATAGCGATTTCTTCGCATGTTCATCGCATAAATTATTTGGGCCAACAGGTGTTGGTGTTTTATATGGTAAAAAGGAAATTTTAGAAGCCATGCCGCCGTTTCAGGGTGGTGGCGAAATGATAAAGGACTGCACTTTCCCGAAAACGACTTACGCCGATTTGCCTTATAAATTTGAGGCCGGTACGCCAAACATCGCAGACGTTGTGGCTTTTAAACCGGCATTGGATTTTATTCCATCAATCGGTAAAGAAAATATTCGCAAACACGAAGATGATCTTTTGAGTTATGCGACTGAAAAATTATTACAAATTGAAGGATTAAAAATCATCGGCGCCGCAAAAAATAAGATCAGTGTTATTTCATTTGTCATTGATCGCGTGCATCCGCAGGACGTGGGTATTTTATTAGACAATAAGGGCATCGCGATACGAACAGGGCACCATTGCGCGCAACCGCTGATGGATCAATTTAAAATTCCCGGAACGACGCGGGCTTCCTTTGCAGCCTACAATACGATTGAAGAAGTTGATAAATTAGTGGAAGGAGTGCATAAGGCGGTCAAACTATTGAAATAATTATAAATTACAGATTGCAAATTTCAGGTTAATCTTTAGACTGCTATTTGAAATCTGTCACTAATAAAATGAACGGTACAAAAAATATTCAGGAAATAGAAAACGAAATAGTTGAAGACTTTTCTCTGTTTGATGATTGGGATGGCAAGTACGAATACATCATTGATCTTGGTAAAAAATTATCGCCGCTTGATGATCAATATAAAATTGATGACAACAAAGTAAAGGGCTGCCAGTCCACGGTTTGGTTGCACGCAGAACATAAAGATGGAAAAGTTTTTTATTACGCAGATAGCGATGCGGTGATCGTAAAAGGTTTGATCAGTATGCTGATCAGGGTTTTAAGCGGCCATACGCCGGATGAGATTATCAACGCTGATCTGGATTTTATCAATAAGATCGGCATGACATCGCACCTCGCGCAAACACGTGCAAACGGACTTTTAGCAATGGTGAAACAAATGAAAAATTACGCGATTGCCTTTAAGGCTTTTGATAAAAGTAATTAGTTAACAGACCTTTCAACTTGTAAACTTTTCAACATGGAAACTGAAGCACTTCAGGAAAAAGTTATCAAAGAAATTCAAACGGTATTTGATCCCGAACTTCCGGTAAATATTTGGGAACTGGGATTGATTTATAAAGTTGAAATTCTACCAATCAATAATGTGCAGATTCTAATGACGCTCACAGCTCCCTCCTGCCCTGCCGCGCAATCTTTGCCGATTGAAGTGGATCAAAAAATACGCGCAATTGAAGGAGTGAACGACGTGGATGTAATTGTAACCTGGAACCCGCCCTGGGACAAAAGCATGATGAGTGACGCGGCACAATTG
>MKRO01000217.1:5069-9333 GCA_001896965.1 Sphingobacteriales bacterium 41-5 | reverse complement strand
TACAAAAATCTACACAACATTCTGTATCAATAAAAAATTTATGCGTCCGCCCCGCCATTCAGCGTAAGTTGCAGGCATATAAACCCGAGCGGCAGGGCTATTCGTCAAAAATCTCCGACTCGTTGTTTTAAAGAGTATAAACTGTTGGGATGGAAAATGTAATTTCGTGGAAGATTAACTTTTGAGAACTGATTAAACTCTAATTGCAAATTTTTATAATGATTGTCGCAAAAAAAGCTATACTGATTTTTTGTACTTTGATAACCGGCTTTTACGCTCATGCGCAGTTTCGAAAATATTCTAACGAGTTTTTGAATATTGGAGCAGGAGCAAGAGGTATGGCAATGGGCGGCGCACAAATAGCATCGGTCGCAGACGGTACCGCAGGCTACTGGAACCCTGCTGGATTATTGCATGTGAACGAGGGTACTCAGATTAATCTAATGCATTCTGAATATTTTGCCGGGATAGGGCAGTATGATTTTATAAATGTTACCCTGCCAACATCTAATTCCCGGCGCACTATTGGCGTTACCGCGCTTAGATTTGGAGTTGATGACATTATGAACACCCTGTTTTTGGTGGAACCGGACGGCACTATCAATTACAATAATATTCGCCCTTTCTCTTCTGCTGATTATGCTTTCCTTCTGTCTTATGCGCAAAAACTAAATCGTTCTGAAGAAAAAACTGTGAATTTTGGATTGAATGCAAAGATCATTCACCGCAGTGTGGGAAGTTTTGCCAAAGCCTGGGGGTTTGGCCTGGATGCGGGCATTCAGATTTTTAAAGATAGCTGGAGGTTCGGAATGGTGGGCAAAGACATTACCACCACTTTTAACGCCTGGTCGTTTAGTTTCACCGACAAAGAAAAGGAAGTGTTGTACCTTACTAAAAATGATATTCCGGTAAAATCAACCGAAATGACTTCGCCGCGGCTGCAATTGGGAGCCGGCAGGGTGTTCGGTTTGGGCAAGGGTTCCTCTATTCTTGCCGAAACTAATTTTGACGTAACTTTTGATGGCCGCAGAAATACTGTTATCAGTAGTAATCCGGTAAGCATCGATCCAAAACTGGGGATTGAATACGGGTACAAGAATTTATTTTTTATACGGGGTGGTGTAGGAAATTTTCAAAAAGGGCTTGCGGATGGGGATACCTTAAACCAAAAAAAAGTTTGGATATTTCAACCGAGTGCAGGGGCGCGGTTTAAAGTGGGGCCTGCGGTTATTGATTATGCGTTTGCTAATCTTGCTAACCAATCAAATCCTTTGTTTACCCACGTTATTTCGTTAAAAGCTAACCTGGGTTGGCGAAAAAAAGAAAATTGATTTTAAATTGTTTTGAATATTAATGAAAAGGCTGGTTCTGATATTTTTCGCAATCTGTTCATTAGTTGTAAATGCCCAGCAGTACAACAATGAGTGGATTGATTACAATAAAACCTATTATAAATTTAAGGTTGGTTCAACAGGCTTGCATCGGGTTCCTCAATCTGCTTTGGCAGCAATTGGTTTGGCAAACACTGAGGCTGCTCATGTTCAATTATGGAGGAACGGCGTTGAAGTCCCGATTTACACAAGCGCTCAAACAGGTATTATTCCGGCAGGAGGTTTTATTGAATTTTGGGGTGAAATAAACGACGGCAAGCCCGATAACCAGTTGTACAGAAATACGCTAGATCAGATTAATAATACCAGGAGCCTTTTTACTGATACTGCAGCATATTTTTTAACCATCAATTCGGTTGGCGCCAATAAGCGCCTTGTTCCAACTGCCAATCAAATACCACCGGGTGCTACGCCTGAGCCGTATTTTCTTTATACCAGAACCATTCCGTTTAATGAAGCTATTCATTTCGGCAGGCCCGAAGGCAGCGGTTCAGGCGCTTTGTACACCGCCTCTTACGAGCAGGGCAAAGGCTGGGCGTCAACAGATATTGCTAACGGACAATCGAGAGCATTTACTGAAAATCTTTTCCCTTACTTAGGTGGCGGAGCGCCCGATTTGCAGGTGAGGCTGAATATTGTGGGTAACGCCCCTAATAATAGAAATGTTCAGTTGTCAATTAATGGCAATTCGGTTTTCGATCAGCTGCTTGGTAGTTTTAATTATGCCCGTTTAGTAAAATCTCTGCCCGCATCTACATTGAAAGCAGGCAATGATTTTGTTATTTCTAACGCGGCGCCCGTGTCAGACCGGGTGAGGGTTGCCTTGGTTGAACTTACTTATGCAAGAACATTCAACTTTGGAGGTGCAAGTAGTTTCAGGTTTCAAATACCAGCTAACAGCACCGGAAAATATGTGGAAATAACCGGATTTACTTTTAGCGGAATACCTGTTTTGTACGACTTGTCGAACGGTAGGCGCTATGAAGTAGATCCGTCAAACCCTTCTTTGCTCAAAATTTTTTTACAACCTTCATCAGCCGTACAGGATTTGGTTTTGGTTAGCCAGGACGCGGCGGCTATAAAAACGGTTCAACAATTCGAAACCCGAAACTTCATAAACTATTTAACACCCGCGAACCAGGGTGATTATTTAATGATCACTCATCATAATATTTTAAACGGGCAGAGTGGAGCAAAACCTGTTGAGGAATATCGTACCTACCGGGCTTCTGCTGCAGGGGGTTCCTACAATGCGAAAGTTTACATGATTGACCAATTGATAGACCAGTTTGCATTTGGAATAAAAAATGACCCTATGGGTGTGAGGAATTTTACAAGCTGGGCGAGAAATAAATTTTCAGTGCTTCCAAAGCAGGTTTTTATTGCTGCCAAGGCGGTGAATTATTATGCTGCCAGAATTAATGAAGCCGCGTATTCCGCTGATATTTCACGCCTCAACCTGGTACCTACGATGGGGTATCCGGGTTCTGATATTTTATTGACCTCCGAGGGCAGCAGTTCGGTTCCGCTCACCCCAGTTGGCAGGCTTTCAATTGTGAACGGAGACGAACTGTCAGTCTATTTGAATAAAGTAAAGCAATACGAAAGTGCTTTGAATAATCCCTCTCCACTAATTTCGGAAAGTGCCTGGAAGAAAAATGTAATTCACATGGTTGGCGCCAATGACCAGCCAACTATTGATTTATTGTATAGTTTGCTTGGAAGGCCCAAAGCTATTGTTGAAGATACCTCGTGGGGAGCATTTGTAAGCGAATTCGTGAAAAGTTACAATACGGGAACCCAGCAAACCTTGTCAGAACGATTGACCGATTTAATAAATAAAGGCATAGGACTACTTTCTTATTTTGGCCACTCCTCAGCGACTACGTTGGATTTTAACCTTGATGACCCAATGAATTACAATAATTCGGGGAAATATCCACTTTTTAATATGATGGGTTGCAGTGTGGGAGATATATTTGGACTTACCTCAGCCAGAATCTCAGCCCCCGATGTTTTGTCAGAAAAATATGTTTTAGCAAAAGACAGAGGAGCCATTGGAATGTTAGCGGGTACCAGTCTGGGATATGTGAACACACTCGATTTTTATAATATAAGATTTTATGAAAATTTGTCAACTGTACCCTATTCCAAAACAATTGGGGAATTAATGAAGAGGACAATTGAAAGTGTTTTCGAAGCGGCAGGAGAACCGGGGCAATTACAGAGGTCTCAATGTGAAGAGTACGCCCTTAATGGGGATCCGGCAATTCGTCTTTATCAGTTTGACAAACCTGATTATGCGATTGAGGATCAATTAGTGAATGTGTCGCCGGCTTTTGTTTCAATAGCTGAGACTGATTTTAAGGTGGGCCTAAAAATTATGAATCTGGGTAAAGCTATTAGTCAAAAACTTGTAGTTGAAGTGAAAAGAACTTACCCAGACCTAAGTACGTCTTTGATAAAAAGAGATACGATTGAAGGGATCAGGTATGTAGATTCTGTTTCGTTTTCAATACCGATTGATCCGACAAAAGACAAAGGAGCGAATAAAATAACGGTAACAATTGATCCCGATGATGCTGTGAGCGAATTGTACGAAACTAATAATAGTGTCACAAAGAATGTGTTTATTTTTGAAGATGAACTAAGGCCGGTCTATCCATACAATTATGCTATTATAAATAAGCAGGGTATTAAGTTTTCTGCTTCTACGGCCAATCCGCTCGCAACTTCAAGAAATTATTTATTTGAGCTTGATACGACTGAGCTTTTTAATTCTCCATTAAAAATAACGCAGAATAAAACGTCTCTAGGCGGAGTAGTAGAATTTAATCCAGTAATCACCTTCAGGGATAGTATGGTGTATTATT
>MKRO01000217.1:555-4906 GCA_001896965.1 Sphingobacteriales bacterium 41-5 | reverse complement strand
ATTGACAACAATCGGAACTTTTTATTTGATTCGCTGAAAGGTCGAATAACTATCACCAATGCTATTCGCACAGCAACAAACATAATCGGTGCAAGGGATATTGCAATGTACAATATTGGGGATGTTTTGATACAGGGAGGCTATAGCGGTCCGGAGTATCCTAACACAAATCTAAGTTCGTTACGTTTTTATGTAATTAACAACAAAACACTTATTCCGGTTAACAATGAAATAATCGGATCAAAAGGAAAATATGGGAGCTATCTTCCGGTTGAGTGGCGGCCGGGGTATACAGTACAAGGATTTTTTCAATTTGATATCTCGACCCTTGAAGCCAGAAAGGCGGTTATGGATTTTATGGATTCTATCCCTTTCGGATATTATGTTAGTCTCACCAGTAACCAATGGAGCCCTACTGTTTTGCCGGCTGTTTGGGCCGGAGATACGTCTGTTTTAGGAAAAGGGACTTCGCTTTACCACAAGATGAAGTTAATGGGTTTGACGGAACTTGATAGAATACAAACTGAGGTTCCGTTTATATTTGTTTATCAGAAAGGCAACACCGCACCTCTAGCTCAAGTAATAGGCAACTCGATCAACGACAAGCTAAAGATAGAATTGAATCTGCCACTACATGGAATTTCTGGTTTTGTAAAATCACCGGTTTTTCAAACGGCCACTTCCTGGAGTAGATTGGAGTGGCATGGTGCGCATTCAGAAAGCGCCGTTAGTGATAGCGTTTCTGTCTCAATAATCGGGGTTAACAAAAGTGGGCAGGAAGCACTTCTATTGACAAACATTGCTCCTTCTCAAAAGAATATTGATCTCTCTTCAATAAATGCGGCAACCTATCCCGGCCTAAGAATTGTAATGCAAAGTGTAGACAGCGCCGATCGTTCTCCCTACCAGTTAAAATACTGGCGGCTTTATGGTCAGCCTGCACCCGAAGGCTCAATTACTCCCAATATTTATTTTTCAATGAAGGATACCTTAGATATTGGTGAACCTTTGAATTTTGGAGTGGCTTTTAAAAATATTAGCCGGTACAATTTCAGTGATAGTTTAAAAGTAAAACTTACGGTAAGAGACAAAAACAATAGTGAAAATATCCTCACCGTTGCCAACCAAAAGGCCCTGATAGCAGGCGATACCATTAAATTGAATGTACCTGTTCCGTCAAACCGGTTTACAGGAAATAATTCATTATTTGTTGAATTTAACCCTGCCAACGCACAAGCCGAGCAATTTCATTTTAATAATTTTATTTACAAGGATTTTTATGTGAGGGGCGATAGCTCCGATCCTTATCTTGATGTCACTTTTGACGGCTTGCATATCCTCAACAAAGACATTGTTTCTGCTAAGCCTGATATTTTAATAAAACTTACGGATGATGCAAAATGGCTGCCGCTGAATTCAACGGATCTTATTAAAGTACAATTAAAATACCCCGATGGAGTTTTGAGGGATTTCAATTTTAATAATGATACTTTGGTTTTTCGCCCGGCTTCAACAACCGGTGAAAATACTGCAACTGTAAATTTCAAACCGTATCTGGCTGCGGATGGAAATTATGAATTGATTGTATCTGCAAAAGATCAAAGTGGAAATACCGCAGGTGACATGCAATATAAGGTGGCGTTTCAGGTGATAAACAAGCCCATGATTTCAAATTTATTGAACTATCCGAATCCTTTCACCACTTCAACCGCTTTTGTATTTACGCTCACAGGATCAGAAATTCCCCAGAACATCAGGATACAAATATTAACAATCACCGGGAAAATAGTGAAGGAAATTATTAAAAATGAATTAGGGCCTTTAAGAATCGGCAGGAATATCACAGAGTACAAATGGGATGGCACGGATCAATACGGGCAAAAACTTGCTAACGGCGTTTATCTTTATCGCGTTATTACAAATTTGAATAACAGGGCATTAGATAAATACACCGCTCCCAACGATAATACAGATAAATACTTTAACAAAGGGTATGGTAAAATGTATTTAATGCGCTAATAATTTAATCGTTATTATTTCGAAATAGGGATTTTTTTTGTTGCCGCGCCATTTCCGTTTCTTCGGCCTTTGTGGAGGGGCTAAATACAGATCTGAAGGGTTTCAATACAGGATATAAAAAATGAAGTTTCCGGGGTAAATTAAATATTCGGATGTCTTTTCTTGAAGGGGTAAACCTTAGTAAAAATGACCTGAGAAGATATCTAAATTTATCGGTAGCGTTGTCTTTTAAATAATAAATACTTTTTTTAAAAAGTTGAGCCTTGAAATTGCTTCCTAACATTTTTTTGTTAAGCAGTTGTTCTATAAAGAAATCCTTTTCCGAAGCAGAAAGATTTACCGACACCGATAAGGGAACGGCAATGCCCAACAGTTCTTTGCAAATGAAATGACAAATGGCCGGGGCTTTTTTTAAGCGGAGGCCTGAAATTGATTGATTGATGTAAGCTGTGTTAATGATATCTTTCAGAAAAATAATTTGTCCTATATCTACCAGGTCTCTCAAAATGCTAAAACCATCGGCAACGGAATGATGCAGAAAAACTGCCAGGTAATGAGAACTGATGTTTAGCACTTCTACTTCGCTTTTTGCGAGCTCCATTCGTGTTGTTTCGTCAAATAGTGCGCTATTGGCTGATGATTTTACTCCCGATGTGGGATCAACCACTCCCCAGTGAAATTCTACGTGAAACTGCCTGCTGTCATTTTCGTATTTGTTAAAACTAAGGTCTTTGTTTCGTTTATAAACATCATCTTTATAGTAGTTATACTCCAGTAAGCTTTCAAAAGTATAACCATCTTCCCGCATAAGGTTTATCACACTGTCAAAATCAGCGGTAGCAATAACGAGGTCAATATCGCTCGACTCGCGCGATACAATGTCTCCATATAATTGTTTTGAAAGGGCGGTTCCTTTATATGTTAAACAGCGAATATTGTGCCCGGCTAACTTATTAATAATCCGTTCGGTTTCCAAAGCCAGTTTAAAACTATTTTGAATCAGGTGAAATTGATTTTGCTTTATTCTGTTTGCCACTTCGGCAGGAATAATTGCTTTTTGTAAAATTTTATATATGATGGGTTCGATTCTGTGGTTAGCAGAAAGAAAGATTGCATCGTTCCAGTCGATAACAGAAGTGTTTATAAAATTTTGCAACGCGGTTCGGTCTTCGGTTTTAAAGTGTACCCGGCAGCAAAGCACGATCAATGCAATTTCAGTTCCATATTTTATTTTTATGTCCCCAATAGCGATCATAACTGTTGCATATTGTATAGGCGGGTAAAGGTTCCTCCTTTATCAATTAACTCATTAAACCTGCCTTCTTCTGCAATGCGGCCGTTTTGCATTACATAGAGATAGTCAGCAATTTTCAAATTGTATAATCTATGGGTAATGAGGATGACCATTTTGTTTTTTCCGATGGATTGAATTTGGCGGAAAATGTCAAACTCTGCCTGCGCGTCCAACGCGCTGGTAGGTTCATCCAAAACAATTAAGGAAGCCTCATTTCGGTAAAACACTCTCGCCAACGCAAGCTTTTGCCATTCTCCTCCGCTTAATTGTTCGCTCCCTTCAAAAATACGCCCCATGCGGGTTTGATAACCTTTTGAAAGTTTTGTTATAAAACTGTCTGCGCCTGATGATTTTGCCGCAAACTGTATGTCTGCGATCGTTTTTGACGGATCCGGCTTCCCCAAAACAATATTTTCTTCAATCGTAAAAAAATATTTTTCAAAGTCCTGAAACAAAAACACAGATCGTTTTCTGTACTCATCTGTTCGCAAATTTTTTAGTTCTTTATCATCAAAATAAATCTTACCCGAATCAGCCTCGTACAATTTTGAAAGAATTTTTATCAAAGTTGATTTGCCCGAACCATTTTCGCCAACAATGGCAATGATTTGGCCCGGTTGGCAACTCAGGGAAATATCTTTCAATATCTGGTGGCCTTCGGGCGAGTATTTAAAACTGAGGCCGTGAATAGTGAGGCCGTTTTTCAATTCCGGGAACGATTCGTTATTTTGAAGTTTTTCTGTTGTTTCAATATCGAGAAACGCAAAAAGATCCTTTAAAAAAACACGTTGTTGTAATATTTGTACGATCGATTGCAAAAAATTTTTGGAGTTGTTTTGTAAACTTTGAAACCCTTGTATGTAGATAACAAATAGCCCGATCGTGATGGTGTTTTCAATGGCCTGCTTTGAAAGCAGCGCAAAAATCACTGACATTGCAATGATTTCGGCGGCTTCGGCAATCAGGCTATAATTTGTAAGTTTTTTATTCAGGCTTTGCTTTTGCAGCCTGATGTAATGCCGGATATTTGTAAATTTT